>JAZKXS010000125.1:0-8204 GCA_045611745.1 Faecousia sp.
GTCCAAAATGGCGCAATAGTTTTCTGTCCATGCCTTATATCCATAAATGGAGCCATTTTCATGATTAGGCTTTAATTTGTATTGAAATTCATTTTGTACGATCAGACCGTAATCATCTTCATTGGCACCGCCGTTTCTGGCTTTTTCTTCGGTCTGTTCTACTTTTCGTTTTCTTAAAAGCTGAATTCGTTTGTCGTAATCGAAGGTTTCTTCTACCGGAAACTGGTTGATAAATTTTATTGCACTCATAGATACTCCTTTTCCTAAAATTGTATTTCAGACGAGCCGTTTAAACAATTTTATAGCTTACGCCTACATCTTCAAGGCATGCTACAATGTCGGTCAAGGCATCCTCGGAAAGGGGACGCGCCTTTTCAAAAGCATTCTCTTTATCCAGGCTCCGGTATTTTCCTTCTCCCAAGGGATTGAAATTCAACAGCTCGTAACGCTGTAAATTCTTCATGCCTTTTATGTATTTCGCAATGGCGCTAATATTTTCTTTTGTGTCCGTAACGCCGGGGATCAAAGGTGTTCTTACAATTACCGGTTTATTCAGCCCATCCAGCTTTTTTATATTCTCCAATACCACTTTGTTGGAAATGCCGGTATACTCCTTATGAAGCGCATCCTCGAAAATTTTAAGGTCACACATAATAAAGTCCACTTTTTCAAACAGACGATTTGCCTTTTCGAACGGAATACTTAAATTGGTCTCAATGGCGACTTCGATGCCCTCAGCGTGACATTTGTCCGCCAGCTCCTCTGCAAATGCGCTGTTGCAGAGCACTTCTCCGCCGGAAATCGTCACGCCACCATGGGATGCATCGTAATATGCTTTGTCCTGACGGACCTGCTTCATCACATCGTCCGTACTCATAAGCTTTCCGCACATTACAAGCGCTTCTGCATAACAGATTTCCGTACACTTGCCGCAATTGGTACACAAGTTGCGATCTATCACGTGCTTGCCGGATGCCATCTTGTGCGCTCCTTGAGGGCACGCCTGAAAACATTTACCGCATCCAATGCATTTGTTTTCATAAAACATCAACTGGCTGTGCGCTGAGATCGTTTCTGGATTATGGCACCAGCTACATTTCATATTACAGCCCTTTAAAAACACTGTGGTGCGAATACCGGCACCATCGTTTAGTGAAAATCTTTGAATATCTGTTACAATACCGTTCATCGTTTATCCTTTCCTATATCTCGCGTTTCTTTGTGTCATAAATTTCAAAAACAAACTTCATAGCGCCATAAGCGTCCTGGATGCCCGGATACTCTTTTCCTTCATAAAAATTCCGGATAACCGTCTGATGGCCGCAACCCCAGTAGGATTTTCCGATTTGCAATTTCTCGTCTCTGGCAAGAACTTCGGCATCCCCATTCAGAATGTCATATAATAAGCCGTCTGCATAACGAAAATGTGCTTTTTCAAACCGCAGCTCCAACTGGAATGCTTCGTCCGTTATATAACAATTTGTGGCGTGTAAAACACCTTTTGCGCCGTTTTCAAACTGCACGATCGCACTTGCTGTATCTTCCACTTCGATCCCGGAAATTCCCCATCTGTGAATATCAGATTCGTATTTTTTTACAGCGCCTCCAAAATACAGCATCAAATCTACAAGATGTACAGCCTGGTTAATGAGCAGACCACCGCCTTCTGTCTGCCATTTGCCCCGCCACGGATCCTGCTTATAATATGCTTCATCTCTGTGCCAATTTAGATTTGCAATAATGCCTCGCAGTGCGCCCACATCCCGGCATGCGATCTGTTCCTTTAATTTTACAATACAGGCATTGGTGCGATTCTGTAGCATAACGCACAGAGGGATGTTTGCCTGTTCTTTGGAAACAGCACGCAGCGCCTCGACCTCAGCAAGGCTGATCCCTACAGGTTTTTCCAAAACCACGGCTTTTCCTGCAGCTAAAGCCTTAACGGCCATTTCTGTATGTAAATAATGTGGTGTACATATATGCACGGCATCGATATTGGCATCAAGAAGCATCTCGTCAAAGCTTGAAAAAACCTTGCAGCCGTACATATCTCGACATAAGCTTAATTTCTGCGGATCAATATCACATACCGCATATAGCTGAACATTTTTTATTCCTTCCAGTGCGGCAGCGTGAACCGGGCCTACTGCGCCATATCCTACAATGCATATGTTTCGCATAGTCCACCACCCTTTCCTACTATTGATAATACTTTTTATAGCAATTTAGGTAAATGTGAAAAAGAGACTTAAAATTGTGTTTTCCGTGCATTTTGATTGCAATATAAAGGAATGCCTGTTATAATATCCTTGCAATTATTTTGCCTGTTTAAGATTGGAGAGTCATTATGCTACTAAAGGACATTGACCCATTCGTGCGAAAAGCTGTAACTGCGACTCTGACTGTACACGTTAAAGCAGATGTATTTAATGAGCTGCAAACTTCAGATTGCAGGTTATTTTACATTCTTTCCGGAAATGGCAGTATGATTATTGAAGGAAATGCTTATGAATTAAAGCAAGGCTGCGCAATTCTTTTTCAGTCCGGTACGAAATATGTATGGCAGATTGGCAGTGTAGAAGGCATCCATTACATAGCCATCAATTTTGACTATACGCATAATCATGCAGATATCAAAAAATCCTTCCATCCGGTTCACAGCAATATCTTCCGCACCTCTGACATTTTGGAAAATATTGTGTTTTCGGACTGCACAGAATTAAATACCCCGATCGTTATAAAGGATGCAACGCCTTTAGAGGCCCGAATGAAGCTTTTTACCACAGAATACTTCCTGGGAGATGATTACTGTGATGAGCTGCTTTCTTCCACATTAAAATCGGTTATTATCAGTATGGTTCGTGCATTAAACATTAAAAATAACCCTTATGGAAATAAGGGTTTTATACTTACGCAAAATATTATTCAATACATACAGCATCATTACGATGAAGATATTTCCTATGAAACAATGTCGGAAATCTTTCATTTTAATGCCTCGCACATTAACCGGGTATTCAGAAAAAATACCGGTAAATCTCTCCATGCCTTCCTCTTAGAGTATCGTCTGAATATTGCCATGGAGCTGTTGCGCTCCCATGCGGCCTCGATAAACGAGATCGCGGCTATGGTTGGCTTTACCGATATTCCGCATTTTATAAAAACATTCAAAAAATTTACCGGCTTAACCCCGGCGAAATATAGAGGCTCGAAAGGATAGCAATTTAAGAATTTACAGAAAATTGCAAATGCCCTTTGAATTTCCATGTTGGGGTTTGTTATAATGAAAAAATTTAAATTGTTTCTTGCTTTTTTCACCGTTGCTGCCTGGGTGCTCTTGAAAAAGAGGCCGCTTTTATCCATGCATAAAGACGGTGAATTGGATGATGCGTTCCGCTACTATATGAACAATCGATAATGTGACACAATGAAACCAAAAGGACGGGCAGTTCAAATTAACTGCCCGTCCTTTTTTGAGGGTTTTGGAGATATACAAGTAGAGAACAGCTGAATGAAATCGCAATTTAACATTCTACACCGCAGCAGCGCAGAATGATCTTGAACAGCGCCAGCTCGTAGTCCAGCGTCCAGGGGTTCTCTTTCTCACCGCGTACCATAGCGGCGAAGCTCAGCAGCATTTCGTCATACCGGGGGAAGGGTTCGAGAGATTCCTCTAACCGCACGGTTTTGCCCTCTGCATCCAAGGTCGCATGGCGCTGATCGGCGCGTACCAAATAGTGGGGGCCGGTGACGGGTAACTCCAAGGGATTGATCTCCAGAGTCTCTTTCTCGCCGCAGACCACCAGCTGACGGCGCTTCACACCGCCAATTTCTGTGGCGCACATACGCACCTGGGAAACTGCGCCCGGATACTTTAGCAGCGCAAAGCCAAAATCCTCGGCATCTACGCCGCCAATGCCGGTGGCGTAATTCAGCGGCACAACCTGGGTGGGTATGCCCTGCAGCTGCACTACAATGTCGATCAGGTGGCAGCCTAGGTAGAACATCATGCCGCCCTTGAAGGCTTTTAACCAAGCTCGATCAGCGCAATCGTCCAAACGACTCATCAGCGCCTCTACGGCATAAATATGGCCAAATTCGCCTTGTTTTGCCCGGTCTATGGCTTGCTTTACATAGGGGTGATAGCGATACATATAGCCAAAGTGCAACACCTTTCCGGTGCGGCGCATCGTATCAATGAGGCGGGTGAAGGATGCCAGGTCCTGGCTGCCCGGCTTTTCTATGTGGATATGTTTACCGGCCTCGGCGGCCATAATGGCATATTTGTTCAGGTGGATCTCGTCGGTCTCCACGGTGACAGCTTCGATGGTGGGGTCGTTTAAGATCTGCTCCAGAGTCAGTTCTGGGTAACCTTCCATGTGGCCGAGCCAGCGCTGCCCCAGGCTGCGTTCGTCCTCCACCAGACAATAGCCTGCCACCTCAAACACCTCGGGATTCCACTTCAGTGTGTCAAAAATGTGCAGACTGTGGCTTAAATAGTTAATGCCGATCTGGGCGATTTTGATTTTTCTCATAGGTTCACTTCCTTGCAATGGACATAAGGTCAAAGCCTTTGGGTAGCGTTTCGCTTATAAACAGATCAAATTATACAGCGAAGATGGGGGAAAAGCAATGATTACCCAGAATATTGATAAAATTAGAGGGTTGCAACCCCTATAGGCTGTGCGTTTGGCGTACAAATCTGCGTTTTTTACAGTGTAAGAAGAATGTGTCGTAATTACGCGGTTGCGCATAAGATGGTGTACCGAGAATGAAGCTCGGTTATAATATCTTAGGAGGCAGATTATGGCGATTTTTACAAACCAAGCCACGCTGACCTACAATGGAAACACCACCAATTCCAACATCGCATATGGCGAGATTTTGGATGTGCTGGTGGCAACAAAAACAGCGGTGGAAGGAAGTTATACTCCCGGACAACTGGTGACCTATGTTGTCACGCTGCGAAATACCGGAAATGCGCCGCTGACTGATTTGGCGGTTACAGACAACCTTGGCGGATATGATTTCAACGGAACAACAGTTTATCCGCTGACCTATGAGGTCGGATCTGTGGCCCAGTTTACCAACGGCATACCCCAGGCTGCTCCTGCGGTGGTGGCAGGGCCGCCCCTGGTAATCTCTGGCGTTACCGTGCCGGCAGGTGGTGATGTGGTATTGGTATATCAGGCCCGGGCAAATGAATATGCGGATCCTACGGTGGACGGCGTCATCAACAACACCGTCACAGTGATCGGTGATGGCTTGAGCGCACCCATCACCGCAACGGAAACGGTCACAGCTGAGCCCCAGCCGGATTTGACCATTTCTAAATCCATCACGCCAGCGCAGGTAGTAGACAATGACCGGGTCACCTATACCTTTGTGATCCAGAACACTGGCAATCAGGCCGTCGTCGCTACGGACAACGCAGCCATCACCGATACTTTTGATCCAATCCTAACGGCTTTGACGGTTACCTTTGACGGCATAGCCTGGACACAGGGTGTGCAGTACAATTACAACGAAGCCACGGGCTTGTTTACAACAGTTCCCGGTCAGATCCTCGTACCTGCCGCGACCTATAGCCAGGATCCTGTTACCGGCGCATATACAACAAATCCGGGAATTGCTACCCTGGTTGTGACCGGAACGATTTAAGTCAAATGAATTACAAACGCATAGGGTATAGCGTTGATGGCTGTATTTAAATCTGTTGTCTCCGCTCGTACCATAAAAACACCCGGTATTCGTCTTGAATACCGGGTGTTTTTTATAGCTTATAATTTCGTATGTATTGGGAAGGTGTAAGGTTAAAGATCTTTTTAAAATACCGTGCAAAATAATTTGGGTCAGAAAAACCTGTGCGGCTGGCAATGACGGCAATGTCTCGGTGTCCGGCTTCAATCAGGGCTGCGGCATTGAGCATACGTGTTTCCAGCACGTATTGGTGCAAAGATTTTCCAATATTACGCTTAAATTCACTGCTGATATAATTGGAATGAAAATGAAAGTGCTCCGAAATTCTTTGGTTATCCAGCGGTTCGGCATAGTGATCCTGAATATAGGTTATGATTTGGGTTATATCAAGGAGGTCTTCCTTGGATTGCCGTTGTTCAGAGAGTCGGGCAAGCTGCGTCAATATAGAAGCCAGAATATAGGAACAGGCTTGTTTGTGGAAGATCATTTTGTTGATGTATTCCTGCTCCAGATTGAGAAAGGCTTGCTGCAATGCATAGGCGTGGGGGAAAAAGCAATATGTATCAAAGCAAGGCGCATTTTGAAATTTTAGGAGATCTGCGTGGGCAATGCTACAGGCGTTGCCGGCGTTCAGCGGGGGAATGGGGATATCCAGCATAGCTTGATCAAAGGTAAAATCAAAGTTGACTGCCAAATATACGACGTTAGATGGGAGAATCTGATAGGCACATTTTGCGTTGATATAAAAAGCACTGCCTACGGGCATTGTGAAAATCTGACCGTCGACTAAAATTTGTCCACAACCGCTTAGGGTATAGAATAGACGGGCATCCATTGGCAAAAATGCAGGAAAAGTTGAGCTTTCGCTGATCTCCAGGTGCCTTACAAAACGGGCAAAGGGGCGAATGTCTTCCAGATGCAAGTTGATCACCTATCTTTATTTTGTGCTAAAACACAAATATTTTATGCGTTGATTATACAGCAATGCGGTAGTATAATCAAGAAAAAATGCTTAAAATTAACAAAAGGAGCGATATTTTTTATGATTACACGTAAAAAAGCACGGACAGCGAGAGTTGCATTTTTCTCAGTAATTCACGAGGTGTATTTTGCACAGTTTGAGGGATTGGAGGAATCTCTGAATCATTACCACGCAGAGACTGTGGAGTTGGTTAAAAACAACGATGTTACAGTTTTGGACTACGGCATTATTGGCTCCAACGCAGTCGCGTTTGAAACTGCCGATCGCATCAATGCGGACAAAGTGGATCTGATCATTTGCAATATGATTACATATGCCACATCCTCTGTATTTGCCCCGATCGTTCAGAATACATCTGCCCCCATTATTCTGCTGGCGCTGCAACCTCGAAAGGGCTTGGATTATACAAAGGCTTCCACATTTATGCAGTTGGAGAACGACAACATTTGCTCTGTTCCGGAATTTACCGGTGTTGCAATCCGCCTGAAAAAGCCGATTACCGACGTCATTATTGGACATCTGTATGAGGATGCCCAGGCGCAAAAAGAGCTGAGCCAGTGGTGTGAGATTGCGAAGGTTTTGCACGACTTAAAGGGCGCACGGATTGGTCTGATGGGTCATGTTCTGGAGTCTATGTACGATATGCACGCCGATCCCACTGCGGCCTCTGCAGCCTTTGGCCTGCACGTGCCGCTGCTGGAAATTGACGATGTGGTCAGAGAGTACCAGAAGGTCACTCCTGAAGAAATTGAAGCCAAAAAAGAACTGATTTTGCAGGAGTTTGAAACTCCTGACCCCAAGAGCGACCCGGTTACCAGAAAATTAACTCCGGAGGATTTGGAAAAAGCGGCCCACGGTGCAGCTGCACTGGATCGTTTTGTTGACAAATACCATCTGACAGGTCTTGCTTATTATTACGAGGGAATGGACGGTTCTATCCAGCGTGAAGTAGCCACATCTTTCATCGTAGGAAACTCCATTCTCAATGCCCAAGGTATCCCCATGTGCGGCGAGTTTGACTTAAAGACCTGCATTGCTATGCTGATTATGGACAGACTGAACATCGGCGGCAGCTTTGCAGAATTCCACCCCTTTGATTTTAATGAGGACTTTATTTTGGTTGGACATGATGGTCCTCACCATATTGCGATTGCCGATGGCAAGCCTATTTTGCGCAGCCTTACCAAATTCCACGGCAAGCCCGGCAACGGCGCATCTGTGGAATTCAAAATCAAGGAAGGCCCCATTACGATGCTCGGCATTACGCAAAATGCGAACGGCCAGTATAAATTTGTAATCGGTGAGGGTTATTCCAAGAAGGGACCCATTCCTCCCACAGGAAACACCAATACCAGAGGCTTCTTCGAACCCACCACACGGGAGTTCATTAAGAAATGGGTTATGGAAGGTCCTACCCACCACTATGCTTTGGGTGTCGGCCATCACGCTGATACAATTGCAAAGATCGCGCAGGTTCTTGGCATTGAGTATGCGATCGTAAGATAATACAGTATTTTCGCAG
>JAZKXS010000126.1:0-21817 GCA_045611745.1 Faecousia sp.
AAGGAGGAGAGGGACGCCGGTGCCAAATTTGGATGGCATAGGCGGCCGCAAAAAGGATGTGATGCCCTCCGGGCGTTTTTCGCAGCGAACGGGAGGGCTGGGTGGATTTTCTGGAGGGGAACAGGGGGGTGTTTCCGCATCAGGGCAAGGTGGCGGCGGAGGGGGCGGCGCTGATGGCCGATGGGTTTGCGGGGGTGAAGGAGGATGCGCAATATGATCCGGCATTTTGTCTCGACGGTATGAACCGTCGGATAGAGGGGTATAACGGTTATACATAGCTTCACCTGCCTAACCCTTTATTATCAAACAGACTTGTAGCAAGCCGTGCCATTTTGGCTGCCTGCATTGCTTTTTCCAGTTTTGTGATCCGGTGATTGCCTATATAAGGGCGAAGCGCCTTGAGCAATCCCGCGGCATTTTTGTCTATGCCACTTTGCTGTGACATAAAACCGCCCAGTTTTTGTAGCATTCCGGGGTCAATTGCCGGAAAATTGGCGGCAGGTTGCGAAAGCGGCGGCGGGGGACTTTCCGCAGGTGGGGCAAAATTTTGGGCCATGGCCATAATTTGCTGCATCATTTGGGGATTGCTGAGCACAGCATTTAGCTGTTCTTCCAAGCCTGCCATTTTATTTCTCCAATTCTTTCAGCAATGCCTGGGCTTGGGGAGAGGACATAAGGGCACGGATCTGCTTGGTGGCCTCCTCGTAATTTCCTTGCTTGGCCTGGGCTATGGCGCTGTTGAGGGTTTCCTGATCGGCCTGCTGCAGAAGCTGCTGGAGCTGCTGTCCGGCCGGGGATTTGGCTAAGCGCAAGGCTTCCTTCATGGAAAATTCCTGAGATTTTTTCTCCATTTTATTGCCTCCTGTCAAAATACCTGCTATAATAGTCTTTACAATAACTACTATATGCACGCAGAAGGGAGTTGGTGAAAGGTGAAGATTCTTGTGCTTTCCGATTCCCATGCCGGCCTTAGTTTTATGCGCAGGTGCGTAGAAAAAACAAAACCGGATGCCATCGTGCATCTGGGAGATTATTTTGAAGACGGGCAGGTGCTTGCCGGGGAAAATCCCCATATTCCCGTCCATGCTGTGCCGGGCAACTGCGACAGATACCGAATGCTTCGGGCGATGCCGGAGGTATTATGCTACGATGTGTGCGGCGTACGGCTTTTTATGACCCATGGGCACAAGCATAATGCAAAAATCACCACAGGACTACTCATTGCAGATGGAGCGAGGAACAATGCGCAGGCGGTGCTATACGGGCATACCCATATTGCGGATTGCCGGTTGCTGCCCGATGGAATGTGGGTGTTAAATCCCGGTGCCTGCGGTTCTTTCGGCGGCAGCGCAGGTGTAATCGAAACACAGCAGGGAGAGATTAAAGCCTGCTATCTCATAACGAGTACGGATTTGGAGGAAATGATATGATCCTGACAGTGGATATTGGAAATTCCAATATTGTAATTGGCGGTGTTCGTGACGACAAAATTTTGTTTGAGGCACGGCTTCGGACAGACCCTACAAAAACATCGGACGAATACTGCTTGGATGTAAAGAGTTTGATGGATGTTTATGGCTTTCGGGCGGAAGAGGTAGAGGGAGCAATTATTGCTTCCGTTGTTCCCCAGGTGCTCAATTCCTTCCAGACGGCCATTAAAAAGCTCACCGGAAAGACAGCTCTGGTGGTAGGCCCGGGATTGAAAACGGGGCTTAACATTCTTTTGGAAAACCCCGGTCAGACCGGCGCAGATCTGGTAGTGGGCAGCGTAGCTGCTTTGCGGGAGTACAAACCGCCAATGACGGTTATCGATATGGGCACAGCCACCACGATTTCCGTGCTGGACAAAAATGGCTCTTATATTGGCGGCTGTATTATCCCGGGCGTGAAAATTTCTATGGATGCGCTGACAGACAGGACGGCACTTTTGCCCGGACTTCAGCTGGATCAGCCCAAACGTGCCATCGGCAGAAACACGGTGGATGCTATGCGTTCCGGTATTATGATGGGCACTGCCTGTATGATCGATGGAATGATCGAGCGTATGGAAGAAGAATTAGGCTATAAAACAACGGTGATCGTAACCGGCGGTATTGCCAAATTCGTGACACCCCTCTGCCGCAGAGAAATGATTTACGATAAGGATCTGTTGACCAAAGGCCTTGTGGCGCTGTACAAGGAAAACATCAAACGAAAAGGGTGAGAAACACAGCACATGCAGCCACACCTGCGCAAATGGCCATAATGAGTAGATGGTCGATGAGCTTGTGCAAAAGCTGACGGCGAGTGGCGGCATTGGGGCGAGGAACAACGGGGCTGTCCAGATAGCGACAAATTGCAGATGTAAGCATAGGGAAATCCTCCTTAAATGTTGTTTGTGACATTATCTTAAGAAATGAAATGTCCAATAAATAGTACTTTATAAATCCTCTTGCCAACTACTTGCATAGAAAAAGAAAATATGTTATGATACATTCACTTTGAAAGGGTGGGTATCCTGATGGAAAAGAGAAAAATTGCCATTGCGGAAGAAAAAATGGAACAATTAAAGAAGATTGGCGCTGTATTGCGTGTCATTGGGCAGTGGATCTATAAGCTGCGCAGTGTCATTCTTGCGATCCCTGTGGTGGTAGCGGCCGTTAAGCTGGCTTTGCAGAATTTACACCGCCTGCCGCCATACGTAGGTATCAATATGCAGGCAAGTGGCGAATATGCGATGATGATCGAACGGAATGTGGCGGTGTTTGTTCCGCTTTTGGTAACTGCAGGATGCCTTTTGATGATGTTTATTTCGAGAAAAGTGCTCTATCCGTGGCTGGTCAGCGTGTTCTCTTTGCTGCTGCCCTTACTGTTATGGGTGACCAATGTTTTTCCCGGATAAATTATAAACTCCGCAGGATGTTCCTGCGGAGTTTTTGCCCTTGACAAACGGGTAGTACCGTGCTAAAATAGCGGAGCAACTGAAAAAGCTTATGGATTCGGAGTGATACCCAAGAGGCCGAAGGGGCTCCCCTGCTAAGGGAGTAGGCGGTCTTAAAGCCGCGCGAGGGTTCAAATCCCTCTCACTCCGCCAACAAAAAAGGAACTTTTGTCTGCCAAAAGTTCCTTTTTTGTTTATCCAAGCCGCAGGCTTGGTATATCATCGCCGCGCGAAGTGCGGTGCATATCATCAGCTCCTGCGGGGCTGTATCTCATCGCGCGTCAGCGTGCATTTTCCCTGCGGCTTGATGATATACAACACTTCGTGTTGATGATATGCAATTTCTACGAAATTGATGATATACAAGGCTTACGCCTTGATGTATCTCTGAAAGCGTGATATAATAAACTCACCGATAAATAAGAATTTGACGAAAGGATGATGAATCATGCAAATAAAACCATGTAAGGATGATGTGGGCTCTATTATCGGATTTTCCATTGTAATCGCATTGTGCGAAATTGGATTGTTGTTTGTATGTGAATTTGAATTATTCTTTGTCATCATGATTCTGATAGTGAATGTAGTATTAAGCATTGTGTTAATAAGAGATTTGCTTTATTTATATAGAACAATCACAATTGAGCGTGAAGGGTGCACATTTTCTATTGGAAAATGTGTAAAAAGCTATAACTGGTGCGATTTAAAGGTACAACTATGTGAAGTTAAGCATTTCAAATTCTATGATAGCGACATTAGCGGACCTGGTATATTGATATGTCCTAAGTCGATGAAATGTAGTAACAAAATCCCGTATATGACATTCTGCCGTTACAAAAAACCTTTCACAAGTGTGTATATTCGCTTTAAATCTGCAGAGGATGAAAAGAAAATTATTTATGGCAAGGTTGTATATTATGGTTATATAGCAGAGCGAGAATTGCTGATGGATTACTTACAATCCATTGATGTAACACTGCAGTAAATTCCAATTTGTCTAACTGCTCTGTAGTAACGATACCGAGCGGGTCAGAGCAGTAACGAGACTCGCCGCACCGAGCACGCATTGTCAGCGGGCACTGGTCGCTAAATTCCAATTTAGCGAGTACCTTTTTGGTGTGCTTTTTACTGTTTTTATCTATCTTACACACCTTTTTACTGTTCTTTCACACAAAAAAAGACACACCATTTGGTGTGTCTTTTTTTGTGCTTTGTTTGAGAGGGATTTCAAGGGATCAAATGAAATATGCCAGCGGCATATTTTTCTTTGAAGGCTCAGGACGAAGATGAATGATAATAAAATGGCTACGAAAATTATAAAGTCCTATTTACTTTTTCTGGATTTACGATATAATAAAGATGGCTAATTATATAAGAGCAATATTTTACAAAATCTTAGATTTCAAATAAAAGAGGAGGCATACATATGCGTTATTATTTGGCAATTGATATCGGTGCATCTTCCGGCCGTCACATCGTTGGTTGGCAGGAAAATGGTGCAATCCAAACCAAAGAGGTTTTCCGGTTTCCCAATGGCGTTCACGAACAGGACGGACATCTCGTCTGGGACATTGAGGGCTTGGTGAAATATGTAAAAGAGGGTATCGAGATCGCAAAGGCAGAATATCCCCAGATTGAAAGTCTGTCTATCGACACTTGGGGCGTGGACTATGTGCTGCTTAAGGGCGATGAGGAAATCCTGCCTGTTTATGCTTATCGCGACAACCGGACAGAGGCGGTGATTCCTCAGGTACATAACCTTGTTCCGTTTTCTAAGTTATATGCCCATACCGGCTGCCAGTTCCAGCCCTTTACTACCATCTATCAGCTCTATGACGACAAGGTGCACGGTCGTCTGGAAGGCGTTACAGATATGCTGATGATGCCGGAATATTTGCTTTGGAAGCTTTCCGGTGTGAAGGCACGGGAGTATACGGAAGCAACGACCACAGGTTTGGTCAATGCCCAGACCGGTGAATTTGATATGGAGCTTATAGAAGCTTTGGGTTATCCCAAGGTGCTGTTCCCCACACCTTGCAATCCCGGTACAGTTACCGGTGAATATATGGGCATAAAGTGCGTGCTTTGCGCAACCCACGATACCGGCTCTGCTGTTGAGGGTATTCCTATGGAGGGCAACCATCCTTACATTTCCTCCGGCACTTGGAGCTTATTGGGCGTAAAGACTCCCAAGCCCATTACCGATGCCGGAAGTGAAAAAGCCAACTATTCCAACGAAGGTGGCGTAGGCTACAACCGTTATCAGAAAAACATTATGGGTATGTGGCTGGTAAATGAGCTGCAGAGAGAACTTTGCCCCGATATAAAGTTCCCCGAAATTGTCAAGATGGCGGAAGAAAGCAAGTGCGAAGCGCTGATCGACGCCAATGCTCAGGAGTTCTTAGCGCCCAAGAGCATGAAGGCTGCTTTTGACGAGGCAACCAATGGCGCCCTTTCTGCGATTGGTGACTATTTCCGTTGCGCCTATCGTTCTTTGGCAAACAGCTATAAGCAGGCAATTGATGAAATGGAAGCAAACACCGGTAAAAAATATGAAAAGCTGTACATTGTGGGCGGCGGTGCAAAAAATGGTTTCTTAAACCGCCTGACACAGGAAACCACCGGCAAGCAGGTCGTTGCTTTGCCTATTGAGGCTACCGCCTTGGGCAATCTGAAAATACAAATGGAGGCAGACAAATGAGTTATTTAGAAGCGAAAGCAAAATATGCCGCATTGGGTGTAGATACCGATGCTGCCATTGCAAAACTGAAAAATGTTCCCCTGGCGCTGCACTGCTGGCAGGGTGACGATGTTCGTGGCTTTGATACCGACCCCACCAAGCCTTTGACCGGTGGTATTCAGACTACCGGTAACTACCCCGGCCGCGCCAGAACGCCTGAGGAGCTGATGGCAGACCTGGATATGGTACTTAAGCTTTGCCCCGGCACAAAGAAGATGAATCTCCACGCCTGCTATGCTATTTTTGAAGATGGCGATTGGGCGGATCGTGATAAGTTAGAGCCCAAGCACTTCCAAAAGTGGGTGGATTTCTGCAAGGAGAGAGGCCTGGGTTGTGACTTTAACCCCACCTTCTTCTCTCACCCCAAGGCAAACGGCCTGACCCTGTCTCACCCTGACCCGGAAATCCGCAATTTCTGGATCGAGCACGGCAAGGCCTGTATTCGTATCTCCAATTATTTGGCAGAGGAGCTTGGCCAGCCCTGTATTATGAACATCTGGACCGGTGACGGCTTCAAGGACATCCCTGCTGACCGTATGGGCCCTCGTGTCCGCTATAAGGAATCTATCGATGCGATTTTGTCCGAGCCTTTTGACTTTAACAAGGTAAAACCCTGCGTAGAGAGCAAGGTTTTTGGTATTGGCGTAGAAGCCTATACCGTTGGCTCTGCTGAGTTTGCGCTCAGCTATGCCGCTGTTAACAAAGAACGCTGCATTCCTCTGATGGATAACGGTCACTACCACCCCACAGAAGTTGTTTCTGATAAGATTCCTGCGCTGCTGGCATTCTTCCCGGAAATCGCTTTGCACATTACCCGTCCTATCCGTTGGGACTCCGATCACGTTGTACTTCTGGACGACGAGACAAAGGAACTGTGTAAGGAAATCGTACGCTGCGGCGGACTTGAGGGCAGCGTTAAGCTGGCGCTGGACTACTTCGATGCTTCCATCAACCGTATTTCTGCTTGGACAGTAGGCTTCCGTAATGTACAGAAGGCGCTGCTGATGGCGTTGTGTACACCTGATCTGACAGCTATGCAGGATGCAGGTAACTGGACAGAGCTGATGGTCGTTTCCGAAGAACTCAAGATGATGCCCTTTGGTGAGATTTGGAACGAATACTGCCGTGTCTGCGGCGCACCTGCCGATGGCGAATGGTTTGCCACTGTGAAGGCTTACGAAGAAGAAGTCCTGGCAAAGCGTGCTTGATTACGGAGGGGAAAAGATGTTTTTTAAAGAAAATGCCAAACTTTTAGAGGCTTTCGCCAGAGTTTCCGGCATTGCCGGCGGCCGTGCTGACTACGTTCAGGGCGGTGGCGGAAATACCTCTGTTAAGCTTGCTGGTGGCCTGATGGCCATTAAGGCTTCCGGTTTTTGCCTGAGCGATATCACACCTAACAGCGCCTATGCGGTTCTGGACGGTGCAGCCGTACGGGAGTTTTATCTCACAAGTGAGCCGGAGCAGTTTGAAAATGTGGAGACTGCCGGTTCCAATAAGGCGAAGGAATCTGTCAAGGTCATTGAAGGACTCCAACAGTTGCGTCCTTCTGTGGAAGCTGGTTTCCACTCCATTTTAAAGACCTTTGTTGTACACACCCACAGTGTCTATGCCAATCTGGCCGCCTGCTCCGTCAATTGTAAGGAGCTGTGCGCCGCCGCTTTTGCAGGCGCAGACTATTCCTGGGGTATGGTACCTTACGTAGACCCCGGCGCAAACCTGACCTTTGCCATTCGCAATGAGATGAAGCGAGTAGAGGCAGAAACGGGCAAAGTTCCCGGCATTATCATTATGCAAAACCACGGCATTATCGCTCACGACGATGATCCGGATACAGTTCTTGCACTCCACGCAGATGCCAACGAGCGTCTTGCCAAGGCCTTTGGCATTACAGGTGACGCTTTCCCCAAGGTTTCCATTCGGGAGATCGAACCGGGTCTGTATGAGGCGGATACACCTTATTTGACCGAAGCTCTTGCAGGCGGCGCATATACTGAGCAGTTCCTGCTGGAGCAGCCTCTGTACCCTGACCAGATGGTGTTCCTTATCGGTACATTCTCTATGGACAAGGAAGTTGTAGAGGAAGGACAGTGTGTTGCTTACTCTGATTCCGGCAAGGTGCTTATGCGTATGGATGGCAAAAAGGCGCAGGTTTTGGCGGAAACATTGACGGCGGTTGTCTTTGTCATTAACCACATTAAGGCTGCAGGTCATCCTCTGTCCACTATGGGCGAAGCGGCTAAGAATTTTATTGCCAACTGGGAAAGCGAGAAATACCGCAAGTCTTTGGCAGGCAAGAAATAACAAAAATAAGGGGTTGGCGTCCGCAATGGTCGCCAACCCGAAAATTCCCTATATGGGTAAAGGAGGTATATATGAATATCAATTACATTCATCCTGCAGATCAGCTTGTTATGTTTATGCAGCGCATTTACGATAAGGGTCTGACCACCACCTCCGGTGGCAACTTATCGATTATGGACAATGAGGGCAATATCTGGATCACACCTGCCGGTGTGGACAAAGGAACTCTGACACGAAACGATATTATTTGTGTCAAGCCTGATGGCACTGTGGTTGGCCCCCACAAACCGTCTTCTGAATTTCCTTTCCACGCATCGGTTTACAAGATGCGTCCGGATTTGAAGGCGGTGCTTCATGCCCATCCTCCCGCATTGGTGGCATTTTCTATTGCCAGCCGGATTCCTAACTTAGACTTGATCCCCTCTATTCGCCGTATTTGTCAAGATGCAAAGATTGCTGTTTACGGGGTGCCCGGCAGCGAGGATTTGGGTGACAAGATCGGTGCTGTGTTTGCAGAGGGTTGTGATATCGCTATTTTGGAAAATCATGGCGTTTGCATCGGCGCTGTGGATATGTTTACTGCTTTCCAGCGTTTTGAGACGCTGAATTTTGCGGCAGATTTGGAGATCCAGGCCACAAGAATCGGCAATATCAAATCTCTGAGCGAGGAAGATCATCGTCTTGCGGTTACCAATCACCATACCAAACTGGACGACTTTATCCCTCGTACATTTACTTCTGAGGAGCTGTCTGCCCGGCGGGATATGATCACTTTGATCCGACGCTCCTACCGACAGGGTCTGTTTACCGCAACACATGGCACCTATTCCGTTCGTTTGGCGGACGATAGCTTCCTGATTACACCTTTCGGCCAGGATCGGGCATATCTGGGAGAGGATGATCTTGTCCGTGTAAAGGGCGGCATGAAGGAAATGGGAAAAACACCTTCTCGCGCTGTACAGGTACACGAAACTATTTACAGGGAGCATCCGGAAATCCGTGCGATTTTGCAGGCGCACCCTCTGCACGCTATGGCTTTTGCCATTACAGACAGTGGCTTTGATCCCAGAACCATTCCGGAAAGCTATATTTTGCTTCGGGATATTAAGAAGCTGCCTTACAGTAAAATTTATGACCATACGGCCGTTTCCGGAGAGTTTAGTGCAGCCCATCCTGCACTAATGGTGGAAAACAACTGCGTCGTTGTCACCGGCAACAGTTTGCTGCAGGCATTTGACAGGCTGGAGGTCTTGGAGGCCACAGCACATTCTCTGATAAATGCCGGCGCACTTGGCAAGGTGGATCGAATCACAGACGAAGAAGTAGAGGACTTGAAAAAGGCCTTTCATCTTGCAGACTAATCAATAAGCGGACGCCCCCAATCACACCAAAGTGATCGGGGGCGTTTTGCTAACTAAGAGGGATTTGCAAAATATCGCAGATTTGCCGCACGGCATCGTCGTAATTGTCAAAATCTACCACATAGTCGCAGATGCCTGCATTTTTCTCCTCGTAGTCGATGGCGCTAAGACGGTTGACTTTGTCCTCGATAGAAGAATTTTTCCGCAGGATATTTGCCATCAGCGCTTTTTTATCTCGCTTAATATAGATGGCGGTTACATTTTTAAAGTAAGTTTTCAGGGACATAGCGCCGCAAATGTCCATGGTGGTCAATACCCGTTTGCCTTTTGCCAGGATTTTCTCCACATCACCCCGCTTGGAGCCGTAGCCGTGGCCGGCATACATAGTGGATTGCAGCATTTCGCCGCTGTCGCACATATTGCGGAAATCTTCCAGGGACACATAGTTGTACCACCGATTTTCCTCTACGGCAGTTGGGTCGTTGGTGGTGTAGCTGACCAGTTTTTCGAAATCATCGGTTTTGCCCAAAAGCCTGGTGGCGATTTTAGATTTGCCGCTGCCGGAGGGGCCTACCAGCACCACAATGTCCGGATCCTCTGGGGCAAGTGCACCGGTGGCCGGAGAATAGCTTTCTGCAATTACCTCCACAAGCTTGAGAAACTCATCGTAGTTGTTGACTGCCAGCATACCTGTGGCTTCCTGATTCCAGGGGCGACGCATCAAGATAGGATATTTTGCGCCGGAACTTAAGATGTTGTGCATAGCGTCGTCAAATAGGATGTCGGTGTGGATATTGTCTTTTCGTGCACCCATATAAATGTGATCTTGGGGGATTTCCGGGAATTCTTCCATGATCCGCTGGGCGCGGATACCCATAAACTGAGGGGGCACGGCGGTGCAGATATAGACTTCTGTCATTTGGGAGAGCTTACGGACGAATTCTTTTGCGCCTTCATAAACAGGTTGGGTGCGGTAAAAGTCCGGGTCATTAAAATAAGGATAAATGCTGTCTGCCCGGGTACCAAGCTTGCCCCAACGGTCTTTTTCGTAGATGGTCATTGGGGGATCAAATTGGTATTTCTCGTTTGCCAGCCGAATGGCATAGGCAGTACATTCCATTAAAAGGTCATCCACGTCCAAGGCGGTGGAAAGTCTGTATTTTCTTTTCATAGGATAACTCGCTTTCTTTGAAGGATTGGGGAGAAAAGGCAGCCGTCCGTGTTTGATACAGAAACACGGAAAGCTGCCTGTGAAAATAGGATACACTATGGAAGCCTAAAATGCAAGTATTATATTATATAATGTATGGTTTTTTCTATGCTGTGCGGAGCAATGTCTTTCGCAAAAAGACGATTTTTTGGCGAAAAGCAGGGGAAAACAAGTAAAAAATGAATATTTTTTCTGTTATAAGTGTATAGAAAAGGAGAAAAGTGTGCATATTTATAAAAATATGTGTAAAATCTTCTACAAATGGGGTTGACTTATTGGGAGGTTGGGTGTTATAATTTCGTAGTAATACTTTTTAGAAAGGAAAAGGAATACTACTATGAAAAAGAAAATTATCATTGGCGCGATTGCTCTCGTTTTAGTAGTAGCAATTGCTCTGTTGGTGATCCTGCCTGGCGGTACTGATTACACCAAGTACATGGCTGGCACATACACTTACAGAACCTACACCGCACTGTCCCCCTCCAACTGGAATGAACTGACCTATCAGGACAACAATGACACTCAGATCATGAGCTACATTGGCAGTTCTTTCTACTCCTACGACTTCGCTACTGACGACCACGGCAACATTATCCCCGGTGAGTTCGTTATGAAGTACGAAGCCGCTACCAAGCTGGAAGACTCCACTGCTAAGTATGCAGAAGCTTGGGGCCTGGACGCAACCAAGACCGGTTACGCCTACACCATCACTCTTCGTGAGGACCTGAAGTGGGACGATGGCACTCCCATCAAGGCTGAAGACTTCGTGTACACCATGAAGCAGCAGCTGGATCCCCTGTTCATGAACTATCGTGCTGACTCTTTCTACAATGGTGCTACCATCATTGTAAATGCTCAGAACTACCTGAAGCAGGGCTCCAAGAGAATGGAACCCGCTACCTTGTCCTACAGCGTTTACAGCGCTGACATCGACGACAAGCTGGTATTTACTCTGGCACCTTCCACCGGCGACGCTGGCGAGTGCGCAATGAGAGGCTATATGGGCTTCCCCGCATCCTACGATGCAGTTAAGTGTGCAGCTTACCTGATCACCAACTACCTGTCCGGTACTGCTTTCACTGCTGAAACTGCCGCCGCTATGGAAGGCAAGACTCTGGCTGAAATCAAGGCTGACGAGACTCTGAAGGCCGCTTGGGAAGCTCTCATCGGCTGGTGGCAGACCGAGCCCAACGAAGAGCTGCACTTCTTCCTGGCTGAGTACACCTTCCCCGTTGTTGACTTTGCTGACGTCGGTATCTTCGTTGGCGACACTGATTATGAGATCGTTCTCGTTCTCGAGAAGGCTCTGCCCCTGCTGAAGGAAGACGGTTCTCTGTCTTACCAGGCTGCTTACAATATGTCCTCCCTGCCTCTGGTCAAGAAGGACCTGTACGAGGCTTGCAAGGTTGCTCCTGCTGAGGGCAGCACTCTGTGGACTTCCACCTACAACTCCAGCAAGGAGACCACCGCTTCTTGGGGTCCCTACAAGCTGACTGACTTCCAGGGCGGCAAGCAGTACGTTCTGGACCGCAACGAGTATTGGTATGGCTACAACGTTCTGGCTAACCAGGGCCTGTACCAGACTGACCGCATCGTTTGCGACACCATCAAGGAATGGTCCTCTGCTTGGACTAAGTTCCTGGCTGGTGAAATCGACGGCATCGGCATCGATGTTACCATCGCTGACGAATACAAGCACTCTGACCGTGCTTACTTCACTCCCGACGATTTCGTTGGTTCTATGCAGCTGCAGTCCAACAAGGACGCACTGGTAAGCCGTCAGGAAGCTGGCAAGAACAAGGCTCTGCTGACTTACACCGATTTCCGTAAGGCACTGTCTCTGGCTATCAACAGAGCTGACTTCTGCACCAAGACCACTACTTCTTCTCTGCAGGGCTTCGGTCTGTTCAACACCATGCACTACTATGACGTAGAAAACGGTGGCGTGTTCAGAAACTCTGACGAGGCTAAGAAGGTTCTGTGCGAGATCTACGCTGTTGACTACACCAAGTACGAATCCCTGGATGCAGCTGTTGATGCAATCACCGGCTACAACCTGGAAGAGGCAAGAAAGCTGGTTACCAAGGCTTACAATGAAGCTCTGGCTGCCGGTGACATCAAGGAAGGCGACGTATTCACCCTGACCATGGGCTCCGGCGCTATCAACGAGACTGTCAACCGCCGCTTTAAGTATATTGCTGACGCTTGGACTGAGCTGTTCAAGGGCACTCCCCTGGAAGGCAAGTTCGAGTACGAGATCAAGGACTTCTCCGACGCTTGGGCAAACGACTTCCGTGCTGGCGCATACGACGTATGTATGGGCGGCTGGACCGGCGCTGCTTGGGACCCCGGCTACTTCCTGCTGGCTTACCTGAGCCCCGACTACATGTACTCCCAGGCTTGGGATACCAGCGCTCAGATGCTGACCTTCACCATGGTTGGTGTTGGCGAGAACGGTGCTGATATCACCGAGACCATGAGCCTGATGGATTGGTACGACTGCCTCAACGGCAACTCCGGCGCTAAGTACGACTGGAGCGCAAATGCTCTTGAGCAGTCCCAGAGATTGCAGCTGATCGCAGCTCTGGAGAAGGAAGTTCTGGCTATGTACTATACTGTGCCGATCTACAACAACTTCTCCGCATCCCTGCTGTCTTACAAGATCGACTACGTCACCTACGAGTACAACACCTTCATGGGCTACGGCGGAATGAAGTATATGAAGTACAACTACACCGATGGTGAGTGGGCAAAGCTTGTCGACGACCAGAAGGGTCAGCTGAACTACAAATAATTGATTACCTTTAAATCCTAATGACTTTGAGGGATAGTTGCATAACTATCCCTCATTGTCCGCTTAATATGCAGAGAAAGGAGTGTGTGCAAAGTGTATATGTTTAAGTACTGTTGTAAGAGAATTGGCCTTATGCTGATGACTTTTACAATTATTATTGTGACTTGCTTTGTACTCATTAAGCTTCTTCCAATTGATACCACTTCTGTTGGCATTGGCGAAGATGCAGCCAAGCTGGAGGCGCAACTGAAAGCCAGAGGCTACGACAAGCCCATTCTTGAACAGCTTGTGTTATATGTCCGGCGTATTGTTATCGACGGTGACTTTGGCGTGGGTGTTAATATGCCCGAATACCGTGGCCGGAATGTTTGGGAGGTTTTTATAGAAAAACTCCCGCCTACGATTCTTATTAATATTTATTCTTCTCTTTTTGCGGTTCCCATCGGTATCGCATTGGGTATTTTTGCTGCCCTGAAAAAGAATAAGTGGCAGGACCACTTGATAAGCACCTCTGTTATGGTGGTTATTTCCGTACCTGCGTTCGTATACGCATCGCTGATTTTGTACCTTTTGTGCTTCAAGATCGGCAACCTACCTAAGGAAGTTTGTTCGCTGCCGGATATTGTAGCAGCTTATCCGGAAAAGAACTTGCAATATATTCCCGGAACAACCAACTGGGATCTGTATTTTAATCCCATTATGTTCCGCTCTATGATCCCGGCTGTACTTTCTATGTCCTTCGGTTCTATTGCGGGTTATGCCCGTGGTGTCCGTGCAGAGCTGACGGAAGTGCTGACCAGTGAGTTTATGCTGCTTGCCCGCACCAAGGGTCTGACCAAGTCTCAGGCAACGGTGCGCCACGCCATGCGCAATGCTATGGTGCCTATTTTCCCCAGCATTATCGGTGAATTTATCTCGGTTATGTCCGGTTCTCTGGTCATTGAGAAGATCTTTTCTATTCCCGGTGTCGGCGGCCTGTATTTGTCCGCGATCACGGTCAAGGATTACGACTTCTTTATGCTCCTGTCCGGCTTCTACCTGTTGATCGGCCTTGCTGCAGGACTTGTGATTGACTTGTCTTATGGCTTTATCGATCCCAGAATCAGAATGGGGGCGAAGTAAATGAAGGCACAAGATTATAAGATTTCCGGTGAAAAGTTTGTATTTCACAAAACAGACGGCGATCTCCACGATAAAAAGTTAGAGACCAAGCCTGTTTCCTATCTGCAGGACGCCCTGCACCGTTTCTCTCGCAACAAGGCATCTATTGTTGCGACGGTCATTATTGCAATCTTGGTGTTGTTTGCCATCTTTGGACCTATGTTGACCCCTTATACGGTTGAATATGAGGATGATAACTACGCCTACGCACTGCCCAAGATTCAGTATTTCTATGATAACGGCATCCATTTCTGGGATGGCGGCAAGGATATGTCCCAGAGCAAGCAGTTTTATGATGCTTACCGCGCCATTGAGATCGAAACCGGTCTGCCGGTGTTCATTGGCGACGTAGATATCGAAGAGAATGTCTATATGGGTAAAACTACAAAGAAGTATAACTTCCGCTTGGATACCTATAATGCGGCCGGCGTCGCTTATGAGTATCTGACTACCGAGAAGTATATGGCTTTGCAGGCATATCAGGATGCTACCGGTATTCAGGTTTTGATGCCTATTACCGATCCTAAGCTCCGTCCGGAGGCTGTTCAGGATAAGAATAATGCCAACATTTGGTATGCCACCCGTATCGGCGCCGGTCAGAAAACAGAGATCGCATTTGATGCTGCAGGCAACTTTGTGAATATCTATAAGGCTGACGACGGCTCTGACCAGTACACCAGCAAGATGTACTGGGAAGGTGATACCAAGCAGTATAGCTATGGTATTTACAAGGAAGGTCTGTGGGAAGTTCGTGTGGAATGTTCTTCTTATTACACCTATTACCACACCCAGGTGCTGAAGGATGGTATCACCACTCCTGTGCACATTATGGGTGCAGATACTGCCGGCCGTGATATTTATGTCCGTCTGGCAAGCGGCGCACGTTTCTCCTTTATTTTGGCAATTATCGTTGCTTCCGTTAACCTGTTTGTCGGCGCTATTTACGGTGCGATCGAGGGTTACTACGGCGGCAGAACCGATATCGTTATGGAGCGTATCGTGGAGCTGCTGGCTTCCATTCCCTTTATGATCGTTATTACCTTGCTTAAGTACCACCTCAATGTCTCGCATATGGTCGTTTTGTTCATTTCCTTCTTCCTGACAGGTTGGACAGGTATGGCAGCCCGTACCAGAATGCAGTTCTATCGCTTTAAGAACCAAGAGTACGTTTTGGTTGCCCGTACACTGGGCGCAAGAGACCGCCGGATCATGTTTAAGCACATTTTCCCCAATGCGATCGGTACTCTGATCACCGGCTCTGTTCTGGTTATTCCCGGTGTTATCTTCTCCGAGACCAGCCTTAGCTATTTGGGAATCATTGACCTGAACACCAGTGGCGTTACCTCTGTTGGTACTTTGCTTGCCAACGGCCAGCTGACTCTGTTTACTTTCCCCCATATGATTTTGTTCCCCGCTATTTTTATTAGTTTGCTGATGCTTTGCTTCAACCTTTTCGGTAACGGCTTGCGCGATGCGTTCAACCCGTCCTTGAGAGGCACGGAAGACTAAGTTACTAAAATTTGCCGCACCCCGAAAAATCCTTCGGGGGATATGCGGCGGAAAGGAATAGCCATTATTATGGATAAGAAATTAGAAGTAAAGAATCTGCAGATCTCCTTCCGCACTCAAGGCGGTATTTTGAAGGCTGTCCGTAACATTTCTTTTGACCTGAAAAAGGGCGAGACACTTGCTATCGTCGGTGAATCCGGCTCCGGTAAGTCTGTTACCAGTAAGGCAGTTATGGGCATTTTGGCCGGCAACTCCATTGTCGAGGGCGGCGAGATCATTTATGATGGACAGGACCTGCTGAAAATTTCTGAAGAAGATTTCCACAAGATCCGTGGCGATAAGATCGCTATGATCTTCCAGGATCCTATGTCCAGCTTGAATCCTATTATGAGAATCGGCCAGCAGCTTACTGAGGCAATGATTCTGAAGGCGGAGACTGCAAAAAATAACGCACAGAATGCATTTAACGGAAAGTTAAAGCTTTTGGGCGAAAATATCAATGCGGCAGATGCGCAAAACGGTGAAAACCATACTGCTGAGGTAGCAGAGAAATTGAAGAAATTTGATGCTTTCTGCATTTCCGCAACCAAGATCGAGCGTGAGTACAATGAGGCTTACGGCAACCTGATCCAGCTTGAAATGGACATTGATAATGCCGTTTTGATGCTGAAAAAGCAGAAGAAATTTGACATCGCAGCAGAGTTGAAGAATTTCCGCAAGCTCTACACCCTGTCCTACAATCCTTTCGTGATTGTTAAGAACGAAGATAGTGAGGCATATGCTGCCAAATTGGCTGCGCTTGCTGCACAAGGCAAGAACGTAGCGACAGAGGAAGCTTTGGCTGTTTTGGAGGAGGGCGCTGCTGTTGTCAAGGCAGTTCTTGCCAAGGAAAAGCCCAACTTCTTCACCTTGGGTTACTATCTCGCGGCTAAGCCTGATGCAGATGTCAGCGCCATGTCCGTTGCGGAAATGAACGCCATGACCCGCAAGTTCCTGGATGAGGACTTTATGCTGTCCTTCATTGCCACCGGCGCAAAGGGCGTTGCCTATGCCAACTGGAAGTCCGTGGAGGCTAAGAAGGCAGCGCTTCCCGAGCTGGAAGAGGCTTTGGCATATTTTAAGGCCGGTGATTTTGCAGAGCCCAAGGCAAAGGCTTACCACAAGGCGCTGTCTGCTAAGGTGGCTGCGGCTGTGGACAAGCTGAGCGTTCGCAAGGAGAGCGTGGAGTACGTATTTGCCTCTGCATTGGAGACCGCTATCCGGGAATATTTTACCGGTGTTCGCAGAAATCCCATTGAGGAGAAGAAATATCTCAAGAACAAGGCAAAATACGATGCCATCATCAAGAAGGGCCAGACCCCTGATTGGGTGCTGACACCCCAGGTTGTTGTGGATCTGGAGCTGAAGCAGGCAAATATCTGCCGTGTACTGGAAAACTTAATCAATCACTATCAGCTGGTGATTGCAAAGAGCGAGGAATTCAATGCTGAAACCAGCATGGTAGATATTATTGATTTCCTGAAGGATGAAGCATCTAAGTTCGTTGTGAAGATGAACAAGCGGATCGCTAAGGCTAAGGCGATCAAGCTGATGGAGGAGGTCGGTATTCCTGAGCCTTCCACCCGCTTTAACCAGTATCCCTTTGAGTTCTCTGGTGGTATGCGGCAGCGTATCGTTATCGCAATTGCCCTGTCTGCAAACCCGGACATTCTCATTTGCGATGAGCCTACTACTGCTTTGGACGTGACCATTCAGGCCCAGATTCTGGAGCTGATCAACGATATCAAGCGGAAGAGAAACTTGTCGGTTATCTTTATTACCCACAATATGGGCGTTGTTGCCAATATGGCAGACCGGATCGCTGTTATGTACGCAGGTAAGATCGTGGAGATCGGTACGGCAGAGGAAGTATTCTATGAACCTGCCCACCCCTACACCTGGGCGCTGCTGAGCAGTATGCCTGACCTGCACACTACGGAGCGTCTGGAGTCTATCCCTGGCACACCACCCAATATGATCTATCCCCCCAAGGGCGATGCTTTTGCGGCGAGAAACAAGTATGCGCTAGATATTGACTTTGAGATCGAGCCGCCTTTGTTCGAGATCACACCGACGCACAGTGCAGCTACCTGGCTGCTGCATCCCAATGCACCCAAGGTGGAGATGCCTGCTGTAATTCAGAACCGTATTGAACGTATGAAGAAGGAGAGACAGTAACATGGAAAAAGAAGTTTTACTCAGTGTTAAGAATCTCCAACAATACTTCAAGATGGGTAAACGGGAGCTGAAAGCTGTCGATAATGTTAGCTTTGACATCTACAAGGGCGAGGTTTTCGGCCTTGTAGGTGAGTCTGGCTGTGGCAAGACCACCACCGGTCGTTCTATCATTCGTTTGTACGATATTACTGGTGGTTCCGTCTACTACAAGGGCCAGCGGATCTGCGCCGGCACCCGTGCCTATAAGGATGCTATTAAGCAGGCCCGCAAGGATTTTGCCGAGCAAAAGATCACCAAGGAAGAGCTGGATAAGCTGGTGGAAGAAAACCGTGCAGAAATTAGGCTGGCGGAAGCTGAGCATAAGCGTTGGGCTCGCACCAAGGGCGAGAACAAGCTCACCAATGAGATTCAGATGATTTTCCAGGATCCTATCGCATCTCTGGATCCCCGTATGACTGTTCGTGACATTATTGCCGAAGGCCTCATCATCCGTGGTGAAAAGGATAAGGAAAAGATCGATCAGGCAGTCTACAAGATTTTGGAGACGGTTGGTCTGGTGCAGGAGCACGCAACCCGTTATCCCCATGAATTTTCCGGTGGTCAGCGTCAGCGTATCGGCATCGCCCGTGCGGTTATTATGAACCCTGAGTTGATCATTGCCGACGAGCCTATCTCTGCATTGGACGTTTCCATTCAGGCACAGGTCATCAACCTGCTTCACGAGCTGAGCGAAAAGATGGGTTTGACCATTTTGTTCATTGCCCATGACTTGGCGGTTGTTAAGTATTTCTCTGACCGGATTGCGGTTATGTATTTTGGTAAGATCGTAGAACTGGGAACCAGCGATGAGCTGTTTGCTCATCCCTTCCATCCCTATACCCGGTCGCTTCTGTCTGCAATTCCTTTGCCGGACCCCATTGCCGAGAAGAGCAGAAGCCGTGTAACCTACAACCCTGTGTTTGACCACGATTACTCTAAGGAAGGCCCCTCTATGCAGGAGGTCTATCCCGGCCACTTTGTGTACTGCAACACAGAGGAATTGGAAAAGTATCGCAAGGAATACCAAGAGGCGACGAAATGAGGACAGCCAAAAAGTATTTGATCACACTTTCCATAGGATTTGCTTTGGCTGCCTATGTTATGTGGTTGAAGGACGGTTTTGCACCTACGGATATGGAAACGCTGTTTCACAATCTGTGCGATGCGTTTTTTGTTCCCGGTGTGCTGCTTGTGTGTGTTGGCCTGCTGATATTATCCAGCAACGAGGGTACCTTTGACGGTCTTGTATATGCGATAAAATCCTTTATGGACTTATTCCGTAGAGCAAGCGAGAAGAAATACGATTCCTATTACGATTACAAAACGCAAAATTCAAAAAGAAAAGCGGAATTTGCTTTCTTGGTTATTTGCGGCGTGTTCTTTATCGCAGTATCTATGGTTATGCTGTACCTCAATATGCGCTATCGTTAATGAAACTGTGCCCATAGTTGGTTAAAACAAAATAGCAAGAACCCGTGTCGAAGATTTCACTTCGATACGGGTTTTGTTTTGTAAAGCAGTATGCTTTTATTACAATGGTTTTGCTTTGCGATAAATGAGGTTTTGGTCGGACAGCGCAAAAGAATTACCTTTGGTTTGTTATATTATTTCCGTAATTTGTTACACAAATTTTTGCGAAAGTATTATATTATCAAAATATACATTCCGCTTTGGCGTTTATGATATGCAAATTTTATCATGAAAAGGAGAATGAAAATGAAAGATAAAATTAAAATTGCGTTAATTGGTTGTGGCCGTTTTTGCCAGTTTTTTGTTCCGCTGTTCAAGGCGCACCCCTTTGTAGAAGAGGTCTACGTCTGTGATCAAAGACGGGAACGGGCTGAGGAGTATGCTCAGCGTTTCGGTGTAAAAATCATAGATTCCTATGAGGAGGCACTTCATCGGGAGGACATCAATGCCATTGGTATTTTCACTACACGCACCCAGCACGGCCCTATGGCAATTGAATCCTTAAAGCACGGCAAGCATGTTTATAGCTCCGTTCCCTGCGCCACCAAAATTGAGGAGATTTTCGAAATCGAGCGCCTGGTTCGGGAAACCGGACTTACCTATTCTATGGGCGAGACGGGTTATTACCGTGCTGCCACTTGCTTCTGCCGTCGTGAGTTCGCGAAGGGCACATTCGGCAAGTTCGTTTATGCAGAATCCCAATATAACCATGATATCCGCAATATGGAGCAGAGCTTCCGTAGCTCCGGCGGTGAGGATTGGAAACAATATGCCGGTATTCCGCCTATGTTCTATCCTACCCACTCCACTTCTATGATTCTCAGCTCTATGCCCGGTGTATATGCCAAAAAGGTAGTAGCCTTTGGCTACAAGGGCAGTCCCCGGACGGATATTTACGGCACAGAGGGTCAGAATCTTTATGACAACCCGTTCTCCAACACCGCTATGCTGCTGGAGCTGTCCAACGGCGGTATTGCCCGAGTCAGTGAAAACCGCTGCCTGGGCTGGCGTGCTCCTGAAACATATATCTCCCAGTTCTATGGCACGGACGGCGGTTACGAGTTTTCTGTTGCCCATCACCACTTAGCACACTGGGATCCTGAGAATCCCGGCGCTGTCATTATGAAGGACGTAACCCAGGAGCTGCAGCCGGCAAATGTGGCAAAGCTCATTTCTATGGACTATCCGCTGGCCATTCAAGCAATCGCCAATAGCGGCGGCTTGCTTGTAAATGTTCCCATTCCGGATGTGATCGGACAGGCTGCTTCTGTGGAAACTTCTCCTGTGCAGCCGGTAGACCGCCTGCCTGAGGAATATAAGGCGCTTGAAAACGGTCACAATGGTACACACCAGTTCCTGATTGACGATTTCTGCCGCGCAGTGGAAACCGGAAAGCTGTCCCCCACCAATATTTGGGAAGTGGCTCGGTATAACATTCCCGGCTTGTTGGCACACCAGTCTGCACTGCAGGGCGGTGTGACAATGGATGTTCCTGACCTTGGAGAACCTCCAAAAGATTGGAAAGTTCTTTGGCAGGAAGATTAATCGTATAAAAAATGGACGAAGCACACAACCACGTGCTTCGTCCATTTTGCTTACATATCTTCATTTTGTGCTAATTTGCCAAGGTTTTGTCTGTTGATTACGTAGCACAGATATTGTATAATCAAAAAGAACTTAGGTTCAGAACTCCTAATGAAATTATATTATAGGAGTGGGAGGAAATAACTATGAGATCAGCAAAGCTATATGATTATATCCCGGAGCCGGAGCCGGTAAAAAGCGATTATGTGATTGCTTGCCATTATTATCCGGGTTGGAAAAAGGGCGGAATCGTCGTGCACAATCGTTTTGACGACTTAATTCCCTATCCGGAACGCACACCGCTTTTGGGATATTACGACGAAGAGAATCCCGAGGTCTGCGACTGGGAGATCAAGTGGGCGGTTGAGCACGGTATTAACTGCTTCATTCATTGCTGGTATCGGAAGCTGGAAAATGTGGGCCACCCGATTACGGTGGAGGATCTGCGTCTGGGTCACGGCATCCATGAAGCATATTTTAATTGCAAATTCAAGAAGTATATGAAGTTTGC
>JAZKXS010000127.1:0-4253 GCA_045611745.1 Faecousia sp.
AGGGGGTTCAAGAAAATGATGCTTGCATCTTAATGTTCAAACAGTTAGACAAATTGGAATTTATCTAATATATATTTAGACTGTTCTGTTAATATAACCTTCTGTTGCGTTTTCTTTATGTATGATTTTTGCTGGATTACCAATAACGATTGAATGGTCAGGAACATCAAAATTTACATAACTTAATGGTGCGATTAAAACATCGCTTCCTATTTTTATGTTGCCTACAATTACTGCGTTTGTACCAATCCAACAGTTATCACCTATCGTTGGAGTGCCTTTTCTCTTGCCACGGTTTTCTTGCCCGATGGTTACACCTGTCGCAATGTTTATATTTTTTCCCAAAATGGTGGCTGGATTAATAATAATACGACCACTATGGCCAATATAAAAGCCTTCGCCGATTTCGGTGCTTGCTGGGATTTGAATTTGGCTTTTCTGAGAAATTCGTCTTAATTTCAACTTATAGTATACGCTAAGGAACGAATTCGAACTTTCTTTGGCTTTTCTAAAAGCATGAAGGTATTTTATTTCAATTGGACGCAATAACCTGTTCTTGATACTTTCTCCTTTATCTCCATAATACCTATATAAATCGGATGTAAAGGCTGACTTGCTCATATTTTTCATATTCCTTTCCTTTTGCCTATTTATCAGGCACCACTACAAATTCAAGTTTATCTAACAGTTCGCCTGTATGAATATTGTATTTCAAAATATCAAAAAAAGCAATAAAAAGAACCGTAATCGGGATAACTTTGTATCCTGATTACGGTTATTTTATGGCGGAGAAGGAGGGATTTGAACCCTCGATACCCTTTTGGGGTATACACGATTTCCAATCGTGCGCGCTCGGCCAGCTACGCGACTTCTCCAAGTAGCAGTTTTTGACCGCTTGGATATATTACATTATCCGTGCCGATTTGTCAAGGGTTATTTTAAGTTTTTTCCCAAATAGTAAGTTTTATATTCCTATTACTTACATATCAAATCTTATATTTGGGTCGTTCCACTCTTTCAGACGTTCTTCGTAAGCGGCAATGGCTTCTTCCCGGAAAGCGGCCTGGGCATTTCCCCCTGCCAATGCGATGATTTTCTCGCAGAACAGGGGATTTAAGGGGAGTATTGGACCGACAGTGTGGGTGCAAAGAAGATTGTTCTTTCGCAGACCCTCTAATTTGCTATTGGGGTTAATGCCGATGCCACGAATGACCTCTGCGAAGGCACAAGAGGTATTATCACCGTAGATATGGCTAAATTGCGTGCGGAAACCAACAACATCAATGCCCTCAAATCGGCTGAGAATCTTGCCGTTATAGCGCTTAAATAGGTCGGTTTTAACATCTAAATCGAAGATGCCGAGTCCGTCTTTTTCAATCTTTTCCGTTAAATAGCTAATGTGCCGGCAGAAAATCTCACCTGCGTTTCCGGTAGCGAGAATTACAACACCATCGTCAATAAGCTGACACAGCCGCTCCTTTAGGGGCAGAAGCTTATCAATTACCCGGCGTTGGGTATTTTCCGTCATATAGCCAAGTAAAATCATATCAGGTCTGGCGGTAGCAAAGTAAGGCTCGCTGAGAATATCTGTGTAGATAATTTCTGCCTCCGGCATACTGGATTGCAAATAGGCGGCATTTTGAGCGTCGCCGTTGAGACCGCAGATTTCGTTGAAAAGAACTTCAATAATCATACCTGGCCTCCTTTTGCAATCAGAATAGATTTGTTGACTTTTGCTTCTGCGGGATGATAAATATCATACAGCACAAAGATATCCTTGCTCTTTTGGGTGTCCACAAGATCCGCTGCGTGGGCGGTATCGTGGGTGATGACCATTTTTTCCTTGGGAATACCGGCCATCAGCGCCCGGAGATAATGGTCTTTGCAGCGAGGACCGCCAAAGACGATTTGGGTAATGGAGGGATTGGCCAAAATAGAGTAGTCACAATCGTAGAACCAGCAGATGTTAGCACTATTGGTGGCGCAGTTGTTCCGGTCGTCAATGCAAATGACAGCTGCTTTGTTTTCACCCGGAGTGGTGGCCACGTAATTAAAGCAACTTGCGCAGGCAACGGGATTAAGGCCCTTTGCCATCAGCATTGTAATGTGCAGATCGCCGGCATCCAGAATTTCCATACGGCTCTTGACAATCTCGGCTTTCTCAAGGCCCTTAGTGATTTGCTCATAGCTAAGACCAAGCTTGGTCAGCACGGCAATCATACCGGTCATGTTGTAGATGTTTACAAGATTTGTGCTGACAAGGCGGTAATTCCGAGCCGTATCTTGATGGGTAATGGTGAAGATCTCGTTCTCTCGGTCGATAGCGGTAACAGTAAAGTCACGAACAGGGGAGACGTGTCCGCAGTTTTCGCAGTGGAAACGGCCAATGTGATAGTAGCGAACGTAGTCAGGAATCAATTTGCCACCGCACTTGGGACAGTAAACAATATCCCTGTGGAAAGGCGTGATCAGTTCCTTAGGACGCTCGGCTTCAATGCCGAAATATGTTCTGTCCTGGCACTGAGGTGCAAGAGAGGAACAGATCATATCGTCACCGTTTAACACCAACTTGGTGGTCTCCGGCAGGGTAGAGGTGAGCAAATAGCTTATAAACTCGGTGTGCGCATTGCGCATTACGGAGTCCTGCATAATGTTGTTGCACAGCAGATAATCCGGCTTTAGTTGGGGGAAAATCCGGATAGCACTGCGCTCGTCACATTCCAAAATGGCAATGTCTTTCTTGGCTTTGCCGAAGATCGTGCTGTCCTGTAAAAGAGCAGTGGCAACACCGGGCTGAATGTTCGATCCCAAGCTGTTATTGGTGACTGAGTAACCGTTCGCCCGAAGAATACCGGTGGTCAGATTGCTGACGGTGGTCTTGCCGTTGGTGCCGGTAACGGCAACAACAGTTTTCGGTTTTGAAATCTGCGCCAAAAAATCGGGACAGAGCTTAATAGCTACCTTGCCGGGAAAGCAGGAAGCATTCCGCCCCAAAAGAACCAAAAGTGTGCTGGCGGCCTTGGACGCCCACAGCGCCAAAAAGAAACGTATTCTTCTCATATGATTGCACCTGATTTTTCTATATAAGTGGTATGCAGTATTCCCCAAAAAGTGGCTGCATACGCAAACAATCTTAGCATACAGCAGCTATAAAATCAAGCAACACGTAAAAATAAAATAGGTTTTAGAAAAAGCTTTTGAAAACCGGGAAAAAGTGGTTGACAAGTTACCGGTTCCGCGATATAATACATAGGCGCTTGCGAGAGTGTTGGAATGGTAGACAAGCACGTTTGAGGTGCGTGTGGTTACGCCGTGTGGGTTCGAGTCCCATCTCTCGCACCAAAAAGCTCCCGACCCATTTGGGTCAGGAGCTTTCTTTATACGTTGAATAGGAAATTGACGATGTCGCCGTCTTTCATTACATATTCTTTTCCTTCACTGCGCACAAGTCCCTTTGCTTTGGCTGCAGCCATAGTTCCACAGGATTGCATATCATTAAATGCGATAACTTCTGCACGAATAAAGCCACGCTCAAAGTCGGTATGGATTTTGCCAGCAGCTTGGGGTGCTTTTGTGCCTTTTTTGATCGTCCATGCGCGGCATTCATCGCTGCCTGCGGTGAGGAAGGAAATAAGACCGAGTAGTGCATAGCTGCTGCGAATCAGCTTGTCAAGGCCGGATTCGTTTACACCCAATTCCTCCATAAACATTGCTTTTTCGTCCGGATCGTCCAGTTCTGCAATGTCTGCTTCCAGCTTGGCGCAGATGGGCAGAGCGAGGCAGTCTTCGGATTCAGCCAGAGCCTTGACCTTGCAGAAGTGTTCGACACTTTCGGGGTCATTGATGGTATTTTCATCCAGGTTTGCGGCGTAAATGGTCTTTTTGAGGGTCAGCAGATCGGAAGTAGCGATCAGAGCCATGTCATCGTCGCTGCAGTCGAAGGTACGGGCCAGCTTGCCTTCGTTCAGGTGTTCCAGCAGACCGCCGAAGACTTCGACTTCACGGGCGAAACGCTTGTCGCCACCTTTTGCGGCCTTCTGTGCCTTGTCGATGCGGCGTTCGACCATTTCGACGTCAGCCATGATCAGTTCGAGGTTGATGATGTCGATGTCACGCAGGGGATCGGTGCTGCCTTCGACATGGGAGATGTTGGCGTTGTCGAAGCAACGGACAACATGAACGATGGCGTCGGTGGTACGGATGTTGGACAGGAACTTGTTGCCCAGACCTTCGCCCTTGGATGCGCCCTTAAC
>JAZKXS010000128.1:0-9892 GCA_045611745.1 Faecousia sp.
TGGATCCAGTCGGCTTTTAGGAAATAAATCAAAAATATGATACTGCTAAGTGTCCATGTAATGGGATACGCCCAAGAAACGGTGGTCAGCTCATTTACAACCTTAACAGCAACGGTAATATAAGTCACCCGGAACAAGCACCAGCAGGCCAGCATAGTAAACATAGGCACCGTTGCCTTTCCTGCACCACGCATAATGCCGGCAATGCAGTGGGAAAAAGCAAGCAAACAGTAAAACAGGCATATGGTCTGCATATGCTTCACACCGTAATGGATTGCGTCCTGAGAATCACTAAAAAAGCCAATAAGCTGCGGTGCAAATACATAAGAAAGAATACCCACCAGCTCCGCCATAACGCAACTGCAGGCAATACCAAAGCCCACACCCTTTTTGACTCTTTCGTGCTTGCCTGCGCCCAGGTTCTGTCCTACAAACGTGGAAAGGGCTTGGGTAAAGCAAGTCACCGGCAGAAACGCAAAGCCTTCCAATTTTGAATAGGAACCGCAGCCGGCCATAGCCGCCTTGCCAAAGCTGTTGATATTCGACTGGACAAATACATTCGCCAGCGCAATCACACTGTTTTGCACACCGGAAGGCAAGCCATAGCGGACAATATCGCCCAGGCTTTTCCTGTCAAAGCCAACTTCCTTCAGCTTTACCCGGTAAGGGGCATCCACATGAACCAGATGCACAAGGCACAGCACTGCACTGATCCCCTGGGAAATCGTGGTGGCAACTGCCGCAGCGCCAACGTCAAGACCCAGCACCGCCACGAACAGCATATCTAATATAACATTCATCAGTGCAGAGAAAATGAGGTAATAAAGAGGGTGCTTGCTGTCTCCCACTGCGTGAAGGATTCCCACGAAGATGTTATACATCACCGTAAAGATCGCACCGCAGAAATAAAACCGAAAATAAAGGATAGACTGGGGCAGCACCTCTGCCGGTGTACCCATCCACTGCAGAATGATCGGTGTGAAAACAACACCTGTCACCGTCAAAAGCGCACCGGTCACAAGGCCGAAGGCAATGGCGGTATGGATCGCTTTGCCCATATTCTTATAGTCTTTTGCGCCAAATGCACGGGCGATCACCACACCTGCGCCCATAGAGACGCCATTAAAGAAGCTAACCATCATAAAGATCAGGCTTCCGGAGGAGCTAACGGCCGCCAGGGCATCGTCGCCTATATAATTACCCACACACCAGGCGTCAAAGGCATTGTAAAGCTGCTGAAATACATTGCCGAGAAATACCGGTAGCGCAAACAGTAGCATTCCTTTCCAAATGGAGCCTTCTGTCAGGGACAAACGCTTTGCATTCAAAAAAAGACACTTCTTTCTTCTACAATATTTTTCTGAGGCGGATCATTAAAATCACACCGCAGACCATAATGAGGCCTTCCGTGATGATCATACAATACCAGATGCTCTCTGCCCCTGCCACAGCAGGCAACAGCAAAATAAGCGCACCGCTAAGCACTACGCCTCTGCCCACCGACAAAGCCATAGATATCCCCGACCGCATCACCGATTGGAAATAATAAGTAGCAAAAATATTAAAGGGCAGCAGCAAAAGGGATATGCCGTAGATCCGTAAAATTTTCGGCGCAATCTCTAATACTTCCGGTGTGGGACTCATAAACAGCCCCACAAATACATTGGGGATCGCCGTCAGTATACCTGTGGAAGCAACACCCATCACCACAGCCGTATAAATGCTATATTTTAGACATAGGTTAACCCGATCAAGCTTTCCTGCGCCGTAATTTTGAGAAAGGATCGGCTGCGCCGCCTGTCCGATACCATAAGCAAGGCACTGCACAAATACCGTATACTGGATCAAAATTCCGTAAACCGCCAAAGCATCTGTTCCCAAGTATTTCATGATCTGCCGATTAAAAAGCACAGCAATAACGCCCATCGCCAAATCATTAATGCCGGTAGAAAAGCCTGCAACCGATATGTTTTTGACTTTCAAAAAACATTGGGACAGCTTTACAAGGCGTAATGTATTTTTCTTACTGACAAAATGCAGTGTCATTACCAGCGCCGTAACGATCTGCCCGATTGCTGTGGCAAGACCGGCACCGGAAATACCCATATCCAGGATAAATACGAAGAAATAATCTCCGAAGGCGTTGATAACGCCGCCGATCACCACTGCCTTTGTGGCAAGTCCCGGATTGCCGTCATTGCGCAAAAACGCCGCAAAAATATTAAGAAACAGGCTAAAAGGCAAGGCAAATAAAATCGGCCAAAAATACCTTTTTACCAGCTTAAGCAACCCATCATCTGCGCCAAAAAGCCGAAAAAGCGGCTCGTGAAACGCCCCAATGACCAGCACCGACAAAGCAGAAAGAACCGCCCCGTAAATCAGAGAAAGCGTAAAATATTCTTGGGCTGTTTTTTCGTCTTTTTGTCCTCGGGCATTGGCAAACAGCACAGAGCCGCCGATGCCCACCAACAGACCAAAGCAATAAAAAATGCTCCACAAAGGATTAAAAACCGCCAGCGCCGCATTTCCGGCAGGGCCGTGGTACTGCCCCACCATCATCGCATCCACCATACCAAAAACGCAGGCGATCAAAGAACTGCCCGACGCTGCCAGCAGATACTTAAAATAAATGGGTTTTATTTTCCCGTTTATGAGATCCATTTGTTTCTCCCGAAAGAAACAGGCAGAACATCGCCTGCCTGTTTGTAAGGTTAATGATTGTAAAGCTTTGCCAGACCACCCTCGGCAGTCTCCCGATAGAGATGAGAGAGATCCTTGCCGGTTTGGTACATGGTTTCTACCACCACATCAAAGGACACCTTTCGGCTGGCAAACAAGAAATTGGAAAGGCTCAGAGCGTTAATCGCCCGCATCGCTGCCACCGCATTGCGTTCAATGCAGGGAATCTGCACAAGGCCACATACCGGGTCGCAGGTCAGGCCCAAAAGATGCTCCATAGCAACCTCTGCGGCATATTCGATCTGGTCAATGCCCATTTCAAAAAGCTCGCACAGCGCCGCAGCGGCCATAGAGCAGGCCGTACCGATCTCCGCCTGACAGCCGCACTCTGCGCCGCTTATGGACGCATTGGTGCGAACAATGTTGCCAATAAGTCCTGCCACCGCCAATGCCCGGAGGATATCCTCGTCGGCAAAGCGGTTCTTCTCCTGCATATATTTAAGCACTGCAGGCAGCACACCGCAAGAACCACAGGTAGGCGCAGTAACGATCACACCGCAATCCGCATTTTGCTCGCTGACCGCAAAGGCATAGGAGCAAACCAGCCGGTTTTCCCGGGTCTGGGGGCTTTCGTCAATGTGCTTTTGGCTATGCAAAAACTGTGCCTTTCGCTCCACCTCCAAGCCACCGGGGAGTGTGCCCGTTTTGCTGAGGCCTTCGTTAATGGCATTTTGCATTGTCTGCCAAACCTTATATAGGTAGGTCTTAAATTCCGGATCCTCGCGCTGAAATACATAGTCAGAAAGGCGAATATTGTGGGTCTTACAATACTGCGCCATTTCGGTAAAGTTCTTTTCTTCGTAAACTTCCTTTTCTGCGTGGGTCTTTTCCCCATCGGTACGGATCTCGCCGCCGCCAATGCTGTAAAAATTCGCCCGGGTAATTTCCTCTCCACCTTTAAAGGCAATAAATGTGACTGTATTTGGGTGGACGGTAGTTTCTGTTTCACCGTCAAAAAGGATTTCGTGCTCTATGTCGCAGAAGATCTCTGCAATGGCTCTGTCCGTGCCGTGACCCTTTCCGGTTTTGGCAAGAGAGCCATATAAAATCGCCCGAATAAAATCTGCCTCCGGATGCTCTGCCAAAAAACGAGTTGCCGCATAGGCCGGACCCATGGTATGAGAGCTGGAAGGGCCTAATCCAATTTTATAAATATCACGGATAGATTTCATAATATATCCTCTGTCTTTCTTATTCTTATGCAGCTATTATAGCATTTCCTGTGTGGTATGCAAGGGCTTTTTTACAGCCCAAGACCGGTAGTTGCAAAACTTGTCGAAATATGGTAGAATTTTTTCATATTTAACTGGAAAGAGGGGTTCTTATGAAGGAATTTTTTGAATGGACTGCTTGGGCTATGGAAAAACCCACATCCTATGGCGCTTTCCACATTATTTTTACCCTGATTCTGCTAGGTCTTTCAATTCTCAGCGCTTATCTTTTGCGGAACACAAACGATAAGCAAAACCGGATCGTTTTGGCAACGGTCGGCATTGTTCTGTTGATATTTGAACTGTACAAAATCCTTTTCCACATCTATGAGGAGTCCTACGGCTGGGGTTTTTGGGGCGTATTCCCCTTCCAGCTTTGCTCTGTTCCTATGTATCTGTGCATCTTCTGCGCCCTGTGCAAGAATAAGAAGATCAATAGCTGGCTTTATGAGTTTATGTTCTGCGTCAATATGTTTGGCGGCATTATGGCCTTTTTAGAGCCAAGCGGTATTCATCACCCCATCATCACACTGACTGCTCACGCCTATATCTGGCATATGACCCTTATTTTTATTGGTCTGTATCTTTATTTGAGCAAGCGTGTATGCAACGACCGCCGTTCATATACAAAGGGCATTATCGTCTATTATATTGCGTGTGCTGTTGCCCAAGGCTTTAATCTCATTTTTGGAGATAAGATCAACTGTTTCTACATCTCCCCTTACGTCCAAAGCCCGCTTGCAGTATTCAAAGACATTTACGCCGCCTGCGGCTGGCTTGTCAATATGTTCCTTCTGATGTTGGGAATTACCATCGCTTCCGCGATTATCTATTATGTCGGTTATTCTATACGCGTAAAGCGCTCTGCAAAAGAAAAAGTAAGTGCATAAGCTGCAAGAGGTATCCGGCGGATACCTCTTGCTTTTTTTATTTTGCGAGCATATAATAACTTTTAGAAACGGAAGTGAGAATATGAAGGCATTTCGCCATTTTTGTACCATAACCAAGCATAAATTTTTGGTAATGGACGGCTGTTTTCGGGTAGGGCTCATTCGGCAAGGTTTATGCCATGACCTTAGTAAGTACTCCCCTACGGAATTTTTAAGCGGTATGCGCTACTACCAGGGTAACCGCAGTCCAAACGCCGCAGAGCGTGAAGATAAAGGTTACAGCGATGCCTGGATGCACCACAAGGGCCGTAACCGTCACCATTATGAATACTGGACGGATATGAATATGCGCACACGGCAGTACGAACCTGTGCCGATGCCCAGAAAATACTTAGTAGAAATGGTAATGGATCGTCGTGCCGCCTGCAAAGTCTACCAAGGCAAAAATTACACAGACGCCTCCGCCCTTAATTATTTTACAGGCAGTATCGAAAAGCAGCGTATGCACCCCAAAACCGCCCAGGAGCTGGACTATCTGCTGATGATGCTCAAAGAGCAGGGCGAAAAAGAAACCTTCCGCTATATTCGTAAAAATGTGCTGAATGGAAAGCCTTTCCCTTGGGAAGAATAAGAAAGGGCAATCTTTTTTCAGAAAGCCCTTGACATTTGGTAATTTTTGCGTATAATGATTAAGGTTCCCATAGAGGATTAGTGTAACGGTAGCACACCGGACTCTGACTCCGTTCGCGGGGGTTCGAATCCCTCATCCTCTGCCAATAAAAAATGCCACCCATTCGGGTGGCATTTTTTATTGGCAGAGGATGAGCAGAGGGGTTCGAATAATAAAAATGCAACAGTCCGGCGGACTGTTGCCCGATGCGGCTGGACGCATCGGAACCTTAATTTTTGCCCCAAAGGGCAAAAATGCAAACGAATCCCTCATCCGACCAAAATTGACAAACCGAATTTCTTTACTCCTCTTTCACAACTTCCGGCAATAATTCCAAATTTAGCAGATGCTGCAAAAGCTCCTTGCTTAGATACTCTTTCGATACAAACGCATCTTCGGGTGCAGTACCCGGAGCATAATTTTCACAAGCTTTCCCATCCGGTTGTTTCCGTCTTACTCTCCCAAACGTACAGTGCCCACAATAAACCCGAAAAATCTTACGTTTGTCAAATGTATAATGCTGCAAATAATATTTGCAGTTTTGGCATTGCATTTCTGCCATAATCATCACCTCCACAATGTTCTATGCTAATTTTACTCAATTTTTGAGTAAAAGTCAATACTCAATAATTGAGTGTGTTAGTATTAGGTATCATTTGCATTGGAGGCACTTATGGATTACAGAGAACGGCTTAAGGATATTCGGGAAGATCGGGATTTAACGCAAACCGAAATTGGAACAATCCTAAATAAAAGTCAACAAGGCTATAACCACATTGAAAATGGCCGTGCGGAGCTCAAGATCGAGGATCTTATAAAATTGTGCCGCTTTTACGACCTTTCGGCAGACTACATTATTGGTCTTTCCAATAAGCCTTCAACTCTTAAGAATAAATAACTTTTTGACCATCATTAACTTATAATCCCGGGAGCATTTTTCTGCTCCCGGGTTCTTTTTCACGGTCTCTGGCCCAATCCACCCTCAAGGGTAATCGTCTCGCCGTTCATATACTTGAAATCCGGAGAGGTCAGCCCTACGCAGGCTCTGCCGATCTCCATTTCCGGATCGCCAAAATGTCCGGCCGGAGGCATATGCACATTGGCCCGAAATGCATCGGGATTGGCATCTGCCCATGCTTCCAGCTGCGCTGTCCACGCAAGGGGACAGACCACGTTGGTGTTGATCCCGTCTTTGCCCCACTCCGTTGCCGCCACACGGCTGATGCCCCGGATGCCCTCTTTGGCAGCAGCATAGGCGCTCTGCCCGAAGTTGCCAAAGAGCCCTGCACCGGAAGCAAAATTGATAATGCTTCCTTGGGTCTTTTTTAGATGGGGATAGCAGGCCTTCATATAAAGGAACGTGGCATACAATCCGGAATATACCGCAAGATCGAATTGCTGCAAGTTATGATCCTCCAGACGCACACCGGAGGCAGAGGCTTGGGCGTTGTTTACAAGCACGTGAATATCCCCAAAGGTCTCCACTGCCCTGTCTACCACATTTTGTACCGTCTTTTCGTTATCCTCCCCCGCAGACACATCTGCCTGTATGGGCAAAACCTGCACGCCATAGAGCCGTTCCAGCTCCTCCTTAGCGTCCATAAGCTTTTGAAAATTCCGCCCCGTAAGAACGAGATTTGCACCCTCTTTGGCAAAGGCAGTAGCAATGCCGTAGCCAATAGAGCCACAACGTCCGTCCTTTAAAACAGCACGACCTCCGCCGGTAATAATAACCGTTTTTCCTTTCAAATGGCTCATAATGAGACCTCCTTTTACTTTATAATTTGTCCATTGGGTGTTACGGTTATCACAGAAAGAGGGATATCTTTTCCCACATTTTCTATGGCAGTCTTAACCGCAAACGGGAGACCGCCGCAGCAAGGCACGGTCATCCGCACCACCGTAACGCTACGGACATCGTTGTTTTCAAAAATTTCTGTAAATTTCTCAGCGTAATTGACACCATCTAATTTAGGGCAGCCCACAAGGGTAATTCTTCCGGCCATAAAATCCCGATGGAAATTCCCATAGGCAAAGGCTGTGCAATCTGCGGCGATCAGCAGGTCGGCTCCGTTAAAATAGGGCGCATTGGGCGGCACCAGCTTGATCTGCACCGGGAAATTTACAAGACAACTGGGCACGTCCGCTGCAGATTTCTGCTTTTTAGCTTCCAGTACCGCCTTTTCATTATATGCAGGCGCTTCTCGCAGTTCAAAAGAAATTGCCTCTTTGGGACAAGCCGGAAGGCAGTCTCCCAATCCGTCGCAATAGTCCTCTCGCAGCAGCTTCGCCTTGCCTTCTGTAATGCCGATTGCGCCCTCGTGACAAGCCTTGGCGCATAGGCCACAACCATCGCACTTTTCCTCGTCAATAACAATAATCCTCCGGATCATACCGCTTCTCTCCTTTTTTGACGCTCCTGCGTTGCTTGCTGCTTTTGCTGCTGGGCAATCGCCATCATTGTTTCGTACATCTCCTCACCCACACACTTTTTCGCATAGGCGCACCACTGCACACAGCTCAAGGTATCGTTGTAGGCGATAAAACCGCAATTCTCACAAGTCACTTGGGTATCGATGGAAAACAACTCAATAACGCTGCCGCATTGGGGGCAGATTTTTTCGTGAATGGTCGGTGTTCTGGGTTTTCCCTGACATCCTTCTACAATCATAACGATCCCTCCTAATCTTTTTTCTGTATTATAAAAAAGAAAATCCCTGATAGACGTTGCAAAAGTCACATCTATCAGGGATTTTTTATAACACACGAAAAATATTTTTGTCGTAATCGATAATGCCATCGTCCTGCATTTTGGCAAGCTCCCGGGTAAGAGCGCTGCGATCCACGCACAAATAATCTGCCAGCTCCAGCCGTCCCATTGGCACTTCCACATAGCGGCTTTCCTGGGTTTGCGCCAGCAAGGACAGGTACGACAGCACCTTTTCCCGGATGCTCCGCTTGGATACCACTTCCACCTTTCGCATCAGCTCCCGATTTTTCGCAGCGATCACCCGGAGCATATTGTCCGATAGTTTCCTGTGGCAGTTACAGGTATTGGCGCAATTATGCATTACTCGATCAAAGGATAGGAACAAAACACTTGCATTTTCAGAAGCCAAAAACAGCACATTGGAAAGCTGATCCTCTCCGCAGGCAAATGTCTCGCCAAATACATCGTCCTTTTGGGAACGCACCAAAAGCGTGCGGTTGCCCCAAATATCCTCTTTGATCATATCCACGCTGCCGGAAAGCACCACACCCACATGGCGGATATAAGTACCCTCCATCGCCACCGCTTCTCCTTTTTGAAAACTGCCCAAGTAATACCCAAAGCAGGATAGCATCTTGACCCGTTCATCGGGAGAGATGCCCTCAAACAGGGGCGATTGCACCGTATCCATAAAATGCGCCATATTGCTCACCTCGTTTGCATTATAGCACATTTATGTTGCAAATGCAACTTAAAACAGCAGCGCAAATACCGCCATAATGATCAAAAATGCAAAGTTAAAGGCAGTAAACAAAAGCAAATAATAGCCGGTCTTTCCTTTGTTTTGCTTGGTATATTCCCGGAAAGTAATCAGACTTGCCAAAGAGGAAATCAGCGTTCCCACGCCGCCGATATTGACACCCATAAGTAACTCTCGGTAATTGCCTGTAAACTGGGAAAGGAGAATTGCCGACGGCACATTGCTGATAAACTGGCAAGCGCCAATGCTTACAAGGAGTGTATTTTTCTCCAAAAGTCCTGAAAAGAATGTTTTTACCACTTCGATCCGGGCCAAATTTCCGGAGAAAATGAAGAAAAACACGAAAGTAAGCAGAAGCGGATAATCCACCATTTTCAGCGCCTTGCGATCCATAAAAATAAGCACCGCAGGAATAACAATAAGTCCGATCCAGTAAGGAATTCCCCGGAACACAATCACGATTGCCAGCGCAAACAGCAAAAGATAAATCGTCGTCCGTGTAGCCGGCAGCGTTACTTTTTCATCTTCCATTTGCAGCGGCTCCGGCTTTACAAAAATCACACAGCAAAGTGTAATGAGCGCTACCGCCAGCGCAAAAAGAGGCGCCATGATCTGCATAAATTCCAAAGTGGGAATTTCAAACCGGGTATATAAGTACAAATTTTGGGGATTGCCAAAGGGCGTCAGCATACCGCCTAAATTGGCGGCAATATTTTGCATAATAAAGGTAAACGCCATATACTTATTTTTGCCGGTGGTGCTTAGGACAAAAAGCCCCAAAGGCAAAAACGTCAGCAGCGCCATATCATTGGCAATAAGCATCGAGCCGATGAAGGTAATATACACCAGCGCTAAAACGCTCAGCCTTGCATTTTTGAAAAGCCGCACGATCTTCTTAGCCAGAATATAAAA
>JAZKXS010000129.1:0-10610 GCA_045611745.1 Faecousia sp.
AGAGTAATCGGGATATGGTTACGAGACCTGTAACCCATAACTCAAATAATCATGAGGAGTGAATGAAATGTATAGCAGACTAAAGCAAAGCAAACGAGCATTATCCTTTGTTCTGGCATTGGCGTTGGTGCTCAACATTGTGCTGTCCTCCGGCTTTTTCCACGTAGCCGTACAGGCGGCAGATGAAGATGAGCCCAAAGTAATCTATGTTGACGGTGTTGGCGCTGCGGACGGCGCAGACGGCTCCACCGCCGAGAAAGCGTATAAGACAATTGCAGAGGCTTATCGGGATATTCCTTCCGGAAATAAAAAGACGGTCATCGTTATTTGCGGTAAGGTCGATATGCGCGCTGCTGATGCGGGCATGTCGACCGCTGGCAGTTATTGTTATTATGCAGCGCCGGACGTTCGTTATGAGGGCGAAGTTGTGTTCACCTCTACATGGGGTGAAACCAACTATAAAGACACAAAGGGTGCCCAACTCAACACACCGCAATATTATATGCTGATGAGCGACACCACCTTTGAGAACATTCACATCACAAGTAGACCATTTGCGCTTTATGCAAACTACTATAACCTCTGCATCGGCGAAGGAGTAACAACCAACGGATACACCGAAACACTACAACCCAACTGTTTTGCGAGAAATATTTATTTAGGAACATCTAGCGCAATCTTTAATGCGATACGTGATGACGAGAATGTAGGCCTGACGGGCATCTATGCGCAGGAGGATGTCAATTTCACTATGAAGGGCTGCTGTTCCGTTGACAACCTGTATGGCCATGGTGCAACCTACCAGGGTGACGGCAATAACGGAAAATCCTTTGGCGCGACTATAAATATCGAGGGTGGCAAGGTAGATAACCTGGTAGTAAGCAACAGCGACTTGACCACAAAGGTCAATGCTTTAAATGTGCTTATCGGTACAAATGCAACGGTGTCTGCTATGACGCTGGGAGCAAGTGATTTTATTACCGGCACCAAGACAATTACATATAAAGACAAAACAGGCGACGGTTTTGTTGCCGGATTTGACGTTTTGGAGCTGATAAATTCCAACATTACCGTTGATTCTCTGGACACAGTAGAGACCATTAAGACAACAGACACCAGCAATCTGACTGTACAGGGCGAGATTACTGATGCAGTAAACGTGGCAGTTACGAAGGCGGGCCACAAATGGACAGCAAACGGCGCGCTGATCACTGCGCCTGCAGACACTGCAGAAGGTATGTTCAAAATGACCAACGCCGATGGCTGCGCATGGGAATATGCAAACGGCACCTATGCAACATGGACTGTCGTTGCCGATCCTGACGCATTCTATGTGGATGGCGAGTACGGCGATGACACCAACGAGGGTCTTACTGCGGATAAGCCCCTTAAGACCCTTGCGGCAGCGTATGAAAAGGTTACTGCAAGCACAACTACATACATCGTTATTTGCGGTGAGGTACATTTGGCAGAGAGCCTTGTAAATGCATCTGCTAAGGTTACCAGACAAGCCATTGGTAACGCTAACGGCGGCATTAAGCACCCGGGAACAGTTGTGCTTACCTCTAAGTATAAGGGCGCCGATTATCGCGACGTTGGCGCGGGCCTTAATTTGGGTTACGTCGAATGGGATTTGCTGGGTAACACAGTGCTTGAAAATATCAACATCCTGAAAGATGCCAAGCGTATTACAGCCAATTACTTCACATTGCACTTTGGCAAAGGTATCGGCGTCTGTGCTGATGGAAACAATCGCGTTGCGGAGTACGTTACCTTGGGCTATTATCTCAACAGTTTATATAATGAGAGTGTTTTGACCCACTGGGCGCGGGATATTGAGTTTACAATGGAAAGCGGAGCAATTGGTACGCTGTACGGCACAGGCGAGAAGAACCAGGGCTGGAATAACACTGTGAATCACAACGGTTATGTTGCCTATAATGTGACACTCAATATTGAGGGCGGCGAGATAGGGCTTATGTATGCAGCCGCTGCTTATGCCAACTGGCCTGTTAATGATATCAATATTTACGTCGGCGGCAATGCTGTTGTTAAGAAAATGATTGCGAAGAACGGAACGCCTACAATTAATGGAGAGGCTACTTGTATTCTCGACTTAAACGGCAGAGACCTAACCTTTGCAATGTCCGATCAAATTATAAAGGTCTACGTTATCGATACTGCTAACAAGGCAGCAAGCGGCGAGGGCGCGGGCACGCTGACATTGTCCGAGGGCTACGATATGGTTCAGAAGATCGCACAGGATCCTGTTACCAAGATGCGCTATGCGGCCATTAAGAGCAACGGCGTATATACTGCCAATCCCTTTAACCTGACCATTGCGCAGGCTGGTCTGAACACCAAGGCCGGTGAAGGCAATGACGAGGTTGCACTTTGCCTGCGGGCTATGTACCTTGCCAACGATCTGGCAAAGCCCACCGATTTCGGCATTAGCTACGTTGATGAGGGTGGCGTATGGCAGGACATCAGCGCAGCAGGAAGCGCCTATTCCTTCGACGGCAAGAACCTGGTGAACGCTTTCTACAACCTCACTGGCGCTTTGGAGGAGCTGGATAAAACCGCTTCTTACCGGGTATACATGAAAGTTAACGGCGTGACCGTTTACAGCGGTGTTGCAGCGATCACTCCTGCGACAGTTTTGGCTGGCATCAACAGTCAGCTCCTTGACAATAAGGTTACTCCTACCGTTGCACAGACTGCAGTGATTCAAGAAAAGCTGGCAGGCACTGAGGCTGCTGAGCATCTGTCCTACTTTTTTCCGGCAAACTAAGTAAATTTTCCAATAAACAGCAAATGCAGCGCACCAATCGGTGCGCTGCATTTTGGTTGCTTAAAGAAAACCACCAGCACGGCCGGTGGTTCCAAAAAGCTTTCGCTATGCACAGCTCCTTAGAGCCTTGGTAAAAGAGGAAGTGCTGCTTGCTTTTCTTCTTATGGCGATGTATAATAATGGGTAGAGCGGACACGCCAAATAATAAAAATGCAAATATTTATTAGGCAAATAGTCTAAAACGTCCGGCTGACGATTGCAGACGTTTGGGAAAAACGGACAAGACGCGCCGAAAAAGCCTAAATACGGGCGGATTACAAAAAATGTCCGTTTTTGCAAATTGCAAATTTGTGATAGATGTGTATAATTATAGTTGAAAGATCAGTTATAAAAAGAATCTCTGGAGGCGATAATTTTGCGACAAAAAAATTTAGGAACGAAAATAAGGAGAAACTGGGTACTGTACCTGTTTGTTCTCCCTGCCATCTTGTACTATGTGGTCTTCCACTATGTGCCGATTTACGGCGTGCAGATCGCATTCCAACAGTATCGAGTTGGCGAAGTGTTTGGCGAGAGCGAATGGGTCGGTTTTAAGCATTTTACGAGATTTTTGGAATCTCCCTGGTTTGGAACGGTTCTTAAGAACACCCTTTCCGTCAGCTTGCTGAACCTGGTGATCGGTTTCCCTGTGCCGATTATTTTGGCGCTGCTGCTGAACGAGGTGAAGAACCTGCGTTTCCGCAAGACTGTTCAGACCATTACATATGCACCCCACTTTATTTCTTTGGTCGTTTTGTGCGGCGCGGTCACTTTGTTCCTTAGCCCCAGTACCGGTATTTTGGGTACAACCATCAACTCGATTCGTGGTCTTTTTGGAATGAAGCCGATGAACTACTTGGAGCACGGCCCGGCATTTAAATGGATCTACGTTCTGTCCAGCATTTGGCAGGGCGCAGGTTGGGGCTCTATTATTTATTTTGCAGCCCTCTCCGGTGTGGATCCTCAGCTGATCGAAGCTTCCCAGCTCGATGGCGCCAACAAGTTCCAGATCATTCGTTACGTGAACCTGCCGCTGTTGCTGCCTACCATCATTATTCAGCTGATCCTGCAGTGCGGTCAGTTGCTCAGCGTTGGTTACGAAAAGGTTTACTTGCTGCAGAATGATACCATCATCCGTGCTTCGGAAGTTATTTCCACCTATGTGTATCGTGCAGGTCTGCAGGGCAACCAGTACAGCTTCTCTGCTGCGGTAGGCCTGTTTAACTCTGCGGTTAATGCGGTCATTCTCATCTCCGTTAACGCAATCAGCAAGCGGGTCGACAAAGACCTGGGACTTTGGTAATAGGAGGTGCGAGTATGAAAGCATTGAAATCGTTTAACAGATGGAAAAACGACAGCTTAGCCAATAAGCTGTTCGACATTGCAAACTACTCCGTCCTTTTCTTAGCCATTGCGGTATGTCTTTACCCCCTGTATTACATCGTATTGGTTTCCTTCAGTTCGCAGGTTACCGGTGTTGTTTTGCTGCCTGTAAAGCCTACCTTAGATCCATATAAGATGATCCTTGGCGACTCCCAAATTTGGATCGGTTACGGTAACACCATCTTCTATGCTGGTGTGGGTACCCTGGCAAACCTGGCAGTAACACTGCCTTGCGCTTACGCCCTGTCCAGAAAGGATTTTGTAGGTCGTGGATTGGTTACCGCCTTTATTATGATTACGATGTTTATTAGTGGCGGTCTGGTACCCAGCTATCTGAACATCAGCAACCTGGGTCTTATCAATACCAGACTGGTTATCATTTTGGTCGGCTTGACTTCCGCCTATAACATTGTTGTTTCCAGAACGTTCTTTGCAAGCACCATTCCCGCCGAGCTTTTGGAAGCAGCTAAGATCGACGGCTGCGGCAACTTTAACTTCTTTGTTCGTGTTGTCCTGCCGCTTTCCAAGCCCATTATGGCGGTTATGGCGCTGTACTTCGGCGTTGCCCGGTGGAACAGCTACTTTACCGAAATGATCTACCTGAATGATATCGAAAAATATCCCCTTACCTTGTTCCTGCGTAGATTGCTGTCCAGCATCGATGAGCTACAGTCACTGATCATGCAAGGTATGATCGACGACGTCGCTGATGCGCTGGCCAGCATGCAGCTTGCTACGGTTATGCAGTACGTGCTGATCGTGGTCTCCACCGTTCCTATGATGATCATTTATCCCTTTATGCAGAAATACTTTGCAAAGGGTGTTATGATCGGCTCTGTTAAGGGCTAATTCTTACTCGATCCCACATTTATTGGTCATAACATATGAAAGGGGCGGAGGAGATTCTCTCTGCTGCGATACATATGTTTGATATATTATCATTTAAGGAGGACTCCCTATGAAAATGAAGAACATCCTCGCACTATCTCTGGCAGTACTTCTGCTGGCGTCTTGCTTGGTGGGCTGCGGCGGCGGCGGCACCGGTAAGGCAGACGTAAAATTCAATGTTGACTCTCTGCCCATCGTTGATGAACCTATCACCTTGAAGGTTCTGTGTCAGGAAGTCAGCGCTACCTCTGCTGCAGGCTCTGCTGCCAATTCAGGCTACTGGAAGTGGCTGTCTGAAAAGACCGGCATCAACTTTGTGATCGAATCCTACAGCAAAGACGAGCTGGCTAACAAGCTGCCTCTGATCATGACCAACCCCAAGCAGATGCCCGACCTGTTCATCAGCTGCAACTTCAACGAAACCATGGTTGTTGGCTATGGTGACGGCGGCCAGCTGCTGAAGCTGAACGATCTGATCGATGAGTACTGCCCCAACATCAAGAATATGTTTGAGAACAACCCCAACGCTCTGGGCGCCTCCATTATTTATGATGGTAGCATCTATGCTCTGCCTGCTATGAACGGCGCCCCCGCTAAGATTAGCTACTCTATGAACGAGAGATTCCTTACAAACAGCGGCATTACTGAAATTCCCAAGACTCTGGAAGCACTGCGTGATGCTATGCTCACTATGCTTGATTGCGACGCAAACGGCAACGGTACTGTTGGCGACGAGATCCTGTGGTGCGCTGAGCCTTCTGCCTTTAAGCGTCAGGCTCTGTCCATGGTTGGCATCAACTGCTACTGGCCTTGGGAAGGTGTTATCGTTGATGACAAGGACGGCGAGGTTTACTTTGCTCCCACCAGTGCTGAGTACAAGTACCTGCTGGGCATTCTGCATGAGCTGTACGACGCTGGCTGTATCGATAACGAAATCTTCTCTCAGGACTATAACTCCGTTGTTGCTAAGAGAGATAACGATCAGCTGTTTATGTGCTCCTGGGTCGACGATCCTGAACTTGAAAAGGGATATATGGGCACTGAGGGCTGGACATGGCCCACACCTTTGACCAGCGCTGTTCACGACACTCCCGTACTTACTGTTGCCTCTGACTACCAGGTAGCCATCGGCGCTGTTTCCAAGTTCACCAAGTACCCCGAGATCTGCGCTCTGGTTCTGAACTTTATGTACAGCAAGGAAGCTTCCATTGCTTCTCAGTACGGTCTTGAAGGTGTTGACTACACCGTAAAGACGGAAGATCCCTGGGTCATCAAGCCTGTCGACGGCACCATTCTGGGCTACGGCGTTACTCCTTTCCTGGCTCCCAGATGGGTGACTAACGATATGCTCCAGCCCAAGACAACTACTCTGCAGAACAAGATTGAATCCATTGCCCAGGATTATGGTCGTATGGGTTGGCAGAACTATGTGCACCTGAGCACTAAGCAGGCTGAGCGTCTTGCTGAGCTGTCTACTGACCTGGGCCGTCACTGCGACGACTACTGGGCAGGCTTCATTAAGGGCACCTACAGCCTGGAGGACGATTGGGATGCTTATGTTGCAGCTTGCAAGCAGATGAAGTGCGACGAGATCGTCAGCATTTATCAGGCTGCTTACAATGCTTACTTCGGCAAATAAGCTTTCACATTTATACTTATAGATTTTAAGTAAATTCCCTGACCAGGCGGATGGCGGATATGCCGCCTTCCGCCTGGTTTTGATTATACCTATCAAAGGTGGTGAAGGGCGTGTTTAAAAGCAAAAGAGTATTTATAAGAAATATGATCTCCAGCGTCATACCGGTTGTGCTGGTGCTGACGATTGCTGTTTCGTTTTTAAATAGGTCCTTCCAGATGATGGAAACGCAGAAACGATCCATTATTCAGACGCAGACAGAGAATGCGCTGCATAATATTGATCAAGAATTGGCTACAGGCAATCTGGTTGCGGATCAGATTTGCGTTGATGCTGATTTAACCAAGGAAAATATGCTGGAATATGGCACGCTCACACTAAAAGGAATCGAGCGGCTTAGTATGTACAGGTTATACTCTGGTCCACAGATTTTTCTGACATATATTCCGGAGCAGCTTGCTACAAAGAACGGTACATCTTCCCGGGAGGTCTATGCAGCGAGAACCTTGGGATTAACAGAAGAAAGCATCGCTGCCTGGGAACAAGCGTTTGAAAATAAAGAAAGACAGACGATCGCTGTTTTGGAAGGCAAGAACGGAAGAAAGCATTTTTTGATGCTTTATTATTACCCCCAAAGCAGATATGTAGATGAAAAATGGATCGGCTTTTTGTTCGATGAATATGCATTTGGGCGTATTTTAAGTGATACGGCGGAGAATCTAAATGCGGTTGCCGAACTGTCGTGGAACGGTCGGATTATTGCTGATGTGGATCATTCCAACAATTCTCAAAGCGATAAAACTGCATTTGTGGAGTTGGTTCGTTCCGGCAAGGCTGGGGATAAGTATGCCATTTTGGAGTGTGACTCCCAGAGCTATGGCTTACAGCTTGCATTGGTTTTTGATAGTGGTATTCTTATGGATGAGCTGCGGATCGAGGCGGTAAAAATGTATGCTGTTGGTCTAATTGCGGTTGTTCTGGTAACTTGTTTTATTTGGTATTACGGAAAATACAGATACCGTCTTTTGTATGAGATCAGACAGCTGGCGGTCAGCGGCAGACCGGAATTGAGCACCAATACGGAAGCAGATGAGTATGAAATTATCCGAACGGTTCTAAAACAGAATATTGAGGAGCTCCGGACGAAAAACGAAGACTTGGCGCTTGTTCAGAAAAAAGCAAAGAAACAAATGTCCTGGATGCTGCTGTGTGCGCCTTCTGCGGAGGGAATAGATGTGTCACAGCTTATGGAAGGTTATGGTATGACGAGCAGAAGTGATTATTACTGCGTAATGCTTTTCCAACTTCAGGAAAAACTATCTGATGAAAAAATTAATATAAATGATATTCCGGATATCTTGGTTCACTATTCCTTCGTGGAAAATGCAAATGCTTATTTGGCCCTTGGTCTTACACTAACGGACAAGGATATGAACCATCAGAGACGGAAGCAGATTGCACAAATTGTTATGAAACGCCTGGCGGAAGAAGATATTTACTGCCGTGGAGTTAGCTGCGGATTGGTTTACAATGAATTGACACAGCTGAGCACTTCTAAGCAGGAGGCATCTTCTGTGTTGCAGGTTCGCGTTGCACATGAGGGTGCGCAAAGTGATGTTTTGTTCTTTGATAAACTCACCCACTTAACAAACAACATTGCTGAACCCATCGAGGATAGCTTAAATAAGTTTACGGAGGCGCTTTGTGACCACAATAGCGCAGAGGCCCTTGCTGTTTTGAAGCAACTGCTGGATGATGTAAGCGACGAAGAACAACTGAGCTATGTAAAATACATATTGGTGAGCAGCCTGATCGATATTATGTATGGTATGGAAATACCTTTGGAGCATATCGATGATTTCAATCAGCTTATGGATCTGAACAGCCAAAGCTTTGAGAAGCAGATATCTGCGCTGCTGCCCAAGCTGGTTGCAAGCATAAAGAAAAAAGACATCACAGATGGCCAAATTCTCTTTTATATCAAAAAGAACCACAACAACAGTGAGATTAGTATGCATACCATTGCGGAGCATTTTGGTATAAGCGAAAGATCCATCAGCCGTATTTTGAAAAAGGCCACGAATAAGACATATAAGGAGTATCTGAATCAAATTCGTTTGGAACACGCTTGCAAATTGCTTGCGGAGACGGATATGGATATTCGTATGATCATTAAGGAAGTGGGCTACTATGATGTATCCAGCTTCAATCGGCTGTTTAAGCAAACACTCCAGATGACACCTATGGAATATCGGACAGAATACGGAAAAAGTGAACAGTAGGAGATTTTAGATATGTGCAATTACCCCGATTCTGCTAAAAAGTCCAAAAATTACAATGTTTTAGATTTTGGCGCTGTTGGCGATGGAAAAAACAACGATACCGGCGCAATTCAGAGCGCCATTGATTGCTGTGCACAATCCGGTGGCGGAAGGGTTGTGTTCCCTGGGGGATATACATTCCGCAGCGGAAGTATTGTGTTGCGGTCTTTTGTGGAATTGCATCTGGAAGCCGGCGCAGTACTGAAGGCAAGTGACGAGATTTCGGATTTCTGCCTGTTTGGGGGTAACAGCCCTGCTGCAGATGCCCAGGCGGGCCCGTCTTATGCCAATAGTGATTACAGCGGCAGTCCTACACTATATTTCCTCTACGGAAAGAGCTGTACAAATGTATCCATCACAGGACTGGGACATATTGACGGAAACGAAACCATATTCCACGGAAAAGTCACACGCTGGCATATCGATGGGGCATTTTATCCCAGAATGCCGCTAATGTATTTAGAAGATATCAAGCAGTTGACGCTGCATCAGATCACGCTGCAAAACAGCGCATTTTGGACGGTGCATATGGTAGGCTGCAACGATGTTCTCATTGACGGCATTCGAATTCTGAATAACCTTCGAATGGGCAGCAGCGATGGCATTGACCCGGATCACTGTAAAAATGTGCGAATTGTCAATTGCCATGTGGAGTGCGCCGATGATTGTATCGTTCTGAAGAATACAGAGAACGCAGCCAAATATGGTGCTTGTGAGAACATTGTGGTGCAGGGCTGTACACTGAAATCTACCAGCGCTGCTATCAAAATCGGCACAGAGAGCGAAGGATTATTCCGCAATATTGTAGTGCAGGGCTGCAACATCAGCGGCACCAATCGTGGCATATCCCTGCAGCTTCGGGACAGCGGATCTATTGAAAATGCGCTTTTCAGCAATATTAATATTGAGACCCGACGTTTTTCACCGGAGCATTGGTGGGGAAGTGGAGAGCCTATTGCAATCACTGCATTGCCTCGTCGGGAGACGACGAACCTTGGATATATCCGCAATGTTCGGTTTGAAAACATAAATTGTCGCGGCGAAAACGGTGTTTTGATTTATGGCCATAGTCCGGAACATATTCGTTCTATTTCTTTCCGGGGTGTCACACTAACCCTGTGCAAGCGGACAGATTGGCCTCGGAATGAACACGATTTGCGCCCGTCCTGTACTGTGCAGTGCGTAAAAGATGCGCCTTATTGTGTCTACGCCAAAGGCGCAGAAAATGTTAGTTTCAGCGACTTCTGGGCGGAAGCAGATAATTTGGTGGCACCGGAGCTGCGAGATGTATTTTATGTAGAGGAATGTCGGAATTTCAGATATCCCCAATGATGTAGTATCATTCTGTCAATAAAAACGGAGGTTTTTGAGTATGGAATATTTGGGTAAGAAAATTTGGGAAGATTCTCCAAAGTCGGGCGATGCGCACCGCCGCAATTATATTGAAGGCATCAGCGCATATATTCAGCGAATGAATCAGGTCTGCAAGCAAACACGCAGGGCGTGGATGCCGCCGGAAGATTTGGCAGAGAACTTAGAAGAATACAGACAA
>JAZKXS010000130.1:0-1118 GCA_045611745.1 Faecousia sp.
GCACTGGATGCACTTGGTCTCGTCCCAGTGAGGAACGGTAACAGCGACACCGCGCTTCTCGTAAGCAGCAGCGCCCAGGGGGAACTGACCGTCGGCCAGGTCCTCGAAAGCGGAAACGGGCAGGCTGTAGCCGTCCATTCTGCCAACGGGGTGCAGGATGCTCTTGACGATCTTGACAGTGTCGGCGGGGCCTTCCAGCTCCAGCTCGACGGGAGTAGCCTCAGCGTTAGCCCAGGCAGCGGGAACGTCGATCTTGACGTATGCGGAAGCACCGGCATCGATAGCGTCCCAGTTCTTGTCAACAACGTCGCGGCCCTTCTTCAGGTAGGACTTCTCAGCAGCGTCCTTCATGTAGCCGATAGCCTCTTCGCCGGGCATAACCTTTGCCAGGGAGAAGAATGCGGACTGCAGGATGGTGTTGGTACGCTTGCCCATGCCAACCTTGATAGCCAGGTCGATAGCGTTGATGGTGTACAGCTGAATGTTGTTCTCAGCGATGTAGCGCTTGGAAGCGGCATCCAGGTGATGCCCCAGCTCCTCCAGAGTCCACTGGCAGTTGATCAGGAACACGCCACCGGGCTTAACGTCCTGAACAATCTTGAAGCCCTTGGTGATGTAGGAAGGATTGTGGCAAGCAACGAAGTCAGCCTTGTTGATGTAGTAGGGGGACTTGATGGGCTTGTCGCCGAAACGCAGGTGGGAAACGGTAACACCGCCGGTCTTCTTGGAGTCGTACTGGAAGTAAGCCTGTACGTACTTGCCGGTGTGGTCACCGATGATCTTGATGGAGTTCTTGTTAGCGCCAACGGTGCCGTCGCCGCCCAGACCCCAGAACTTGCACTCGATGGTACCCTCAGCAGCGGTGTTGGGGGAGACCTTCTCAGCCAGGGACAGGTTGGTCACGTCGTCAACGATACCCAGGGTGAACTCTTCCTTAGCGTCGTCCTTAGCCAGCTCTTCGTAAACTGCGAAGAAGGAAGCGGGATGGGTATCCTTGGAACCCAGACCGTAACGGCCGCCGATGACGGGAATGTTCTTGCCGGCCTTGGCCAGAGCCATGACCACATCCTGGTACAGAGGCTCGCCCTGAGAACCGGGCTCCTTGGTACGGTCCAGAA
>JAZKXS010000131.1:0-2660 GCA_045611745.1 Faecousia sp.
CCTTTTTTGCGCTCAATAATAAAGGCGGAAAGCATGGGGATTTTGCTTGCAATCGACAGTGCGGGAAACAGAATGATGATCAGCGATGCAGCAAAGATCGCCGACATCCACCAGGCTTCAAAAGCAAACACCAATGGGATATAGGCTCCAAGCAAAATGAAATGTAGAATTTTTCTAAAAAGCTCATCCGGGATTGGAAACAGTTTTCGTACCAGCATCATTACACCGACCATTGCGATTATGTATAGCACCGTGACGCAGGTTCCATATAGAAAAGAATGCATAACTTTACCTCGTCAAATTCAAGTTTATCTAACTGAATTGTACTCCCAATGATCGGGAATGTCAATTGATGGCTTTTGCGGGCGAACACAGGTAAACCCCTACGATGTTGTACGATAGTGCAGTAAAACTATCAACTATCAACTGTCAACTAAAAAGCCGCCCGGTGGGCGGCTTTTCTTAGAATTCGATTTGGGCGATGACAGACTTGAGCTTATCGGCGCTGGCCTTCAGCTTTTCGTTTTCTTCTTCGGTAAGCTTATTCATAATTCTACCACGGACACCGCTGCGGTCAATCAGGTGGAGCGTAGAGATACAAACATCGTCGATGCCGTACTCACCGTGCATCATAGTGGAAACCGTCATAGCTGTGCCGGCATCGGCAAAGACGGCCTTGCAGATGTGGCAAACGGACATAGCAACGGCATAGAAGGTGGCGCCCTTATTCTCGATGATCTTAGCGCCGGATTTCTTTACAAACTCCTCTACCTGCTGGTAGTCGTTATTCCAATGGATCCGATCCTTATCGGGAGAGCTTTCCTTATAGGCATCTACGTGGTTATTGGCAATATGTACCAGAGACCACGGCACAAAGGAGCTGTCACCGTGCTCACCGTAAACGTGGGCGTGGACATTTTTGGGGCTGATGCAGAATCGACGGGCAAGCTCCGACTGGAGTCGGCTGGTGTCCAAAATCGTACCTGTACCAATGATCTGCCGCTCCGGCAGACCGGAGATCTTCGTGAACACATAAGTCAAAACATCCACAGGGTTGGAAACGATGATATAGATGGCCTTGGGGGCTACGGGCACCACATTTTTGGCCACTTCCTTGAGGATATTCACATTGGTCTGGGCAAGATCCAGACGGCTCATACCGGGCTTCCGGGCAACGCCACAGGTGATTACAACAATGTCAGAACCGGCTACGTCATCATATTCACCGGGGCGGACAATGGCAGGAGAAACAAAGGGCGCAGCCTGGTATACATCCAAAGCCTCACCGATTGCTTTCTTCTTATTGATGTCCACTAAAATAATTTCAGATGCAACGCCCTGAAGCATCAAGTCGTTGGCTACGGTTGCGCCTACACTGCCGGCGCCGATCACGCTGATTTTACTCATAAACAAGTCCCCCTTGTTATCATTCTTATATTATCGATATTATTATATCGTTTATTTTTTGTTTGTCAACTAAATTTCCAAATAATTCCGGAACTTTTCCCATAATATTTTTCCGGAGAAATATAACTTATTTCTTATAATTGTCATTGCAATACATTGACATTCCCAATAGCAAGTGCTAACATAAAGAAAAGGAGGCGGTTCTATGCCTGAAATGTTTAATCATCGGGAAATTATCTACACCATTCACCAGGAGCAGAGCTTTTCCCGGGCAGCGCAGAAGCTGTTTATTGCCCAGCCTTCTCTGAGCTTACTGGTCAAAAAGCTGGAGCAGCAGCTTGGCGTTCCCCTGTTTGACCGGAGCTGCAAGCCCATCCGTCTGACAGAGGCCGGCAAGCAGTACATTGCGGCGGTAGAGAGCATCCGGGAAACGGAATCCAATTTCCGCAACTATCTCCAATCCGTCAGCGCATTGGAGGCCGGTGCTTTGGGCATTGGCAGCAATCAGCTGCTTTCCTCTCTGGTACTGCCCAAGTACATTACCGCTTTCAATCAAAAATATCCCAACATCCGTCTGACCCTTATGGACGCCAATTCCACCACACTGCAAAATGAATTGGCGCTGGGACAGCTGGATATGGTCATCGACAATCACATCCTGCCCGACGACCTTTTTGAGCAGACCCGGCTTGCTACGGAATATCTTTTGCTTGCCGTACCTGCCCACTTCCCGGAAAACGAGGAGCTTGCCCCCTATCGCCTGACATACAGCGATATTCTTGATGGCAAGCATGAGACCGCCACCGGCAACGTACCCCTGCAAAAGCTTCAAGATGTTCCGTTTATCCTGATGAATCGGGACAACGACACGCGCAAGGCCACAGAAAAAATCTTCCAGTCCTGCGGCTTTTCTCCAAAGGTGCTTTTCGAGCTGGATCGGCTGACTACCCTTTATTCCTACGTAGAGCTGGGGGCAGCTGCCTCCATCGTCAGTGATACGTTGGTACGAAATGTTCACACCGCAGATCCCGGCCATATTTACTTCTACCCCATAAATTCTAAATATGCCAGCCGGGGCATTTATGTGTCCTACAAGAGAAATAAGTACCACTCCCCTGCTATGCAGGTTTTTGCCGGCAGCATTACAGAGCTGAAATAATCACTTCCCAAGGAGGGAATTTATGATCCGTGCCAATTTCCATACCCATACCACCTTTTCCGATGGCAAAAACACACCGGAGGAAATGGTAAAG
>JAZKXS010000132.1:0-1062 GCA_045611745.1 Faecousia sp.
AGGACCGCTGCGGCCGATGGGAGCGCGGCCCTCACCACCACCGTGGGGGTGGTCATTGGGGTTCATAACGCTACCGCGGACGGTGGGACGGATACCCATGTGGCGGGTACGGCCAGCCTTACCGATGTGAATGTTCTCGTGATCCAGGTTGCCGACCTGACCGATGGTAGCGACGCAGTTGGTACGAATGTAGCGAACTTCGCCGGAGGGCAGACGGACCTGAGCCAGCTCGCCTTCCTTAGCCATCAGCTGAGCTGCGGTACCAGCGGAACGAACCAGCTGTGCGCCGTGACCGGGCTGCAGCTCGACGTTGTGGATAACGGTACCAACAGGAATGTTAGCGATGGGCAGGCAGTTGCCGGGCTTGATATCAGCAGTAGTGGAGGAGACAACAACGTCGCCAGCCTTCAGGCCGTGAGGAGCCAGGATGTAGCTCAGGGTGTTGTCCTCATACTTGATCAGAGCGATATAAGCGGAGCGGTTGGGATCGTACTCGATGCGCTGCACGGTTGCAGGCATGTCAGTCTTCTGACGCTTGAAGTCGATGATACGATACTTACGCTTGTTGCCGCCGCCGTGGTGACGGACGGTGATGTGACCGTAGCTGTTGCGACCCGCATGCTTCTTCAGGGTCTCAGTCAGGCTACGCTCAGGTCTTGCCTTCTTATCCACACCGTCGAAGCCGGAAACAGTCATGTTACGGCGAGCGGGGGTATAAGGCTTAAAAGTCTTAATTGCCATTTGCGTTTCTCTCCTTTTTGAGATTGGTATTACACCATGCCCTCGAAGAACTCGATGGTCTTGGAATCAGCGGTCAGGGTAACGACAGCCTTCTTGTAGTCGGAACGCTTGCCAGCGGGGTAAGCACCGGTGCGCTTAACCTTGCCCTGCATGCGGATGGTGTTGACCTTAGCGACCTTAACACCGAAGATGGCCTCGATAGCAGCCTTGATCTCGGTCTTGGTAGCGGACTTAGCCACCTCGAAAACGTACTTCTTAGCCTCAACAGCCTCCATGGACTGCTCGGTGATGATGGGCTTTCTGATAATATCGTAAGCGTTC
>JAZKXS010000133.1:0-7057 GCA_045611745.1 Faecousia sp.
CCACTGCTCATAGCAAATATAGCAATATCCGAATCTTTATTTGCATACAAAGGAACGCCTGCGCCACCGATCCCAGAATAGCATCCAAAACACTCCGCTCTGGCGCCGCCAACATTCTGCACAGCCGTCGTGCCACCTCTCGCAGTCCAGGATTCTGTTTTCATTCCCAAAATCCAGAGGTCAGAATGATCGTTCAGAATCTGCACGTCGCCCCGTTCAGGGTTAATGTTTTTCGCCCATACTCTTTGACCACGGAAAGCGAAAGGTTCTACTTCGCAGTAATCCTCTCCGCCCATGGTGCAAGCGCAGTTTTCAATAAAGACTCTGCTACCCTCTACCGTGTTAAAATACATTCCGGCGCACTGGGTATGCAGATCTTTCATCACCAGATCTCTGCGGCAGGCATGCTCCACAAAGCGGAAGTAACCAAAGAATTTCTCCCATGTGAACACTTGCCGAAGGGTAAGGGGTTCCGGGCTATCCTCGCAGATCTTAAGAAAACCTGCATTGCGGCTGTTTTTCAGTTCCTCACTTGAATAGAAATCACAGAACATAAAGTCGATCAGACGAACAGAAGCCGGCACAGTGACCGTACCTGACACAAGATAGTGACCTGTGCCGAAGAACACATACCGCTTTCCGCTGTTAAATGCTCGCTGAATAGCCGCAGTAGAGTCTGTAACACCGTCACCCACAGCGCCGAAATCGTCTACATATGCGCAGTCATCCCAGTTTTTAATTTCTTCATCCTCGGGTGTCTCCTCAATCGGCAGGCACAGACTGTATTTCTCGCCTCTCCATTTTCCGTAAAGGCGGTCAGAAGTAGAAGATTCCTCGATATATGGGTCAAAGTGACTACAGTTCGTACCCTTAATCAGCGGCCACCGATAACCCTGGGTAGTTACATTCCGCAGATAAGCCTCGCCTGCGGCAATGACCACACCTTTTTGTAATCTGTCGCCATCTAAAAGCTCGCTGTCCAACAGTGTGATTATGGATCGAGAGCCTTCCGAACGGAAAGGAATGGCCTTTGTTCGGGTGTGTAATTTCCAAACCGAAACGTTGGAGTCGGAGGCTAAGAATGCTGTGACTTTTTGTTTTTCCAAGCGGATGTTTTCGCAGCTAACAGGGCGCAGCACGTCGCTGACCTTTACGCCATAGTCAAAACCGGTAACCCAAAGGTCTTTGACAAGGCACTCCATATTTCCTGCTAAAAACAATCCACAGCCGCCTCGCATCTCGGGGTCAGAACTTCTAATGCACACGTTGCGAATTGCGCCGGAATTGTTGCTGTAGAAATGAAGTCCAATTGCACCGGGGTTACCGCTTCCGCAATCGATTGTAATATCCGCAATGCTATTTGTCTGCGCAATATTGGACTTTTCCATTCGGGTATAGGAAATAATCGGCTTTTGCTCGCCAAAACCGAACCCAGCGCAATTATCTTTCAGGCGAATGACCGTACCTTCTGCGCTTTCACCGTGGATATAGATCTGGCGGTTAATTTCCATAACACGATTTCCGCTGAGAATATTTCTCAAATCTTCCAAGCTATGGGCAATAGTATCGCTAACTAAATATGTACCGTTGGGAAAATATAGTATTTTCGCCGGCTCCAGATCCTCCGGGAAAATTACATTGATAACGCCATCATTTTTCCGGATCTCGAAACTGATGGTATAATTCGGATCATTGCTTGCATTGAGCTTGTCCAGCGCATTTTGGATGCCCTCCACATTAGGACGCAAAACGTCATCCATTGCTCTGCGCAATGCTTCTGTACAATCGGTTTTGCCGGTATTATCGCAAAAATAGGGCGCCTTTGTAACATCAATTACTGCCTTTGCGTTTTGAGGATATTTCATTTTGGATTCTCCTTTTATCAATAACACATATTTTCTCTATCTGTTAAAACGATACGACTCGATTGTTTCCTGCGCCAAATCGGAAGAAATATATTTTCCGCTCCTGAAGGCAAACGAACACGCTGTCCCAGCAGTCTTCACTTACCTGTCCACATTCTCTCGGTGAAGGGAATTCTCCAAAGGGCACATCCCAGAGTTGCGGAACATACGCCGTTTGGGATGCCAGCCCCACAAAGTTTATCGTTTCCTTCTCCTGGAGCATATCGCCGTGAACATGACCGAAACACCAACATAGAATATTGGTTTTTCTTCCCGAAAAACCATAGGTCTCATTCTTTACAACCGCTTCACCGCCCACCTTGCAGGCGTTTATCAAAGCGACTACATCTGCGCCGCCTCGGTCGCTCATAGGGTTACGCCAGCCATCCGGTCTCAAGCCTTGATGCTCTGTAAGGGGCGGAATATGCGAAAACAGCAGGATGCTCCAGCCATCCTCCTTTGTAACAAGGGCCTCTTTTCCTAACCAGTGTATTTGATCATCACAGAACCCTGCGTAGTTTTTATATACCTTATTTTGTACATCGTGTTCTTGGTAGTTCGTGGACAAGATCACAAAACGAATCTTTTTCTCCGGAAAGTCCACATAAAAGTAGGGCTTATTGCTAACTCTATGAAAATTGGGAGCGTCATCCATAAAGTTTGTGTCTTCAACCCATTTTTCATCCACCATAATATCGCATACAGTTTGACCTTTATAGCTTTCGTCCCGCCAGCCGTCGTGGTTTCCTCTTGCTATATACATCGCTTTTGTCCCAATGCTATTGCGGAACAGATCGATAGCTTCTCTTAAATTTTTCCGAGAGACACGCTCCGGATTGTTTCCATTTAATAGGTCTCCCGTATGTACGACGCAATTAAAACCGACTGTTTCATCTATTCTGCGGATATGATTGCAGGTCTGCTCCGTATTGTCGCTCAAATGACTATCTGTAACAAAGACGACTGCCAAATCCGCTTTGTTTTTCACTTCCCGGATTTCTTCCTGCAGTTTGTGGTATTGGGCTTCAAAAACACCCACCATAACGCTTCACCTGCTTTCAAACCATATTCCATTATAATTTTCATTATTTTAATTGTAACAAACCAATTCGCCTTTTTCAATATGCAAAAGCAGATATCCCTTACATAATCGCCCTTAGGCGCACAATTATCCTTCTATTAAAATCCATAAATTTTTTGACAAATAATATACCGTCTGTTACAATACGTTCGTGCATCCCAATCAATGTGCGTGCTTTGTGTATAGGAGGTTAAAATGTATCCAATTTTTCATGAAAACGAAAATGTAACTGTTACGGAACAGTATTTCACAATGCCCGACGGCATAAAGCTTTATACCCGTATTATGGTGCCAAAAGGGCTTAGCAAAGCGCCGATTGTGTTTATCCGCACCCCCTATGAAGCCGCCCACAACGGTGTGCCCCACGATATTGCAAGCTGCGAAAGCAACCACTACGTCCGCAATGGTTATGCTGTCGTTTTGCAGCACGTACGTGGCAGAGGCGACAGTGAAGGCGTTTGTGTCCCCTACAATGAACGAGACGACGGTTTAAATACCCTCAACATCATCAGGCAGTTGGACATTTACGACGGATCTATTTATCTTTACGGCGGCAGCTATCTTTCTACCGCCCACCTGTGTTACCTGGATACCAACCCAAAAGATATTAAGGCCGCTGTGTTGAATATACAGACCGACAGAATGTATTTCCGAAATTACAGAAACGGCTGCTGCTACAGTTTTTGTAATCTGAGCTGGTGGCTTTCTATGATCAGCCGTACATATCCAAATTCCAATACGGAAGAAACAGTCAAGCGACCCTATAAAGATATTATGCGCCGCGCAGTTGGTGAAGATTATCCCCCTTACACAAATTCACTGCTAAACGATCAATATAATCATTTCTGGCAAAACGCCCCCCAAACACACGCCATCGATCAGTTAGAAATTCCTGTTCTCTTTGCCGAAGGATGGTATGATTTCTATCTGGACGGTATGTTCTCTATGTGGGAGCGTCTGCCGAAAGCGACAAAAGAAAAATCCACTATGCTCGTGGGACCCTGGGGACATGACACAGCAGTTTCACCCCAGGCAGAGTACCCCTTGGCAAACGGAAATATCCCTACCGATTTTACAGTAGAGTGGTTTAACAGCATTCGAGACAACAAAGCATATCCCTACGCCAAGTTGGGACAAGTCAACTATTACAAAATCGGAAGCGACACCTGGAAAACTTCCCCATATCCTAACGCTCCGGCAAAGGAAATGCAGCTGTACTTCGGGCAACAGCAGACATTAAATGCTATCCCCTGCAAAACACAGCAAAGCATCTCTTACACGTACGACCCCGAAAAACGGCTGGGCTGTTATAAGTATATGAATATCTACAAGGCCGCTGATATGGGAAGTGTAGAAGGCGTTACATCCTTTTTGTCCCAGGAATTTGGCGAGGAAACCAGCTTTTTCGGGAAAATACGGTGGAAAATGGACGTCAGCTCTGATTGCGATGACACCGCATTTTTTATACGGGTATACTTTGTAGAGGGAGAAACCGCTTACAATCTGACAGAAACAATCACCTCCCTTTCCCACATCAAAGCAGATTATCAGGCGGGAGAAAAGCTGACTATTGATCTGTATACACCACCTATTGCATTTACCGTAAAAAAGGGCGGCAGGATCCGGGTGGATATTTCTTCCGACGGAGGCGCATATGTCCCCCACGCCAATAAAAAAGAACATTGGGCAAGTGTAACCGAAGCAAAAATCGCAACAAACACCATCTACTTAAAGGATTCCTTCATTGCACTTCCCTTTGAACCATAGGTCCTATAATAAATTTCAGGGTCAGGCTTATCGCCTGACCCCTTTTTAATCTCTGTAAACCACTTGGCTGTCCACAACTGTCAGCACACATCGGTATCCCTCGGTGCTGCAAACACGATTTCCAGCGTTATCCGTTATATCGAAGCCTTCATTGGTGTAATCAAACACAGCGATATCCGCATTTCGTCCAACCTCCAGATATCCCCATTCGTCCGCCTTGCCAAGGACTTTTGCCGGCGCTGATGTAACCGCTTTGAAAATATCCTCGTCTGCCATACCAAGGGTTTTGACGATATTCATACACATAGTCATACCGTATCTGCCGCCCCGGGTATAGGCGCTGAATTTTGTGATATCTGTACTTATGGTATTGGGAATAATGCCGCTTTTGATTGCCTGGGCGAGTATATTGAAATCAACATGTACATTGCCCGCAAAGCCTGTGTCGATCACCACACCACGCTTTTGCGCCTGTTTCATGCTCTCAAAATCATCCTCGGAAGCATTGTGTATGCCCCCATGAAATGCGTGGGTAAGGACATCCCCTGCCCCCAATGTACGCAGTATCTCCGCCATTTTATCAGGGGAATTGGTGCAATGCACCATTACGCGCAAGCCTCTCGCATGGGCAAAATCACAGATCTTCCGCAAAATTGCCACATTGGGATAATTGGCCGCAGCAGTATCCATATAGACTTTTAATCCTACGATTTTATCTCCGTATATGGCCAATTTCTCCTCTGTTTTTGCAGGATCAAATTGGTTGTTTTCCACGCAGGCGCCTACAAACAATACACTCTTTAGCATAAAGGAATCAAGAAAAGCTCTGTCCGTTCCTGCGCCGCCGGCATCTGCCACCGCCGTCACGCCAAAAGGGAAGGACGACATCTCCGCCTGCACGCCAAAGGTTTCATTCGATGACCTTCTTCTCATATGCACGTGGGCATCTACAAGTCCTGCAGACACTATCTTTCCGGTCGCATCGTAAACAAAATCGGCTTCTTCGGAGATATTTGGTTCAATTTTTATAATGAGGTTTCCTTCGGTTAAAATGTCGGCAAACAAAAAGCGTTCTCCGTTCCAAACGCGGCCGCCCTTAATACATATTTTTGCCATTAAACAAACAGCTCCCATCTTCTCAAAAGTACAGGTGCAGATTTTATAGTTACTTTATCCGTGTCATTGCATTTCTGCCGCCGTCAATCATAATATTTTCGCCGTTAATAAACTGTCCTTTTTCAGAGGCCAGAAACAGACACAAATCGATTATTTCCTGTGGTTCTGCCGCTCTGCCCATAAGCGTTTTCATATTCGCCATAGCCGCTCTTGTGAGCACAGGTCCCGGCGATACACAAACACATCTTATGCCGTATTGTGCGCCAAACTGTGCAATGGATTTTGTAAGCCCGTACATAAGCGCTGCCTTTGAGGTTGGGTAGTCCATACCGTAACCGTCACCTTCAGCGCCGGTAATCGAACCAACATTTATAATCAGTCCGCTTTTTTGCGTACGCATTTGTTTTAACACCGCATGGGCAAAATAAAACGGTCCTTTTAAATTAACATCCATTCCCCAATCAAATACATCGATCGGCACATCGGGAAACTCCGGGAATTCTTCTTTATCAACCTTTAACATTCTCACAGCATATCCGCCAGCGAAATTCACCACAATGTCAATGCTACCAAATTCTTCCACTGCACGATCCCGTGCGCTGCAAACCTGCGCATAGTCACGCACATCGCACAAAACGCCAACGGCTCGTCCACTGTTAGCCCCGTTGATCTCCAAAACCTTTTCCTGCAGTGCTTCTTTGTTTACATCACACATTAGAACATTTCCGCCAAGCGCAGCAAAGTTTTGGGAAAACAACAGTCCCATTCCGGAAGCTGCACCTGTTACAATTGCCGTTTTATTTGTGAAATTCATACCAAAGCCTCTTTTTTATTATGATAATCAAGACTCATAGGGGCCGAATTCCAGCATTTCAGGGACACGGTAATCCGGCAAGTTATCCCGATGGGTCAAAACATCTCGGATAGCCTGCAGATATTTGAAGCCGTTTTCCAGGCACGGACCTACATAATGACCCTCTGACCATTCATTCCAGTTGTCAATCACAACGATTTGCCGGCCAATGGAATCTTCCGGCAGCTGGTCGATAATTTCCTTAAACTGCACAAGCAGGCCTTTATACTCCATAGGAGTCAGTCTGAATTGCATGATCGGCTTTTTCGGATCAATATTAAAAATCGGAAACCAAGGTCTGGAATCCCGCATACAAGAAACGGTGAACATAGAAAA
>JAZKXS010000134.1:0-2840 GCA_045611745.1 Faecousia sp.
TTCAGCTTCCTCCATACCCAGCGCCAGTGCCGGGAAGCAGTCGGTAACCAAGTTAATAAACAGTAGGTGTACAGGATTTAAAAGTACAAAGCCCATCAGCGTTGCGCCAAACACGCCCAAAACCTCACTCATATTGGAGGCCAACAGGAACTGAATGGCCTTGCGGATGTTATCATAAATCCGTCGACCCTCGCCAACGGCGGAAACAATGGTAGCAAAGTTATCGTCTGCCAATACCATATCCGCAACATTTTTGGTAACGTCTGTACCGGTGATACCCATACCCACGCCAATGTCCGCAGACTTGATAGAGGGCGCATCGTTAACACCGTCGCCGGTCATAGCGGTAATGCAGCCGTTTGCCTTCCAAACCTTAACAATGCGGGTCTTATGCTCCGGCTGTACACGGGCGTATACACCGAATTTCTTTACAAATTCGCAGATATCCTCGTCGGAAATTGCGTCCAGCTCAGCGCCGGTGATCGCTTCAGAGGCATCGGTGATAATACCCAGTTCTTTGGCGATTGCCACGGCTGTATCCTTATGGTCGCCGGTGATCATTACAGGGCGAATACCGGCTCTACGGCACTCCTCGATGGCAGCCTTAACTTCAGGACGGACAGGGTCGATCATACCGGTAAGTCCCAAAAATACTAATTCTTGTTCAAGGTTCTCAGGACTATTATCCGCAGGCTTTACATCCCACAGACGTTGTGCTACGGCCAGCACACGCAGTGCCTTATCGGCCATAGCTTTATTGGCTGCCATAATTTCTGCAACTTTTCCATCGGTCATCGGCTTAATTTCACCGTTTTCCAGATAGTACTTGCAACGGGCGAGAACCACATCAGGGCCGCCCTTGGTGTACTGAATGAACATTCCGCCATTTTCATGAATGGTGGACATCATCTTACGGCCGGAATCGAAGGGTGCTTCGTCTACACGGGGAGAAACATTCTCCAGATCCTGCTTTTTAAGACCCAGCATGCAGGCAAAGTTTACAAGTGCGCACTCGGTAGGCTCACCTTCTGCTTCCTGCGCATCGTTCAGCTTAGCATCGGAGCAAAGCGCCATCGCAGTAGCAACCAGTTTTTCGTCACCGTAACACTGCACCACAGTCATCTTATTTTGTGTCAAAGTGCCTGTTTTATCAGAGCAAATCACTTGGGTACAACCCAGTGTTTCAACAGCAGTCAGGCGACGAATAACCGCATTGCGCTTACTCATCTTGGTAACGCCAATGGACAGCACCACAGTAACGACGGTAGCAAGGCCTTCAGGGATTGCGGCAACTGCCAGAGAAACCGCAACCATAAAGGTCTCCAAAATAGCAGCCAGTTGGAAGTCTCCGTGCATCAGCAAATTAAATGCAAAAATAAAGACGCAGATGCCCAAGACGATAAAGCTAAGGGTCTTGCCCAAGCTGTCCAACTTTTTCTGCAGAGGGGTTTCTTCTTCCTCCGCAGCCGCTAACGCGCCGGCAATTTTGCCCATTTCCGTGTCCATACCCGTCTCGGTAATCACTACCTTGCCACGACCGTAAACAACAGTAGAGCCCATATAGCACATATTCTTCCGGTCTCCCAGAGGCACATCCTCCACACCGGCAGTGAGATTTAATGCATCAATAAGCTTATTGACAGGTACGCTTTCACCGGTCAGTGCTGCCTCTTCAATTTTGAGGCTGGCATTTTCAATAATCCGTCCGTCAGCAGGCACAGCGTCACCGGCTTCCAGAACTACAATGTCGCCGGGAACCAACTCAGAGGAAGGAAGAGAAATCTGCTTGCCGTCCCGTATCACTTTACAGGTTGCCGCCGTCATTGTTTGCAGCGCTTCAATGGCAGCCTCTGCTTTGCTTTCCTGCACAACGCCCAAAATGGCATTGAGAAGAACAACTGCAATGATTATGATGACCTCCGCCCACTCGCTCTCACCGGATAGCATACCGGTCAGCGCAGATACAGCAGCCGCAATCATCAAAATGATCAGCATAGGATCTTTCAGCTGGGAAAGAAACCGCTGTAGCAGCGAAGGCTTTTCTGCTTCCTTGAGCTTATTGGGGCCATACTGTTCCAGGCGCTTTGCTGCCTCCTGGGAGGAAAGGCCTTCCGTAGTCACACCCAGCTTGTCCAAAACCTGCCGGGTTGACAGGGTGTAGGTTTTCTGCATCCAAACAACACTCCTTAAAATTAAATAAAAAAGACTTATGCACAGCGTTTCCACGGTGCATAAGTCTCATTCTTACATAAACATCCCGAGCTTTACAGCCGTATTGACGAAATGTTACAGGTGGAATATCCACCCGGAATTACTCCCTTATGTTGCTATAACTATAACAATTTATGCTTGTAAAGTCAAGTATTATCCCACTTCACTTATAAATTTCCCATTTTGGGGAAAATTTTTACAAAAGATTATTCTTCGATTGCGCAAATCAGCTTATTAAGCACCGGCTCAAATGCTGCGCCGTACCAATGGTTTTCAAGGGTCGCAGTATAACGGATACATTCGACGGTGTAATCCGCAGCAATTTTTGCCGCTTCGGGTGCTGTCTTTCCACGGGTCAATGCGCCCACAAAGGCAGAGGCATAAATGTCACCTGTTCCGTGGCAAGAGTTGGGAAGCTTTTCGTGTTCATAATAACTCCGCTTCTCCCCTTCCGCAACCAAAACGCCTGTAAAGCCGTTGCGATAGGAAACACCGGTGAGAACCACATTCTTGCAGCCCATAGCCTGCAATTTTCCAATGAGTTCTTCGATGTAGCTTTCATCATAGCTTTCCTTATATTCCATTCCGGTTAAGAAGCAAGCTTCGGTGATGTTCGGCAGAACGTAATC
>JAZKXS010000135.1:0-3656 GCA_045611745.1 Faecousia sp.
GAAAGCAGCATCTCCCACAAATCAGGATTTAATGCCGGCTTTTTGTCGGCTTTGCGCCAACCCTTTGCCTGCCAGCTAACCGCCCAACCTTTTTCCAGCGCATCAATAACATACTTACTGTCAGAATACAGCTCCACAATACAGCTTTCCTTTAGTGCAGAAAGCCCCTTTATTACTGCGGTCAGCTCCATGCGGTTATTTGTGGTGCTTTTTTCACCGCCGGACAGCTCTTTTTCTGTACCTTTGTAGATCAGGATGGCACCCCAGCCACCGGGGCCGGGGTTACCGGAGCAGGCACCATCTGTATACAGCTCTACCTGCTTCAACTTTCGCTCTCCTCTTCCTTAGGCACACGTTCAATAGAAACAAGAGAATTGCCCTCTTCGATGCGCATAATGATAACACCCTGCACATCACGCTTGTAGACATTAACGGTATTGGCAGGAACACGAATAATTACGCCGCCGTTTTCGATCAGCATAATATCGTCGGTCTCCTGAACCACACGGCAACCGGCAACCTTACCGGTCTTAGGTGTAATATTATAGTTCTTAAGTCCCTTACCGCCACGGCTCTGGGGTGCTTTTTCACCGTCCGGACCGGTACGCAGATATTCCGAAAGCTCTGTCCGCTTACCGTAACCATTTTCTGTAACGGTCAGAAGTGTGGTGCCTTCTTCTGCCTTTTCTGCGCCAATAACCATATCGCCATCGCTAAGCAAAATACCACGTACACCCACGGCATCACGACCCATAGGCCGCACGTCCTGCTCGTTAAAGCAGATTGCCATACCATCAGCTGTTGCAAGAATAATGTTGTCGTTTCCGTTTGTACGGATCACATTGATCAAATGATCGCCCTCATCCAGGGTAATCGCACGAATACCTGTCTTTCTCCGGGTATTGAGGGCAACAAAAGGAATCCGCTTAACCGTACCGTTACGGGTAACCATCATCAAATACTCGTCCTCATAGAACTCCCGGGTAATCACCATTGCGGTAACCTTCTCGCCGGGCTCAAGCGGCAGAATATTGATAATTGCTGTACCACGGGCAGTTCTTCCTGCCTCTGGGATCTGGTAGCCCTTTCTGTGGTGCACACGACCCATATCTGTAAAGAACAGCATATGATCGTGGGTAGATGCCACATTCAGACTCTTTACATAGTCCTCGTCCTTTAGATTCTGTGCGTTGACGCCACGACCGCCACGTGCCTGGGTACGATAAGTGTCAACCGGCATACGCTTTACATAGCCCTGGTTGGACAAGGTAAATGCGCAGGTCTCCTCTTCAATAAGATCTTCAATATCGATCTCATCTTCAATGTCTTGGATTTCGGTCTTGCGCTCGTCACCGAACTTATCACGAATAGTAATCAGTTCCTCACGAAGCACGCCTTGCAGCTTTTCCCGATTTGCCAGCAGATCGGTATAGTAGGCAATCTTTTCCTGCAACTCGTTGTACTCTGCCTGCAATTTTTCTCTGTCAAGACCTTGCAGAGCTTTCAAACGCATATCCAGAATTGCCTGAGCCTGGACATCACTAAGACCAAAACGCTCGCACAGCCGTTCCTTAGCATCGTCATAAGCAGAGCGGATAATGCGAATAACCTCGTCGATGTTGTCCTGGGCGATCAGCAGACCCTCCAACAAATGGGCACGCTCCTGCGCTTTTTTCAGGTCATACTCAGTACGACGGGTCAGCACTTCCATCTGGAATGTGAGATATTCGTCAATAATTTGCCGCAAACTCAAAATGCGAGGCTGTTTTTGATCGTCAACCAGCGCCAGCATAATGATACCGAAGCTCGACTGCAGCGCTGTCTGCTTAAACAGCGTATTGAGCACAACCTGGGGATTTGCGTCCTTTTTCAGCTCAATAACGATCCGCATACCGTTACGGTCCGTCTCGTCACGCAGGTCAGAAATACCCTCTAAGCGCTTATCCTTTACTTGATCGGCAATATTCTTAATGAGCTGACGCTTATTAACCTGATAAGGCAGCTCTGTAATGATAATACGGGTGCGGTCTGCGCCAAAGCTCTCAAATTCCGCTTTTGCCCGCACGACTACCTTGCCACGGCCGGTGGCATAAGCGGCGCGGATACCGGATCTACCCATAATAATACCGCCGGTAGGGAAGTCAGGGCCTGTAATATGCTCCATCAGGTCAATGGCATTGATTTCAGGATCGTCCAGCACCGCCACGCAGGCATTGATGACCTCCGTCAGATTGTGGGGCGGAATGTTGGTAGCCATACCCACCGCAATACCGGAAGAACCGTTTACCAGCAGATTGGGGAACCGGCTGGGAAGTACGCGGGGTTCTTTTCTGGATTCGTCAAAGTTAGGATCCCAGTTTACCGTATCCTTTTCAATATCTCGCAGCATTTCATTGGAGAGCTTGGACATTCTTGCTTCCGTATAACGGTAAGCAGCTGGGGGGTCGCCGTCCACAGAACCGAAGTTACCGTGGCCGTCTACCAGCATATAGCGCATAGAGAAATTCTGCGCCAAACGAACCATTGCATCATAAACCGATGCGTCGCCGTGGGGGTGATACTTACCCAAAACATCACCGACGCAGGTCGCAGATTTCTTAAAAGGTTTGTCAGAAGTAAGACCGGATTCATACATCGTATAAAGTATACGACGGTGGACAGGCTTCAAGCCGTCCCGAACGTCCGGCAGCGCCCGGCCAACGATGACGCTCATGGCGTATTCGATGTAGGATTTTTCCATTTCCTCAACCAGATTGGATTCGGTAATCGCCTGATCTGGGAACAAAATATCCTCCGGCTTATAGTCGCGGTTATGCTTTGCCAAAATGCGTCACCTCCTTAAATATCAATGTTAATGGCATATTTTGCATTCTTTTCAATCCATTCCTTACGGGGTTCCACCTGTTCACCCATAAGAACGGTAAAGATTTCATCCGCCCGACGGGCATCTTCCAGGGTAATACGGCGCAATGTACGGGTGGTAGGATCCATTGTGGTCTCCCAAAGCTCGTGGGGGTCCATTTCACCAAGACCCTTAAACCGGGAAATTTCCACCTTAGCATTGCTTTCTCCACGAAGCTCCGCAGAAACCAGATCTCTCTGCTCATCGGAATAAGCAACACGCTCCGTCTTACCTCTTTTCAGTTTATAAAGAGGAGGAACTGCAGAATACACATAGCCGTGTTCGATCAGCGGTTTCATATAGCGGAAGAAGAAGGTTAAAAGCAAAGTACGAATATGGGCGCCGTCCACGTCCGCATCAGACATAATGATAATTTTGTGATAGCGCAGTCGTTCAATATCAAAATCCTCACCGATACCGCCACCCAGGGCAATAATCAGGGGAGACAGTTTATCGTTGCCGTAGATTTTATCTGCTCTTGCCTTTTCTACGTTGAGCATTTTACCCCACATAGCCAGAATTGCCTGGAAGCGGGAATCTCTGCCCTGAATGGCAGATCCTGCAGCAGAGTCACCCTCGACGATGTACAGTTCGCACAGCGAGGGGTCCTTTTCGTTGCAGTCCTGGAGTTTGTCGGGCATACCGCCGGATTCCAGTCCTGTCTTACGCCGGGCATTTTCTCTTGCTTTTCTTGCAGCTTCTCTTGCCCGGTAAGTCGGAGGCCAAGCGGTCTTAGGAAGACAATACAGCTTTG
>JAZKXS010000136.1:0-27168 GCA_045611745.1 Faecousia sp.
CACCTCTATGCAGAAGGTGATCAGCGCCTTGGGCGAAGCCTTTATGGAAGATACCGGCGCAAACTTCACCTACAATGCCACCGGCTCCGGTACCGGCATCAAGGCGGTCAAAGACGGCACTTGCGACATTGGCTTGGCCTCCCGTTACCTGAAGGACAGCGAGAAGGCGGAAGGCCTGAAGGAAACCATTCTGGCAATCGACGGCATTGCCATCATCGTACACACCGAAAATACTGTTGCAGATCTGACGGTGGAGCAGATCGCAGCCATCTTCAAGGGTGAGATCATCAACTGGAGTGAAGTTGGCGGCAAGGACGGCGAGATCGTCTGCATTGGCCGTGAGGAATCCTCCGGCACTCGTGACGGCTTTGAATCCATCACCGATACGGAAGATGCCTGCAAGTACCGCCAGGAGTTGACTTCCAACGGCGCAGTTCTGACCGCTGTGGCTGAGAATCCCAATGCCATCGGCTATGTTTCTCTGTCCTCTGTTAAGGACACTGTTAAGGCAATCAGTGTTGGTGGTGTTGCGCCTAGCGAAGCAACCATCAAGGACGGCAGCTATGCGGTACAGCGCCCCTTCGTGCTGGTCACCAAGGAAGGTGTGGAACTGAGCAAAACCGCACAGGAGTTCTTCGCCTTTGCAACCTCTCCCGCTGCCAATGAGATCATCACCGCAGCCGGTGTTGTGCCTGTCAACTAAACAAGTAATGCGGCGGTGTAAATCGCCGCTTACTGTGCATCTTTAGGTGAAATTATGAAAAGCAACAAAGCGTTTGAAAATATCGTACACGGCATCTTCTTGATTTTGGGTCTTGTGACCGTTGCCTGTGTGCTACTGATCACCGTGTATCTGGTTATCTCCGGCATACCGGCTATTATGGAGATCGGCCTGTGGGATTTCCTATTCGGCAAGGTTTGGGATCCGGCTGCAGCTGATCCCCAGTATGGTATTCTGCCTTTTATCCTTTCCAGCATTTACGGCACAGCCGGTGCGCTGGTGATCGGTGTTCCCATCGGTTTCATTACTGCGGTCTACCTTTCCAAAAAGGCTTCTCCCAAGGTAAAGGAATTGATGTCCGCAGCAGTGAGCCTGCTGGCAGGTATTCCTTCCGTGGTTTATGGTTTGGTGGGTATGATGGTGCTGGTTCCCGGTATCCGGGAAATCTTCCATCTGCCCGACGGAGCCAGCCTGCTGGCGGCGATGATCGTGCTGGCAATTATGATCCTGCCCTCTATCATTAAAGTTTCCATCACTGCCTTGGATGCTGTTCCCAAGGAGTATGAGGATGCCTCCCTGGCTTTGGGCGCGACCCCGGAGGAAACCTGGTTCCGTGTATCTGTTCCTGCTGCCAAAAGCGGTATTGCAACAGCTGTGGTGCTGGGTGTGGGCCGAGCCATTGGTGAAGCCATGGCAGTGATGATGGTATCTGGCAATGTGGCAAATATGCCGAAGCTATTTGAAAGTGTCCGCTTCCTGACCACCGCCGTTTCCAGCGGAATGGGTTACGCAGATGGACTTTACCGGGAGGCGCTGTTCTCCATCGCCTTGGTGTTGTTCCTGTTTATTATGCTAATCAATGCGACCCTTAACTTCTTCCTGAAGGGAGAAAAGAAATGAGAACTGTTAGAAAGAGAAATTTGTTCCGCTGGACTTTGCGGGACAAGCCTTATTTTCTGCTGGCAGCAGGGAGTCTGGCGATCCTGCTTACAATCATTGGAGTTATGCTATGAAGAAAAGAAATGTATATGTCTGGGTAATGCGCATTCTTATGTGGCTGGCAGCATCCATCACCGCTGCGCTGACTTTGTTCCTGCTGAGCTATGTGCTTGTGAAGGGCCTGCCCAATATCACTTGGGAACTGCTTTCAACCAAACCCAGTTACCTTCGGGGAACGGTTGGCATCCTGCCGGACATCTTAAATACTCTCTACATTATTTTAACAACGCTGCTGTTTGTTTTGCCGCTGGGTGTAGGCGCAGCGATTTATCTAACGGAATATGCCACCAACAAACGGCTGGTTACCATGATCGAATACGCAGCGGAAACCCTTTCCGGTATCCCTTCCATCATTTACGGCCTGTTCGGTTCTCTGTTCTTCTGTCAGTTCATGGATTTGGACAAGAGCCTACTGGCAGGCGCAATGACCTTGGTGATTATGAATTTGCCCACCATCATGCGCACCACCCAGGAAAGTCTAAAAACCGTTCCCCAATCTTACCGTGAAGGCGCATTCGGTTTGGGCGCAGGCAAATGGCGTGTGATCCGTACTGTGGTTCTGCCTAACTGCGTAGAAGGTGTGATCACCGGGTGCATTCTGTCTGTGGGCAGAATCGTAGGCGAGTCTGCAGCATTGCTGTTCACTGCCGGTTTTGCCCATGCGCTGGGCGGCTTTTTTGAATCCCTCAGTTCTTCCGGTGCAACATTGACGGTGGCTCTGTATGTCTATGCAACCGAAGACGGCAACTTTGAGGTTGCATTCGCAATTGCTGCTATTTTGATGATTTTGACACTGCTGATCAATTTGAGCGCAACGATGATCGGCAAGTATTTCGAGAGGAAAAGCAAAGTATGAGTATTATTTCTGCAAACGATTTGTGCCTGTGGTACGGTAACTTCCAGGCACTGAAAAATATCAACATTGAGATTCCGGAACACAGCATCACCGCATTGATCGGACCTTCCGGTTGTGGCAAGTCTACCTTTTTGAAAACCCTGAACCGGATGAATGACCTGATTCCCACCGTAAAAATCACCGGTGAGGTAACCTACAACGGTCAGAATATCTTTGAGACCGATGTCAACAACCTCCGCAAGGAAGTGGGCATGGTGTTCCAGAAACCCAATCCCTTCCCGATGAGCATCTATGACAACATTGCCTACGGTCCCCGAACCCACGGCATCACCAATAAAGCACAGCTGGATGAGATCGTGGAAAAAGCACTGCGGAGCGCTGCGATCTGGGACGAGGTAAAAGATCGTCTGAAAAAGAACGCACTGGGAATGTCCGGCGGTCAGCAGCAGCGGCTTTGCATCGCAAGAGCGCTGGCGGTAGAACCCAAGGTGCTGCTGATGGACGAACCCACCTCCGCCCTTGACCCTATTTCCACTTCCCGTATCGAAGACCTGGCTATGGAACTAAAAAAGGACTATACCATCGTCATCGTTACCCACAACATGCAGCAGGCAGTTCGCATCTCCGATCAGACCGCATTTTTCCTGCTGGGGGACCTGGTGGAATACGGCAATACGGAAGCCATGTTCTCCCGGCCTAAGGATAAGCGTACTGAAGATTATATCACTGGCCGATTCGGCTAATGGAGGTTAGAAAATGAGAGACTTTTTTCAAGAACAGCTGAATGAACTGAAACGGGAACTGACCATTATGGGTTCTTCCTGCGAAGAGATCATTGCCCTGGCTTCCCGGGCGCTGACGGATATGGACGAGGAACTGGTTCGTAAGGTTGCCACCATCGGCGCACAGATTGATGAGAGCGAGCGCACCATTGAAACCATCTGCATGAAGCTTTTGCTTCGGCAGCAGCCGGTTGCCCGGGATCTGCGGCAAATCAGCGCCGCTATGAAGATGATTACCGATATGGAAAGAATCGGCGACCAGGCTGAAGACATCGTGGAGATCATTCCCTTTATGAATGCCCACCCCGATGAGAAGTTCCCCAAGATCCGGGAAATGGCAAAGGCTGCCCAATCCATGGTCACGGAAGCGGTAGACGCTTATGTGGATCAGGATCTTGAACTTGCAAAAAAGGTAATGGCCCACGATGATGTAGTGGACGATTACTTTGCGCAGGTCAAAAACGGCATCATCGATATCATTGCCAAGGAGCCTTCTCAGGGTGAATATGCGCTGGATCTGCTGATGATTGCCAAGTATTTTGAGCGTATCGGTGACCACTGTACCAACATTGCCGAGTGGGTTGAGTTCTCTGTCACCGGCATCCATAAGGATTGCCAATAAGTAAAATGTATGTAAAGTTTGCTGAAAAACTTGAATTCTGCTACTAAAACAGCTAAAATTGTAAAAAACGCAAGGAGGTGCCCGGATGATTTGGTGCGTAGAGGATGATTCCAGCATTCGTGACATTGAAGTATATGCTTTGACATCCACTGGCTTCGCTGCCCAAGGCTTTGAAGATGGCGACAGCTTTTGGATCGCATTGCAAACAGAAAAGCCGGATCTGGTTATCCTGGATGTGATGCTGCCCGGCAAGGATGGCGTGACGCTGCTGAAGCTGATGAAGGGGTCCGAAGAGTTCCGGGATATCCCCGTCATTATGGCCACCGCCAAGGGTAGTGAGTATGACAAGATCCAAAGCTTGGATCTGGGTGCTGACGATTATCTCGTTAAGCCTTTCGGTATTATGGAGATGGTCAGCCGTGTAAAGGCTGTGCTGCGTCGCTGCAAGCCGGCAAAGGAAACCAAACTGTTGAAACTGGATGGCCTGGTGCTGAATCCTGAAGAGCATACGGTTACTGTTGATGGAGAACGAGTGGTTCTGACATACAAGGAATATGAACTGCTGTATCTGTTTCTTTCCCAGCCGGGCATTGCCTTTACAAGAGAGCAGCTGCTGTCGAATGTATGGAATGCAGAGTACCTAGGTGAGACCCGGACAGTGGACATGCATATCCGCACTCTGCGGCAGAAGCTAGGCGAATACGGCAATATCATTGAAACTGTCAGAAATGTCGGTTACCGCTTGGAGGCAAGACATGACAAGTAAAATCTTCCGTTCCACTGTGCTGGTTGCGGTGATCGTTCTGCTTTGTTCTTTGGGCGTTGTGATGGGGGTGCTTTACAACCATTTCACCGACGTGCAGGTGCAGCAACTTAAGAACGAACTGAGTTTGGCAGTTACCGGTACGGAACAATACGGCAATGCATTTCTGGAAAATGTAGAAGCGGATCGTTTCCGTGTGACTTGGATCGATACCGATGGTACAGTTCTGTTTGATACCCAGGTAGACCAAACAACCATGGAAAACCACGCAGACCGTGAGGAGATCCTGGAAGCCTTTGAAACCGGTCGTGGCAGTGCTGTCCGCAATTCCACTACCTTGACGGAGCAAACCTATTACGAAGCACAGCGTTTGCAAGATGGCACGGTTCTGCGTATCTCTACCAATCAGGAGTCCGCTTGGGCGCTGATGATGGATATGCTGTGGCCGGTTGTTTTGGTTGCGGTTCTGGCCATCGGCTTGTCTGCGCTGTTAGCCCGAAGAATGGCGAAGAATATTGTGGAGCCGCTGAATAAGTTAGATTTAGAGCAGCCGCTGAAAAACGATGTGTATGAGGAAATTTCCCCGCTTCTGCATCGCATCCATCGGCAGCACCGACAGATCGCAGAGCAGATTGATCAGCTCAATCGCAAGGCAAATGAGTTCCAGCAGATCACTTCCCATATGCAGGAAGGTCTTGTTTTGCTGGACAGTGAGGGTACGATCATCAGCATCAACCCCGCAGCCAAGGCTTTGTTCGAAGCAGAAGATGATTGTGTAGGAAAGAACTTTTTGACGATCGATCGAACCAGTTCCATGCGCAATGCTGTGAATGATGCGCTGGACAAGGGACGCGGCTATGCAAAGCTGAGCCGAAACGGTCGCAATTATCAGTTCGATTTGAGCCGCATAGAGTCTGACAGTGCTGTGATCGGTGCAGTTGTTTTGGCCTTTGATATTACCGAGCGCCTTAACGCTGAACAGATGCGCCGGGAGTTCTCTGCAAATGTATCCCACGAACTGAAAACCCCGCTACAAGGCATCATCGGCAGTGCCGAACTGCTGGAAAGCGGTATGGTAAAGCGGGAAGATGAAGTGCGCTTTGTAGGACATATCAAAAAAGAGGCATCCCGACTGGTCAGCTTGATTCAGGACATTATCCGCCTTTCTCAGCTGGATGAAGGTGTGGAACTGCCGAAAGAAAAGGTGGATATGCTGGAACTGGCCGAGGATGTCAAGGCGATTCTGGAGACCAGCGCTGCAGAGAAACAAGTAACGGTACATATTGCCGGTAAGGGTTTCTGTGTGGAGGGTGTTCGCCGTATGCTCCATGAGGTGGTCTATAACCTCTGTGACAATGCGATTCAGTACAATGTTCCCGGCGGCAGTGTGACGATCCATGCGGATGATAATCGTCTGATCGTCAGTGATACCGGCATTGGCATTTCTGCCGAACATAAGGATCGGATCTTTGAACGGTTCTATCGGGTGGATAAGAGCCATTCCAAGGCATCCGGTGGTACTGGCCTGGGCCTTTCCATCGTGAAACACGCAGTTGCCTATCATAAGGCAGAGATTACACTGGAAAGCACACCGGGAAAAGGCACAGCCATTACAATTCAATTTTGATTTCTGACCGCATCCGAGAGGGTGCGGTCTTTTATTTTACATAGATTTTACTTAAGTTTTGCATACCCTCTATGGTTTTTACAAATGGTCAAATTTATAATGTAGACTGTCGAAATAAGAAAACTTTCCGTAAAGGAGATAAATATGACAGCTTACATTTTTAAGATCATCACCCTTCTGGGTGGTTTGGCTTTGTTCCTGTTCGGTATGGATATTATGGGCAAGGCTCTGGAGCGCCAGGCCGGTGGTAAATTGCAGACCATCCTGGCTAAGATGAGTTCCAATGTGTTCAAGGGCTTCCTGCTGGGTTTGGGTGTCACCGCAGTGATCCAGTCCTCCTCCGCAACTACCGTCATGGTAGTCGGTTTCGTTAACTCCGGTATTATGACACTTAAGCAGGCCGTTGGTGTTATCATGGGTAGTAACATTGGTACCACCGTCACCGCCTGGATTCTGTCCCTCTCCGGTTTGGAGGGTGATAGCTTCCTGATCAAGTTCTTCAAGCCCTCCACCCTGGCACCTCTGATCGGCATCTTTGGCATCCTGCTCTACATGGGCAAGTCCGAAAAGAAAAAGGGTATCGGCACCATTATGCTGGGTTTCATGGCACTGATGACCGGTATGGATCTGATGAGCAGCTCCATGGCATTCCTGAAGACCGAAGCCTGGTTTGCTGACCTGATGATTTCTTTTACCAACCCCATCGTTGGTATTCTGTTTGGTGCAGTGCTGACTGCCATTATTCAGTCCTCTTCCGCATCCGTCGGTATTCTGCAAGGTTTATGCAGCACCGGTGTTGTCACCTATGGCGCAGCTATTCCCATTATTCTTGGTCAGAACATCGGTACTTGTATCACTGCTATCATGGGCGCAATCGGTGCTAATCGGAACGCTCGTCGTACCGCTATGGTTCACCTGCTGTTCAATGTGGTAGGCGCTGTGATGTTCGCCGTAATCTTCTACGGCTTGGGTATGTTTATCGAGTGGAAGTTCCTGGGTGACTCCGTGCAGGCATGGGATATTTCTGTGATCCATACCGGCTTTAACCTGATTGCTACTGCTGTCCTGATGCCCATGAACGGTCTGCTTGTAAAACTGGCATATTTGCTGGTGCCCGAAGTCAAGGAACCGGAAAAGACCGAACTGCTGGATTCCCGTCTGTTGGCTACTCCCGCCGTTGCGGTGCAGCGTGCCCATGAGATCGCCAGCGAGATGGCTGCAGATGCTGCCAAAGCAATGCATCTGGCTATGGGTCTGACCAAAAAATTTGAATCCGGTGTGATGGAGCAGGTCATCGAACTGGAAGATAAGACCGACCGCTACGAGGATGCGCTGAACACTTATCTGGTGAAGCTTTCCGGTATGAATCTATCTGTCCACGATAACCGCATCCTCAATACACTGCTGTATTCCATTTCTGACATCGAGCGGATGGCTGACCACGCCATGGCTGTTGCCAAGGCGGCCCTGGAAATGGAAGAAAAGAAAATCGAATTCTCCAACCAGGCAAAGGGCGAGCTGGCCGTTCTGGAGCAGGCTGTGCTGGATATTGTGGATCGTACGGTTGCCGCTTACGGCAGCTTTGATCGGGAGCAGGCCGCCAAAATCGAACCCCAGGAGCAGGTTGTTGACGCTCTGGTTCGTGAGGTCAAGTCCCGTCATGTGCGCCGCCTGAGAGATGGCCTTTGCACCGTAGAGTATGGTTTCGTGCTGGAAGATCTGCTGACCGCTTGCGAGCGCACCGCAGATCACTGCTCCAATGTAGCTGTCGAGATGCTGCAGGTTGCAGAGGGCAAGCTGGAAGCACACGAATACCTCAATGCTCTGAAGGCCGGTGAGCTGCACGAGTCTGCTGCCTTTGCAGAGCAGTTTGCTCAGTATAAGGCCCGCTACGCCTTCCCCGAAGAAAACTAAAAAAGAAATCCGCCGGTTCATCTGAATCGGCGGATTTTCTGTGTAATTTATAGGACAGTTCCTTTGCTATATTTGGTATCACCAAGATTGGAGGTGCGGATATGGCAGAGAAGAAAAGCAGACGGGTGTACGCAGGCTACTATAATCGATATGATGGCAAGCTGATTTATGTAGCCAGGGTCGTAACTGATATCGATACCGGCGAGGAAATCGTAATATGCCAGTATGCCAATTATTCCGATACGGGAGAGTATTATACAATTACCAAGGAATCCTTCTGTGAACGGATCGAGCGAAACGGGAAAATGATATACAAATATTCCCGCCGGACGCAGCAGAAGATTGACTACCAAAGAATTCAGAGCCAGGAAGCAAACAATATGCCTGAACCCAAACAGAGAAAGCCAAAGCGTCAGCTGGACGAATATGACAATCGCGGTTACCGCAGGTCAAGAACTTACTATGCCTATGCTAAGGATCTGTGTGAGCATTATTTGCTGGATTGCCGGAAACATCAGCTTTGTATCGCAAAGAAAGAGTATGTATTCATGTCGCAGGCAGAATTTAAAGCTATGACGGAAGATATTATCTTCCTGCAGCAATGCCTCAAAACCGTGCTGCGGGACTATAATAAATATTTCAAGGAGCGGTTTGTGGACAGGCTCTCTATCCGAAAATATGCCCAGGCGCACAACCTTAACCGTGGCAGCGTGGATTACATCCAAAAGAAAATATTCACAGCTTTGGCAGCAGAACTCAAGGCCCGGGACGAAGCAGACGGTGTATGCCGGCTGTGCGATCCAAATACCGCACCAAAATACTGGGATTAAAACAATCAAATATCTAAGGAATATTAGGCACTTACCCTTTGTGGTGGGTGCCTATTTTTTATGCCCATTTTTGATGTTTATGTCATTTCTGCGTCAGCTTCCAGCGCCGTGAGCTAACGGTGAGGAGAACTTCTGAACGACCAGGTTATACCGACTATGTCACTTTTCTGTCGAACGCTAGTGCGCTCTCCGTATTATGAAGGACCTCACAGGGATTATGTCGGTTTTATGACAGAGCCAGTGTCATGTCCAGTGGTAAATGAAAGACGAAAAATATTTTTTCTTACAGACGGTTAACATTTGAGCGTTTACTGTCCGTATAGCGAAAAGCTTTAATACCTGATACCGGGCACATGCCCGGCCGCGAACCAGAATGCTGGGGGCGGCCTAAAACCTGACCAGGCAGGAATAACGATAGGGGTAGTATACCCTTTTTACAAAATTAGGAGGATTTTATTATGAGCAATCGAGCCAAGCAAAGAGAGAACCGCAGAAAGAAACATCAGCGGGAGGCGCTGCTGGAAATGCGGAATATGTACGGCAACAAGGATCTGACACCGTACAACGCTGTCCTGCAGATCCGCACCAAAGGAAAAGCGACGATCCGGTTAAGTTGACCGCCTATCGGGTGGTTTTCTTATATCCATTTTCTGCGAAAGGAGGTGAGAAAATGAACAAGCAAGCAACCCCTTTTATGCTGACGGTCTACCATTCCGGTGAGTGTGGCAATGCCAAGAACTGTAGGTATCCCAATGTGGGTGCCGGCAGCACACCAGTGGAACTGAAGCAGCTGTTTTGTTATGACCATACCTTTATCCGATTTAAGAATAGCTATCGCAGCATCGATAACTTTGAAAAGGTAGCGGTGGCGGTACTGGATAACGACAATGACCATTCAGACGATCCCGGTGCGTGGATATCCTCCACAGATATTCCCCGGCTGTTTCCGGATGTTCCTTGTATCGTCTACACCAGCCGCAACCATATGAAACAGAAAGGCAATCGTTCTCCCAGACCTCGTTTCCATGTGGCATTTCCGGTGGAGCCCATTACTGACCCCAACATCTTCACGGCGCTGATGCAGCGCATTCAGGCGGCATATCCCTTCTTCGATGATAATGCCCTGGATGCCGGACGGTTTTTCTTTGGTAATCCGGACACGGAGGTGTACATCTTCCCCGGCAGTACCTCTATCGACCGGTTTCTGGAAGAGCAAGCTGTAGAAGATGCCTTTGCAGAAATGGAGCGTACCATACCGGAAGGCAGCCGTAACAGCACCTTATCCCATGCCGCCGGGAAGATCCTCAAGCGGTGGGGCGATACCAAGGAAGCCGGGAAGAGGTTTCTGGAGGAAGCGGAAAAGTGTAGCCCACCTTTGGATCGTGCGGAGCTGCAACAGATTTGGAACAGCGCCCTCAAGTTCTATCGAGGAAAGGTAACCAAGCAGCCTGACTACATTCCCCCAGCAGATTACAATGCCCCGGCAGAGCCTAAATGGGAGCTGCCGATCCCCTTCACCCAACACACCCTCCCTACATTCCCGGTGGATGCCTTTCCCCCGGCGATTCGGGACTATGTTCTGGCTGTGGCGGAAACCACACAAACTCCGGTGGATATGGCTGCAACAGCAGCATTGGCCGTGTTGGCACTCTGCCAGCAAGGCAAATACCGGATAAAAGGTAAAGACGATTGGATTGAGCCTCTGAACCTATTCACCGTCATCGTGGCGGAGCCCTCGGAGCGGAAATCTGCGGTCATCAGCCATATGGCCGGTGCAGTACATCGGTTTGAAGCCGCATACAACCAGCAACACGCTGCCGCCATTGAACGCAGCCGTGTAGAAAAGCGGATACTGGAAAAGCAGCAGCGCAACCTGGAGGAAATGGTTCTCAAAGGCAAGGCGCAGATCGAGGATCTTCAGGATGTATCCATGCAGTTGGCCAATTTCCGGGAGGTAATGCCCATGCGGCTGTATGTGGACGATGTAACTACAGAGAAGCTGACCTCTGTTCTTTCAGAAAACAACGGTACGGCTGCTATCCTCTCTGCGGAGGGCGGTATCTTCGATATGCTGTCCGGTATTTACACCAAGAATGTGAATATCGACGTATTCCTCAAAGGCCACAGCGGCGACACCATTCGTGTGGATCGTATCGGCAGAAATAGTGAAAGCATTATGCACCCAGCGCTGACAGTGCTGTTGGCAGTACAGCCAAATGTGCTGTCCGGTATGATGAGCAACGGCACTTTCCGTGGCAGAGGCCTGACCGCACGATTTATGTACTGTATGCCAAAATCCCGTGTGGGTGACCGCTTATACCGCACCCAGCCGATCCCGGACGAGGTCTCCCGGTGCTATGAGGTCACCATTCGCAACCTCTTGGACGAAGAGAAACCGCAGACACCGGAACTGATCTACTTATCACCGGGGGCGGACAAGCTGTTAGAAGCATTTGCCGGAGAGGTAGAGTCCAAGCTGAAAAGCGAGTATTCCGATATTCCGGATTGGGCAGGTAAGCTGGTAGGTGCTGTATTGCGGATCTCCGGACTCCTGTGCCGAGCCGCCAATGCCAAATGCGCTGATTTCCTGGATATCCCGGAATCCACCATAGTCTCCCCAGAACAGATGGCCGGTGCCATTGCAATCGGCAGATACTTTACCGAACACGCCCGTGCCGCTTACTCCCTTATGGGTGCAGACGATCTGATTAAGCAGAGCAAATACACGCTGGATGCCATCATTAAGAATGGCCTCACAGAATTTACTCGTCGGGATATTATGCGGATCTGCCGAAGCTTCAAAAAGACAGAGCAGGTGCAGCCTGTGCTGAACCATCTGACGGACCTTGGCTATTTGGCATTGAAGGAAGCTGAGCAGCCTGCCGGTAAAGGCAGACCCAACAATCCCGCTTATCTTGTTAACCCCATGCTATACCGGGACGCAGCATGAAAAGGTATTTTTGTCCTTTTTGTCACGCGTCCCTTAAGTATAGATATCACATTTTTAGGAGGCTTTTCCTATGACCTATCGCATTCGTGATCCTTGCCATTAGCATTTATGTCCTTTTTGTCCTTTGTCCCTTAAGGGTAATAGATAGAAAAACAGTATAAATATATATTCGTTAAATTACTGTTTTCTATATATACCCCTATAAAAACACAGTTCTCTATATTAGAGGACGCGTGACAAAAAGGACAAAAATCGAAAACCAACACAAATTCTATGAAACGAGGTATTGAACCATGAAAATCAAGCAGCTGATTCCTATCAGCAATGAGTATGCCGTCCTGGCTACTGACGATTACGACTACAAGCATATTTGCTATGACCGCAAGCTGGACGATGTGCATTTCTTCTGGGCAGTCCTGGATGGTGGCGAATATGAACATGATGCCATTGCATTGATCCAGGTATCTGAAGATGGCAGCTATGAAATTTGTGAGCGCAACCTGGTGGTGGAACGGCAGGTCTGTCCCATCTGCGGGCAGAAGATGTTCCCCAAGCACAGCGAAAAGCATAACCCCACCTCCTGGCAGGATTGTGCAGGCTGCGGTTATCGGCTGGATACCAGCTATGATGCCAAGGACACTGCCGGTTCCAGAATACAGGAAATCATTCGAGGTCGTGAAGAAGATGATACCTGAGGAACTGTCCCGGTATCTTTGGGAAGGCCTTGACCTGCATAGGTACTCCGTGGTCCGGATCGTACCGCAGGATAAAGATAATGCCGTTGTCATTATGTACAGCAACGACCCCGGTGATCCTCACTGGTGTTTGCAGTACAAAGGCAACGGCCATTATTTTGCCACTGCCAAGGAGCTGATGGACTACTACTGCAGCCGTGGTTTTAAGAAGCTGCACCTGCCGTACCTCTAACCCCCGGGAGGGGGTGGGGGTGGTCAAATCTCTACACCTATTAATAGGGACAACGGGCCTGGGGTCGCGTGTGGAAAAACGGCGAAATCAAACCCGAAAATCTGAAAAATCAAACAGAAAGGACGATGAACCATGTCGAAAGATGGTACGAATCGTGGCGGAGCCCGTCCCGGAGCGGGCAGAAAACCCAAAGCGATCTCGGAAAAACTAGCATCCGGGAATCCCGGCGGCAGAAAACTGACGGTAGTGGACTTCGGTGACGAAGCCGAAAGCCTTACCGGAAGCATTATGCCCCCGGTGAAGGATTACCTCAAGGCAAAGCAGAAGGACGGCAGCGTCACCTGCGCCGAGGCAATCTACACGGAAACCTGGCAGTGGCTGCAGGAGCGCAAGTGCGATCAGCTGGTCACTACCCAACAAATCGAACAGTATGCCATGAGCGTGGCACGCTGGATCCAATGTGAAGAAGCGGTGTCTGAATTCGGCTTTCTTGCGAAGAAGCCTTCAGGCACCGTTATTTCATCCCCTTATGTCACCATGGGACGGGAGTATATGAAGCAGGCCAATGCTGCCTGGTTTCAAATCTACCAGATCGTGAAGGAAAACTGCGTGGCGGAGTTCAGTGGCAGAACTCCCCAGGACGATGCTATGGAGCGCTTGCTCCGCGCCCGTATGGGTCAAAAACACTATTAATTTTCGGAGGTATTTATTATGAGCAATGTTAGAAACGCTGACGAGGCTATCCGTCGTCTGGAAGAGATGGAGGCACAGTGGAGTGGCAAGAAGGCAGATCCTTCTGCCGAGGCAAAGAAGCAGGCTACGGCTTACAACGCAGCATTCTGGGAGACCATGCACACCGGTATGCCCCAGAATAGCCTGAAGGTAGGTAGCGATGGTGCCGGCGGCTACCTGGTACCGGATACATACGAGGAGACCCTGGTACAGGCGCTGGCAGAGAAAAATGTATTCCGGCAGATCTCCAAGACCATTCCCACCACCCACCGGATGCATATCCCTGTTGCAAGCGGCGCAGGCTGCGCAGATTGGTTCCAGGAGGACGAAGGTTTGTCCTTTGTTGAAGAATCTTTTGGCGAGGTCATTCTGGATGCTTACAAGCTGAGCGCCTCTATCCTGGCTACAGATGAAATGCTGGAGGACAGCGCCATCGACTTGGAAGAGCATATCCGCACCTTCTTTGCCGAGCGCATCGGTGAAGCAGAAGAGGAGGCCTTCGTCCGGGGCAATGGCAAGGGTAAGCCTTTGGGTCTTATCTACCAGGCACCTATGGGTGCGATCTCCGAACTGGAGGGCGATATCACCCTGGATGACATTTTGAACCTGGAGTATTCCATCAAGCAGGCATACCGGGACAACGCAGTATGGTTGATGTCCGAAGATGCCTACCACAAGCTGCGCCGCATTCCTCACTATGACGGCAGACCTTTGTGGAATCCCAACCTGAAGGAAGGCGAACCGGAGTATTTGTTCGGCCACCGGATCTACATCTGTAAATCTATGGACGATGTGGCTCCCGGCAGCATCCCTGTGATGTTTGGCGATTTCAGATTTTTCTGGATCGGCGACCGGGGCAAGCGTGTCATCAAGCGCCTGGTAGAGCGCTATGCCGATCGTGGCCAGGTTGCCTTCATCACCACTGAGCGTGTGGATGCCAAGCTGGTACTGCCCGATGCCATTAAGTATCTGAAGATCAATGGCAAGGCACAAGCTGCCGCTGAAGAATAATCCTTTTGGGAGGGTGGCTCTTACGGGTCATCCTCCCTTTGCAGTTAACACGGAAGGAGTGTCACTATGAAACTGCAAGATCAAATCGCTATTAACAATATGCGGCTGGAGGGACACAGTCCTTCCGAGATCGCTGTGCGGCTGGGCCTGTCACCTAGCACCGTTCGTTCTCACATCCACCGCCACCGGCACATTCCCGGTACTAAGGCTTGTAAGCATTGCGGACAGCCTTTGGTACAACCTAAGGGATACCGGGAGAAGAAGTTCTGCTCGGACAGCTGCCGGATGGCTTGGTGGAACAGCCACAAAGAAGATGTCAACAAACAAGCGTTTTATACGCTTACCTGCCAGCACTGCGGAAAGGAGTTTGATAGCTATGGCAACAGTAATCGCAAATACTGCTGCCGGGTCTGCTACATTGCATCCCGACAGCCGTGACCAGTATGCCCCCGGCAATCTGATCCTTTACCGCACCTCTCTGGCGCTTTACCGAAACCTCAAAAACCAGGGTGTTTTCAACGACGAGGAGTATTGTAAGATACGCACCATATTAACCAAAAAGTACGGCCTATCTTCGGATAGTATTTTCGCAGAATGTGCTTGATATAAGCGCCGGTTAGAGCGAATATGTAGTACCGCAATATGATACAAAGGAGGTAACCTTATGCGAATCGTAACCCAGACCCGTTTCCCCAAAATGAATATCCCCAAGCTGAAGCGGGTCGCCGCCTATGCTCGTGTTTCCAGCGGCAAGGATGCGATGCTGCACTCCCTGTCTGCCCAGGTCAGTTACTACAGCGAACTGATACAAAAACATAGCGGCTGGCAGTATGTTGGTGTATATGCAGATGAGGCTCTAACCGGCACCAAGGACAACAGAGAAAACTTTCAGCGGCTGCTGGCGGATTGCAGAGCAGGCAAGGTGGATATGGTCATCACCAAGTCCATATCCCGCTTTGCCCGCAATACAGTCACGCTGCTGGAAACCGTTCGTGAACTGAAAAACATGGGAGTGGATGTGTTCTTTGAGGAGCAGAACATCCACTCCCTTTCTGCTGACGGAGAACTGATGCTGACGATCCTGGCAAGCTATGCCCAGGAGGAAAGTTTGTCTGCCAGTGAAAACCAAAAGTGGCGGATCCGCCGTAACTTTGAAAACGGAATGCCTTGGAATGGTACGATGCTCGGCTACCGCTATGAAGACGGTACTTTAGTCATTGATCCTACAGAAGCAGAAATTGTCAGCCGGATATTTACGGAATACCTTGGAGGATTTGGTATGACCGCCATTGCCAAGCAACTGAACGCAGACGGCATTCTGACGCGGTACGGAAATCCCTGGGGCAAGACCAGCGTTGGCAAGGTCCTTCAAAACTATGCATACACCGGAAACCTGCTTTTACAAAAGTACAGACGGGTGGATCATCTCACCAAGCGGGACGAGCCGAATAACGGAGAGTTGCCCAAGTACCATATCACCGATGCCCACGAGGCAATCATCCCTCTGCGGTCGTTTAACGCTGTGCAGGAGGAAATGAAACGGCGGGCAGCAAAGCATACGCATCCTGGTGTAAAGCAAAAAGAATATCCCTTCTCGGGAAAAATCACCTGCGCCGGGTGCGGAAGGCACTACCGCCGGAAGGTCAAAGAAACCGGCCCCGTTTGGATTTGCAGCACCTACAACACCCAGGGCAAAGCAGCCTGCCCCTCAAAGGCAATACCGGAGAGTATTTTAGAAGCCATTGCCGACGAGGTTGGCGGTATCGGTAAAATAACGGCGCTGCAAGCCTGCGAGGGCAACACCCTGGTACTTACCCTTACAAGCGGAGAACAAATCGTTAAACGGTGGCAAGACCGCTCCCGGCGGCAAAGCTGGACACCGGAAATGAAAGAAAAGGCGCGACAGAAAGATTTGGAAAGGAGGTCGTATCATGCAAACACCTAAGAATATTACAGTGATCCCGGCAACCATCAACCCCATTACACGGTTGCCACGGGAATCCGCCCAACTGCGGAGGGTTGCTGCCTATGCCCGTGTATCAACGGACAGCGAAGAACAGCTGACCAGCTATGAAGCGCAGGTGGATTACTACACCCGTTACATACAAGGCAGACCGGATTGGGTGTTCGTTGGCGCTTACACCGACGAGGGCATATCCGCCACCAACACAAAGCACCGTGAAGGCTTCAACCGAATGATCGCCGATGCCCTGAATGGCAAGATCGACCTCATCGTAACCAAGTCGGTCAGCCGCTTTGCCCGTAATACCGTGGACAGCCTCACCACCGTCCGCAAGCTGAAGGATGCCGGTGTAGAGGTCTACTTTGAAAAGGAAAATATATGGACTTTGGATTCCAAGGGCGAGTTACTGATAACCATTATGTCGAGCCTTGCCCAGGAGGAGAGCCGATCCATTTCTGAGAATGTCACCTGGGGTCAGCGGAAGCGCTTTGCTGATGGCAAGGTCAGCATTCCCTACGGCCATTTCCTTGGCTACCGCAAAGGTGAAAACGGCATACCGGAGATCGTACCGGAGCAGGCAGAAATCGTCCGCACCATTTACCGGATGTTCATTGAAGGGCAATCCACCAATGCCATTGCACGGCATTTAACGCAGCAAGGCATTCCCACTCCGGCAAAGAAAACTGTATGGCAAAAAGCCACGGTGGAGAGCATTCTCCGTAACGAAAAATACAAAGGCTCCGCATTATTGCAAAAATCCTTTACAGTGGATTTCCTTCAGAAGAAAACGAAGGTCAACGAGGGCGAGGTACCGCAGTACTATGTGGAGCATAGCCACGAGGCAATCATTAAGCCAGCAGAATGGGATAAGGTGCAATTGGAACTGGCGCGACGGAAGAATAGCCCACGGTACACTGTGTGCAATAGTCCTTTTGCCGGAAAAATCATCTGCGGCGATTGCGGTGAGATATTCGGCTCAAAGGTATGGCACAGCACAAGCAAGTACCGCAGAACTATTTGGCGGTGCAATGCCAAGTACGGAAGTGGCGACACTTGCAACACGCCCCACCTTTACGAGGACGATTTAAAACAGCATTTTATTACAGCGCTGAGCCAACTGCTGACCGATCGCACCGCCCTTTTGGAGGACGGCCGGTTGATTCTAAAAGAACTGTTGGATACCGCCACCATTGATGCAAACAGCAACAGAACACTACAAGAAATGGATGTGGTAGCCGGGATGATTCGACAGATGGTGAACGAAAACGCAAACCAGGTAACCGACCAAACCGCCTATGCGGATCGGTACAATTCCCTGGTTGAGCGATACGAAACTCTGCAAGTCAAGTATGATGACCTCCAACAGCAAAAGGAAAGGCGGCAGGTGCAGGCTGAAGCGATCCGCAACTGCCTGAATGCCTTGGCGGCATTGGAGCTACCACAGATAGCTTATACGGACAGCCTATGGAACACAGCGGTTGACCATGTGACGGTCTTTGCCGATGACCGCCTGGTGTTCCGTTTCAAAAACGGCTCGGAAGTGGAGGTGAATGTATGCAAGTGATAAAGGAGTGGCAGCTGAGGCAACTGCGTGAGGAGTATCCGGTCGGCACACGGGTGGAACTGATTTCTATGAACGACCCCTACAATCGTAAACTGGTCTCCGGCTGCCAAGGTACCGTCCGCTGGGTGGACGATATGGGCACGATCCACGTCAGTTGGGACTGCGGCTCCAGCCTGGGACTCATCCCCGGCGAGGACAGCTGGAAGAAGGTAACTGAATAACCCGTACGCATAGAACATTTAGAGGTCGCATCATTTTTCCTGATGCGACCTCTCTATATTGTATATGCAGTTCATTTCAGTTCGTTGTTCAATTGAAAACCGTAAAAGAAACCGTCGATGAAGGCTTTGTGTTCGTAGGCAGTACAAAGGCGGCAGCATAGGTTCCAGACCGCATTGTTGTCATCCAACGATAGCTGTCTCAAATAGGCATCCAGTTCTTTGAAGCCGTCCTTGATTTCTGGTGGATCGGTTTCGTGGGAATCCTGGTATGCGCAGAACAATTGATCCAGCACCGTTCTGTTTTCCGGATCGCCGGTGTCAAAGGTATTGATTTCTGCGCAGCGTTTCAGCAGTTCTAAAAAAGTTTGCATTGTCATCACCTCCAAAGTGTGGGTGTGATGTTAACTCTGCTACCGGAATATATCAAGTAGCTAAGTTTACCAAATATATACTGACATTTTTGTGGCGGCAGCACTTTTAGCCTAACGTTTTTTTCTGCTGCAAACAGGGCAACCGTGACCGTTAAGTAATGAGGCCGGAACAACATCCCACTTGTTTCCGCACATCCTACATTCTACTAAAAGCTTTGTCTTGTTATTAATATATTCGCCCAGCACAGTGATGCTGTGATTCTTTTTTGCAAGTTCTTCTCTAAACTGATCTGTGGTTTTGGCTGCCAATTTATTTCTCCGCCTCTTTGCTCCATTTATTGCTGAACAATGTGGACATCCTTTGCCTGACAGTAGTGAATACGCCACTGGTTTCCATATGTAATTACACTTTGTGCAACGAGCATCAACCCGATCAGTAGCCTTGGTGTAAGAGCCTATGATTTCTATTGTTGGAGCGATTTGTGCCATCTCATTTTCAAACTGCTGCGCTGTCCGTGTTCTTGTTTTTGATGCAGCGATCTTTCCGCATTCGGGACAACCAATTCCCTTTAGCAATGTGTACGGCCGAGCCTTCCAGGGCACATGTGTGCAAGTTCGGTTGTTCACAGTAATAGGAATGTTTGTGCCTTTGTATTCTTCTAATACTTCAATATTCGGCTGTATATCAGCAAGCGCTGCAATAAAAGTTTCATGGGCATTGTAATGGCAAGCTGCGTATGCCTGGTTAGCAATGTTCAACCAATCAACATTGTTAAAATCAAGATTGATTGATGCCATCAATTCTTTTGTCAACGAAATTATACGTTCGTAACCGGGCTCGTTTAAAAAGCCTTCAAATACATAACAATCGGAGTCGTACGGAGGAGCCGTATCAGATGGATATGTATCGTATATTGTTATGAGTCTGATACCCGCATCGTTACATTTGGTTCGCTTTTCCAAATCATATGTTGCAACTTTGTTTTTGTGATATAGCCAAGTGCCTGGTTCTAATGCAATCCTGTACTTGGGGATATAAACATCCAACTCCAATCCAATTGCAGATGTGTTCCTGGATTCGACTAGGCCTTTTCCAACAACAGCTTGGAAGGCTAGCAATATAAATTGCTCCATAAAGCTTGTATGCGGTTTTGCACAGTTGGTGCATTGTGCGCCCTGGAGCAATCGATTTGGTTTGGAATCCCATTCATAACCACAAATTGTACACTTTACCCTTAATGGGGCGAGAGCCGTTTTATATTCATCCATAATTTCAATGTACGGATTCAGTTTGTCCATTTCTGAAACAAACTGCTGATGGGACTTCTTTTGATTGTTAGCGCATATAGGACAACCGTGACCACGAACAAGAGTATTTGGAGCGGCGCTCCAGACATGATCGCAATTAGCGCATTTTACATCGATTTTTGTAGAGCAGTTTACATAGGATCCAAGCACAATAACAGAAGGATTGGCGGACTTCATTTCAGTTAAAAATTGTGAATGAGTTTTCTTCTTCATCTTTTATCCCCCATCTTCTTGCACTTTACAAAATAATTATACCAAAACCCTTAATAAAAGTCTATATTTGGTAATATAACGAAATACCAGTAATATAACGAATTGCGGTATTTTAACGAATTGAAAGCGCAATATGTAGGGGTTGGGCGATCCGGAGACCGGAGAAAAGCACAATCCCTGGGCAACGGAAACGAAAATGCGTTGCAAAGTTTGGGGAAATGCCCTGTTTTGGGGTAAAAGAGCATATAAAAATACCTACCCTTGCTGATACGATTGTATCAAATAAGGGTAGGTATTTTGGTGCCGGTGGCCGGGCTCGAACCGGCACGGTGTTGCCACCGGTGGATTTTGAGTCCACTTCGTCTACCAATTCCAACACACCGGCAAGTGCTACTGTAGTATACACCATCTTTCCAAAAATAGCAAGAGGAATTTTCACCTTTTCAGAAATAACTTTATTGGCAAGCGCTTGAATTTAATTACTGTCAATGTTATAATAAGAAAAAGACAAAATTGGAGGCATACTATGATTACAATGCACTATGCAGATTACGCTTGGGAGGCTACATCTCAGCTGCTCTCCATTGATTCTCCTACCGGTTATACAGGCAAGGCGGCAGCTTGGGTGCAGGCGCAGTTTTCATCACTTGGGTATTCTGCTTCCATCACTGAAAAAGGTGGTGTTCTGGTCTATCTTGGCGGTGGTGAAGGCAGTAATGGTCTCATGCTTGCTGCTCATACAGACACTTTGGGTGCCATGGTTGCGGAAATCAAGGGCAACGGGCGTCTTCGTCTGTCGCCCCTTGGCGGTATGAATGCCAACAACGCCGAAGCAGAAAATGTGCGTGTTTATACACGAAGCGGAAGTATTGTTGAAGGAACTTTTCAGCTTTGCAACGCATCCATTCACGTTAACGGAGAATATAGCTCCACATCCCGCAGCTTTGATACAACGGAGGTCGTTCTCGACGAAGATGTGAAATGCGCTGACGATGCCAGAAAGTTAGGGATTGAAGTTGGAGATATCGTTTGCTTTGATCCGAGAACCCGTCGCACCCAATCCGGTTACCTGAAAAGCCGTTTCTTAGATGACAAGCTCTCTGTCGGCATACTCCTTGGCTTTGCCAAGTACCTCAAAGACGAAAATGTTGTACTCCCCCGCCCTGTTTATGTGCATATCACCGTTTATGAAGAAGTTGGTCACGGCGGCTCCGGCTCTGTCCCGGCAGGAATAACCGAAGCAATTTCCGTGGATATGGGCTGTGTCGGCAATGGCCTGCAGTGTACAGAAAGACAGGTCTCCATTTGTGCAAAAGACTCCGGTGGACCTTACAGCTATGAAGTTGTTACAAAACTCATAGATGCTGCGAAAAAGACGAATGCAGACTATGCTGTGGACATTTATCCCCACTATGGCTCCGATGTGGAAGCCACACTGCGTGGTGGCTGGGATATTCGGCACGGCCTCATCGGTGCAGGCGTTTACGCCAGCCACGGTTATGAGCGCAGCCATATTGATGGTGTGCTAAACACCCTTAAAGTACTCTCCGGTTATATTCTGTAAAGGAGAACATTATGACAGATATTGTGATTATCGGCGGTGGTCCTGCAGGACTAACAGCAGCTATCTACGCTGCACGTGCAGGCCGAACTGTAACTGTTTGTGAACGGGAAACACTTGGCGGACAGATCACCCAATCTCACCAAGTTGACAACTATCCAGGTCTCCCCCGCATCAGCGGTATGGAGCTTAGTGACGCTTTCTGCGCTCAGGCAATGGATGCAGGCGCTGAAATTGTGTTTGCATCAGTGGAATCTCTTATCCAAAATCCAGACGGCACCTTCACAGTAAAAACCGACGATGAGCCCATTCATGCAAAGGCTGTGATCTTCGCTACTGGCGCCCGTCCAAGATCTATGGGAATTAAGAACGAAGAAGCACTCATCGGCAAAGGAATCAGCTACTGCGCATTGTGTGATGGTGCATTCTTCAAAGGCAAAGACGTTGTGGTCGTTGGCGGAGGCAACACCGCCTTTTCCGATGCATTGTTCCTCTCTAAGCTCTGCAACCATGTAACACTTGTGCACAGAAGAGATAGCTTCCGTGCTGAACAAGCAAGCGTTGAGCTTGCGAGAAACACCTCAAACATCACCCTAATGACACCCTACTCCCCTGTTGGTATTGAAGCAGACGGCAGCGTGACAGGTCTTATGGTTAAGCAAATGGAGAACGGCGAAGAAAAGACCGTTCCTGCAAGTGCTGTATTTGTTGCATTTGGCAGACAGCCGGATTGCAGCCTAATTGCGGACTTTGCAGACTTTGACGAACAAGGTTATGTTGCAGCAGGTGAAAATTGCAGCACAAAGACGCCGGGTCTGTATGTCGCAGGTGATTGCCGCAGCAAGGAAGTTCGCCAGCTCACCACTGCTACCGCAGACGGCACCATCGCAGCCACTGCTGCCTGTGAGTATATTGAAAAAATATAGTATAAGCGTCCTGCATTATGCAGGACGCTTACTTTTATAACGAATTTTCTTCCATTGAAATCTGGCCTTCGAGGCGATTACGCATATCATACAGGTCATTAAAATAACCGGTATATTCAACATAGTAATTGCTGTCCGGGAACAAATAACGGTGCAAATCAATAAGATAATCGTCTGTCATACTGGCGATATAGTCTACAACGATCTGGTTGGGCTCCGTTTTAATGTAAGAAACGGAGCGTGGGTAACGGGTTTGATTGACGTAATCGATATGATGGCGGAAAATGGGAGAATTCGGCTTATCCTGAATCAAATCGTCTAAGAGTTGCTCGTAGATCTCACCCATCATTGGTCGAACAACGCGGTTTAAGATTGCTCTGCCAGGTTCATTGGCATAGATCATTGCATAATTCTCTTTCTTATAGGACTGAACCGCCTGGAAATGGGATTCGTCCAACTTAATATAGGGTTTGCCGTAGCTGTTTTCAATGATATTAACAACCAAATTATTTATGATCTCGGAATTAATTGTGCCGATAACAGAGGACATAAACGCATTGTTCTCAATCATTTGAATGCTGGTAGCATCCTGTCGGTCTTTGCCAATATAAGCAATAATATCCGAAATACGAACAACATTGCCCTCAAGGGTCGACGGTTGAACTTTATTGGAATAACCGGGAATCGTATAGCATTTTTCAAGCTCAGATTCAAAATCAGCGAAATTATCCACAGGAACAGGTCGATATTCTGCAAGTTCAATCTCACCATTGTGACCAGCAATGCCGGATAGTGTCTGCAGTGTCAGATCCAATGGAAAAATTTGGCTCAAAACACGGGCAGAGTGAATATTGTGGGTAAAATAGCGACCAGTATGCGCATTGTACAATTCGTTGAGATAGACCTCGCCACAGTGCGCAAAGGGCGTATGCCCAATATCGTGACCTAACGCAATGGCCTCAATAAGATCCAGATTCAAATTCAACGCTCTGCCAATTGTTCGAGCAATCCGGGAAACAAGCTGAACATGCAGACTCCGGCGAGTAATGTCATCATTTCGAATTAATGAGAATACCTGGGTTTTATCTGTATAGCGGTTATAATATGGGCTATAAAGGATGCGATCGATGTCCTTTGCAAAATTAGGACGCCATATTTCAGAAGAGACGGAAGCACCGTGGTGACGAATTGCAGAATCATCATGGCAAGAAAAATCAATATAGGATCTTTCCAGTTTTTCTTGTTCCATACGTGCTGACAGCTCTGCACTTAACTGTTTTTTTGCCATAAATAACGCCTCCTATTTATGTTATCTTTTCATAATTATATCACATGATAATTGCAATTTCAATAAGAAAAGCGGGAGTTTCCTCCCGCCGTTAGTTATCCGATATCATAATAATATCCCAACATTTTCTAAGCCGCAGCGTTGAGCATATTTTCAATAAATATGCCATATCCGGTCGTTGGATCATTAACGAGTACGTGAGTAACTGCTCCTATAAGCTTACCGTCCTGAATGATAGGACTGCCTGACATACCTTGAACTATGCCACCGGTAATTTGCAGTAGTGTAGGATCTGTGACTTTTATAAGCATATTCCTTCCACCGCCCTTGGAATTGGGATATAATTTCAAAATCTCCACAGAATATTCACGTACCTCTTCTCCACTGACATTGGAACGTATTACTGCAGGACCCGTGTGGATTTCTTCGCAGGAACCTATCGGTACTGCTGCACCCTGCCAGCTGATATTTGCCTGCCCGAAAATGCCTTGTTCCAGATTTTTATTAATAACACCAATGGGTGTTTTATCTCTTAAGCTTCCCAAAAGTTGCCCTGGATCTCCAATCTTTCCCTTAACAACAGAAATTACGCTTGCACGATACAGCGTACCATTTCCAACAGGAATTAACTGTCCATTTGCTGTGTTAACACCATGCCCAAGTGCGCCAAACATTCCGGATTCCGGGTTATACCACGTCACAGTGCCAACACCGGATATTCCCTGCTTAAGGTAAATTCCAAGACGAGGTCCGTCCTCTGTAATCGTTGGCTGAACCTTTGCGCTCTTTGTCTTGCCGTTTCTAATATAACGAATTTCCGCCTTACTTTCACACAATTCCAATGCTTTGGCAATATCCTCGGTACAGTTAACAGATCGACCGTTGATATTTGTTATTCTATCCCCTACTTTAAGTCCTGCATTTTTCGCAGCTGTACCAAGTATAGGATCAAAGCCGGCAATTTCCATACTATCAGCACCTATATGCAGTCCAACTACTTGTCCAACTGGCACAAGCATATCTACTGCCGCTGCGCCAAACGGCAAAACCGATACGCACAACACGAATGCTACGACTATAATTGTCAATTTCTTCATAATCACGCCCCCCTAATTTTCTCTGCGTGTTTAATATTCCTCGCAGTCAAATGCTATAAACAATGCAAATGTCGAAAAATGAGGATGGTTATACCAATTTGGGCGCAATTTGTATATAATTTAATATAAAACATCATTTACCTATTGACAAGATAGGTAGAAGGTGTTATATTTACCCAGGAAGATTATAGGTAAATGATCCTTGGAGGATAAAATATGCAAGTTTATGCTGATAATGCCGCAACCACAAAGCTAAGCAAAGTTGCGATTGCGGCTATGACAGATTGTTTTGAAAATTTTTATGGCAATCCCTCCAGCCTGCATTCAGTAGGTCAAGAGGCAAAGGAAAGATTGGATGATGCCCGTGCAAGAGTCGCCGCTTGTCTCGGCTGTGAGGCTCGTGAGATCTATTTCACCTCCGGTGGCAGTGAAGCGGATAATCAGGCCATAATTTCCGCTGCTCATTTAGGTGCAAAAAAAGGCAAAAAGCACATCATTTCCACCGCATTTGAGCACCACGCTGTTCTGCACACCCTAAACAAGTTGGAAAAAGAGGGCTTTGAAGTCACATATTTGGATGTGCGCACCAATCATAATATTTCAGCCCAGCAGGTAAAAGATGCAATTCGTGAAGATACCTGCCTTGTTACAGTGATGTACGCAAACAACGAGATCGGTTCCATTCTGCCCATCCCCGAAATCGGCAAGATCTGTAAGGAAGCAGGTGTACTGCTGCACACAGATGCTGTTCAGGCGGTTGGCCATTTGCACATCAATGTTAAAGAGCAAAACATTGATATGCTCAGTCTCGCTGCCCATAAGTTCCACGGCCCTAAGGGCGTTGGCGTACTCTATGCCCGTCGTGGTATTGCTCTGCAAAACCTGATTGAGGGCGGCGCACAAGAGCGTGGCAAGCGTGGTGGAACGGAGAATCTCCCAGGCATTTGCGGACTTGCTGCCGCCTTGGAAGACGCCTGCGCCCATATTGATGAAAATGCAGCAAAGGTCACCGCTATGCGTGACCGTCTGATAGCCGGTCTTTCAGCAATCCCCCATTGCGCATTAAACGGCGATCCCATTAACCGTCTACCCGGCAATGTCAGCTTCTGCTTTGAAGGTATTGAAGGTGAAGCACTGCTTCTTTACCTGGATGCCCACGGCATCTGCGCTTCCTCCGGCTCTGCCTGCACCTCCGGCAGCTTAGACCCCAGTCACGTCCTGCTTGCGATTGGTCGTGTCCATGATGTTGCCCACGGCTCTCTGCGACTGTCTCTGGATCACCAAAATACAGACGAAGAAATTGACCACATCTTAACTGTTGTTCCCCAGGTCGTTTCCCTGCTGCGCAATATGAGTCCGGTATGGCGTGATCTGCAAAACGGTACAAGAGAATATATACTCTAAGCCGAGGGGAGTCGATCCCCGATAGGTTTTGAACTGCAGCTTTCCGCCAATACTGCGGAAAATCCCTCGAAAATATCGGACGGATATTCCCTTCGAGATTTTACTTGTCTTGACGAAAAGCTGCTATCTCAAAACTGCGCAACACCCCACAGCAAGGAGTTTTGCTTTGGATTTTAGCGCAGATGACGCAGCCTTGCTGACGCAAGGCAAGGAAGATAAGGAAAAATACAAATAACAGAACTGCTGTGGGGCTGTCGGTGTTCGATTCCCCTCGGCTTAAAGGAGAAATCAATATGGCACTTTACAGCGAGGTCGTAATGGACCACTTTATGCACCCCCGGAATGTGGGCGTGATTGAAAATGCAGACGGTGTTGGTCAGGTCGGCAACGCCAAATGCGGCGATATTATGAAGATTTACTTGAAGATTGAAAACGATATCATTGTGGATGTAAAGTTTGAGACCTTTGGCTGCGGCTCTGCAATCGCATCTTCCTCTATGGCAACCGAAATGATCAAG
>JAZKXS010000137.1:0-12714 GCA_045611745.1 Faecousia sp.
CTGCGCCACCGGGAAGCAGACACCAATACCAAAGCAGATATCCACGAAAAGGATATGCAGTATCTGGCCACCTGCCGGGAAATGGGTCGTGCCGCCGCTAACTACTACGGTTGGCAGGTCGTATCCTGTGTAAAGGACGGAAAAATGCGCTCCATTGAAGATATTCACGAAGAAATTTATGGATTGGTAAAAAGCTGCCTGGAGGGTTAAGCTATGGTATATATGCTCCTTGGAACCGGTTTTGAAGAAACCGAAGCAATCGCGCCCTTGGATCTGCTCCGCCGGGCAGGAATTTCTGTTCAGACCGTAGGCATCAACGGGAAAACCGTTTATGGCGGTCATCACATCGGCATTGAAGCAGATATTACTTTAGGCGAAATGGATCTTACCGCGCTGGAAATGATTATTCTTCCCGGCGGATTGGGAGGTGTTGCCTCCATTCGGGCAAGCAAAGCTGCGCTGGACGCCATCCGCTTTGCCTGGGAAAACGGAAAATTCGTAGCCGCCATCTGCGCAGGACCTACCGTTCTTGCGGAGCTTGGCATTACCGACGGCAAACATGCCGTTTGCTATCCCGGCTGCGAAAGTGCTATGGGCAGCGCCATTATGGAAGTAAAACCCAGCCTGCAGGACGGCAAGCTGATCACCGGTGCATCCGCCGGCTGTGCCGTTTCCTTTGGCTTATCCCTGATCCGCGCCCTGCGGGGTGAGGATGCCGCAAAAACCATTGCGGATCAAATCGTGATCCGCGCGTAGGAGGTAACCTATGGATAACGAAAAAGATATTTTAGAAAATGAATCTCTCTCAGAATCGGAGATGCCCATTTTCGATGAAGAAGCCACGACCCCAGATACATCTGAGGAATTGGAAGACAACGCCACGGAAGTGCCCGATGAAACCAGCTTTCAGGACGCTTTGGCAGCGCTGCAGGCATTTTCTGCCCGATATGCAGAACCTGCAGAGTCCGTTTCCGAGCCGGAAGCACCCACACCTGCAGCCGGTGAAGCGCCTGTGACCGAGGATACGGTTTCTTTTACCGCTCCGGTCGCTGCGCCTTTGGATGATTTGGGCGCAACCCAAAAATTTACACCTGTAACCGAGGAAGATGCATCTGTGAATGAACCAAATCAGAATTCCCCCCGTCGCAGAGCCCCTATTCGAAAAGGTCGCCCTGCTCCCAAAAAAGGTTACGGTCTTTTAGGCATTCCCCATATCGTTTCTACCATCATCTGGTTGGCACTGATCGTGACGATCGGCATATCCGTAGGACGTATGCTGTGGGTCTGCGCCGCAGACCTTTTGGCCTTTGGCAAGCCTGACAAGGCCATCACCATCACCATTGAGGAAAACGACTCCATTAAAACCATTGCAGAAAAATTGGAGAAGGCCGGTCTTATCCGCTACCCCAATCTGTTTGTCCTTTTTGCTGACATTACCGGCAAGGGTGATCGTGTCATTCCGGACACCTATACCCTAAATTCTATGTATGACTATAACGCACTGCTTAAAATGATGTCCTATAAGCCCGTTAACACCGACACTGTGGATATCATGGTTCCGGAGGGTTACAACTGCGCTCAAATCTTCAAATTACTGGAGGACAAGGGTGTATGTACCGTTGCCAAATTAGAGGAATGGGCAGCCAACGGCGAACTGAAGGACTACTGGTTCTTGGAGGGTGTGCCCAGAGGTACAAAGTACTGTTTAGAGGGCTATCTGTACCCGGATACCTACAAATTCTATAAGGATGCCGACCCCCAGTATGTCCTGCAAAAATTCCTTAACAACTTTGCCAATCGTTTTACCGATAAGATGTACAACGATTTCATCGCAATGCAAAACCGTTTTGCCAAGATGATGAAAAACAACGGCTACTCCACTTCTTACGTCAATTCTCACAAGCTGACCTTCCATCAGTATATCACCCTTGCTTCCATTGTTGAGGAAGAAAAGGCCAATTCTGCAGAAGGTTACGACATTGCCGCTGTATTTTATAACCGTCTGGCCAAACCCAGCCACTATCCCCGTCTGGACAGCGACGCCACCGTTTACTACGCCATCGGCTCTTACTTTGAACGCAAGGCTTTGACGAAGACGGATCTGAACAGCGACAGCCCCTACAATACCCGTAAGGCAAACGGTCTGCCTCCCGGACCTATTTCCAACCCCGGCTCTTACAGCTTGTACGCAGCCCTGTACCCCAGCGAAACCAAGTATTACTACTTCTACTTTGATAAGGTTGCCGGTGTCCACCGCTTCTCCAAAACCTTGGCAGAGCACAACCAGTGGATCACGCAGTTGGGGTAAGTAAAGTGAAAAAAATAGAACTTCTCAGTCCTGCCGGAGATATGGAACGGCTGAAAATGGCCGTGGCATACGGCGCTGATGCCGTATATCTTGCAGGAACAGCCTTCGGTATGCGCTCCTTTGCCGGAAATTTTACACCGGAGGAGCTGCCCGTGGCGGTAAAATATGCCCACGACCGGGGCGTTAAAGTCCACGTAACGGTCAACACTATGCCCCGCAACGACGAAATCTGTCATCTTCCCTCCTATTTGGAGTTACTTCAGGATGCCGGTGTTGACGCTCTCATTGTTGCGGATATGGGCGCATTTACTTTAGCCGGCAAATATGCCCCCAAATGCGCCCGACACATTTCCACTCAGCAATCCATTGCCAATTACGAATGTGCCCAGGCCTGGTATGATTTGGGTGCTTCCCGTGTGGTACTGGCAAGAGAGCTGAATCTTAAGGAAATTGCGGAGATTCGGCAAAAGGTTTCTCCGGAACTGGAGATTGAGACCTTTGGTCACGGTGCTATGTGCGTCAGCTATTCCGGCAGATGCTTACTGAGCAATTATATGACCGGTCGGGATTCCAACCGTGGTGCTTGCGCCCAACCCTGCCGCTATCAATACGCATTGGTGGAGGAAACGCGCCCCGGGGAATATTTCCCCGTTTATGAGGACGAAAAAGGCACCTATATCCTCAATTCCAAGGATATGTGTACCATTGACCACCTAAAAGAGCTGACCGATGCCGGCATCGACTGCATTAAGATCGAAGGTCGGGCAAAATCCGCCTACTATGCCGCTATCATCACCGGCGCCTATCGGCACTGTATTGACGATCTTGCCGCCGGACGGGAAATTGACCCTGTGTGGCGTGACGAAGTGGATCACGTTTCCCACCGCATTTATTCCACAGGTTTTTACTTTGGTCAGCCCGGGCAATACACGGAAAACTCACGGTACATCCGCCAGTGGCAGGTCTGCGCTATTGTAGAAAGCTGTGACGAAAACGGCCTTGCGCTGTGTAGCCTGCGCAACAAATTTTCCACGGGCGACGAATTGGAAGTGGTAGGCCCTGACCTGCGTCCTTTTGCCATCACCGTTCCTGTGATGAAAGACGCAAACGAAAACGACCTTACCGAACCAAGAACGCCCCAAATGCCCTTCTATATTCAGCTTCCCAAGGCTGTGCCGCCTCTGACCATTCTCCGCCATAGTGTAGAGCTTTCCGCAAAATAGTTCCCCATCTTATAGAAAAAGGAGAGATTGCTGTGCCTCCACAACTTTTCGGGACAGAACATATCCTTTATATCATCCTGTCTACCCTGTTGGGCAGCGCCTATTTGCTGATTTCCAAAAAGCTTGCCAAAACGGAAAAAGCACAAAATGCAGCGTTAAAAGCTCTGGCTTTTCTGCTTTTCGTTGCCATTATGGCAAACCGCCTTTCCCAGGTTTTTCGGTATAGTGATGTTCGCTGGTACTGCATCATCCCCGATAGCTTCTGCGGTATGACAAGTCTGGTGCTTGCCCTTGCCGTTTTATTCGGCAAGCGGGATAATCACGTTTTGCATTTTGTGTGGCTGCTTGGCATATTTGGCGGCATTTCCACTGTGATCTATGCCACCTTTTTGGGACAAGGCCCTACTATTTTCTACTTGCCCACCATTTCCGGCTTGCTGCACCACAGCCTTTCCGCAACGCTCGTTGTGGCGCTTTTCCTTTTTAAGCAAATCAATATCACCTACAAAAAGTGGTACTGCACCTTTTTTGGTTTCACCTCTTACTTAACAGTAGGTGCATTTCTGATGCATACCTTCCATTTAAGTGATGCCTTTCACATCGCAGAACCATTGCTATCAGACACACCCCTTACTGCTTGGGTGATGGCGCCCATGTACGCAGCCGCTTATGCGCTGATATTGCTCATAGTGGAAATTGTCAAGAGAAAGAAAAAATCATAACAAAAGACGCTGTCTTGCTTGCAAGACAGCGCTTTTTTATTTTCCTGTAATGTCACGGATCACCGCACCGGCGATCATAAGGCCTGCCGCTGCCGGCACAAAGGAAATAGAGCCTGGCAGGGCATTTCTGCCCTCCGGCAGTTCCTGCCACATAGGGTCGTCCGCAGAAAGCTCCGGTGTGATTGGCTCTTCCAAAGAGTACAGCACCTTCAGCTTGTCAATCCCCCGCTTGCGGCACTCCTTGCGCATAATCCGCGCCAAGGGGCAAACGCTGGTTTCAAACAGATCGCCAATGCGAAAGGCCGTAGGGTCTAACTTATTGCCTGTACCCATAGAGCTGATGATCGGTACACCAGCTTCTTTTGATGCCTGTACCAGTGCCAGCTTTCCGGTGACGGTGTCAATGGCATCCACCACATAGGTGTATTTTGAAAAATCAAATTCTTCTTTCGTATCCGGGCTGAAAAATTGCCGTCTTGCAATCACCTTTATCTCCGGATCAATGGCAGCAACACGGAGCCTTGCAGCTTCCGCCTTGTCCATACCCACCGTATCCCGGGTGGCTAAAATTTGGCGGTTGATATTGGATAGGCTCACGGTATCGTGGTCAACAAGCTCCAATGTACCAACGCCGCACCGTGCCAGCGCTTCCACCACATAGCCGCCTACGCCCCCAAGACCAAAGACCGCAATATGGGCATTTTTCAGTTTTTCCATTCCGTCACTGCCCAAAAGCAGCCGGGTGCGGCCATAAGCATCCATCGCATTTCCTCCCATAGGATTTTCCCTATCATATCACACTTTTCGCCGCTTGTAAAACAGGAAAAATAATTTCCTCTTGCAAATTAGAAAAGAATTGTTATATAATTGAATACATTAATAAAACAATTGAGGTTTTTATGAACGTACCTACCGAATATATCACCTCCCGGAAAAACCCCCTGCTTCAGCAGGTGCGCAAGCTTCTGTCTTCCCGAAAGGAGCGGGAACGCACCGGTCTGTTCGTTGCCGATGGCACAAAACTCCTTGACGAAGCTGTCCGCTGGTATGAGGGACTGGACACCGTCATTTTCACCGAAGGCAACTGTCCTTCCTTGCTCGATAATGTCCGGGCTGTGCAAATTCCGGAGGATGTGATGGCATCCATTTCCCCTATGTCCACACCCCAAGGCGCCCTGTTTTTGTGCCGCCTGCCGGAAAAGAAAGAATTTATCCCCCAGCCGGGTATGCTGATTTTGGACGGTATACAAGACCCCGGCAATTTGGGTACGATTCTGCGTACCGCTGATGCCCTGGAGGTTCCTGTGGTATTACTCCCCGGCTGTGCTGACCCTTACAGCCACAAGGTCGTGAGAGCTTCTATGGGCGCAATTTTCCGCGCTCCGGTAATAGAGGCTGACTTTGAAACCGTAAAAACCGCCTGCCAAAAGGCTGGTATTCCCCTTGCGGTTACAGCGCTGCGCCCGGACGCCAAAGACATTCGCTCTGCAGATCTTAAAAAAATGGCCGTGGTCATCGGCAGTGAAGGACAGGGTGTCAGCAAAGCCGTTATGGATGTCTGCACCGAGTATTTGATTATCCCGATGAATCCTAGGTGCGAGTCCTTAAACGCCGCCATTGCCGCATCTATTGTTATGTGGCAGATGAAATAAGAGAAAAAGAAGGTGTAAAAATGCTGCTTTACTGGATATGGTTTGCAGAACTTCCCGATATACAGCTTTGGCAGAAACATATCCTTTTGCAGTATTTCCAAGACCCTGAGGAGATTTATCACGCCAAGGGCGACGCCTTTTCTATTGTTCCCGATATAACAGATGGCATTATAAAAGCGCTTTCCAACAAGGACCTTTCCAAGGCGCAGACGATTTTGCGCACCTGCCAGGAAAAGAACATACATTTACTATCCATAAACGATACCGCCTATCCTCGGCAGCTTAAGAATACATCGGACGCCCCCATCATTCTTTATTATAAAGGCGTTCTTCCCGATTTTGACGACTGCCCGGTTATTGCCATTGTTGGCACCCGGAAGGCCACCACCTACGGTATGAACGTAGCTCGGCGAATGGGTGCGCAAATCGCAGCTTGCGGTGGCATCGTCATCTCCGGTGGCGCCTCCGGAAACGACACAATGGCTCTTTCCGGTGCGCTGTCTTGCAACACGCCTGTTGTGGCTGTGCTGGCAGGCGGTGTAGATGTGGTATATCCCAAGCCCAACGCCGCTCTCTTTGACCAAATTGCCAAGCAAGGCTGTCTGATCTCCCACTATCCCCCAGGCACGCCCCATTACCGTTGGAATTTCCCGGTGCGCAATCGGGTTATGAGCGCAATGAGTGACGGTGTGCTGATCGTAGAAGCGCCCCAAAGCAGCGGTGCGCTGATCACTGCCGATGCTGCGCTGGAGCAAGGTCGGGATGTATTTGCCGTGCCCGGTAATATCGATGTGCCTGCCTGTGCCGGCAGCAACGCCCTTTTGCAAGGGCAAGCCAGACCTGTCTTTAGCGGTTGGGATATCGTAAAGGAATATACTGCCCTGTACCCGGATAAAGTACATAAAGCAGTGCCACCACAGGCAGTTTTCCAGGAAATGGAGCTCCAAAAGCAGGTCGCAGAAACTGTAAATCTTCCTAAAAAAGAGGAAAAAGCACGGAAAATTTCCGTTGACAAGGAAGAAAAATCCTCTTATAGTGTCATAGATAAACCCCTGCCTCCCCTGACGGAGCAGGAAAAAGACATTCTGTCCCATATTTTCGGGACACCAAGATCTGTGGATGATGTAATATCCGAAACCGGTCTGCCCTCACAGAAAGTTCTGTCCATCTTAACTATGCTGGCCATTAAGGGTGTGGTGGAAAACCATCCCGGCGGCCTGATTTCTCGAAAATAACATTACCGGAGGAAAAAATGGCAAAAGCATCCTATCTTGTAATTGTGGAGTCTCCCTCCAAAGCCAAAACCATTGGAAAATATTTAGGCGCTGATTATACCGTCAGAGCCAGTATGGGTCATCTGCGTGATCTGCCCAAAAGTACAATGGGTGTCGATATCGAAGGCGGTTTTATCCCTCAGTATCTGCCCCTTTCCGGCAAGGCAGAGACCATCAATGAGCTGAAAAAGCTGTCTGCAAACGCTCAGGCTGTATACCTGGCAACTGACCCGGACCGGGAGGGCGAAGCCATCTCCTGGCACTTAAAAGAGCTTTTGGGTCTGCCGGACGAAAAAATCCGCCGTGTAACCTTTAATGAGATTACTCAGAAAGTGGTTCAGTCCTCGATCGCTGCCCCCCGGGATATTGATTATGACCTTGTGGACGCACAGCAGGCTCGCCGTGTGCTGGACCGGATCGTAGGCTATCAGCTTTCTCCCCTGCTGTGGAAAAAAGTCCGTCGTGGTCTTAGCGCAGGCAGAGTGCAGTCCGTTGCTACCCGACTGGTGGTAGACCGGGAAAATGAGATCCGTGCCTTTGTTCCTCAGGAATATTGGACGCTGGAAGCAGACCTGCAGTGCAGCAATAAAAACGCAGTCTTTACTGCCACTTATTACGGAAGCCCCAAAAAGCGTGAACTAAAAAACGAAGCAGAAACCCAGTCCATCGTTGATGCGGTTACCGGCAAAACCTTTACTGTTACAGATGTGAAGCACAGTGAAAAGAAGCGTTCCGCTGCCCCTCCCTTTACCACCTCTACTCTCCAGCAGGAAGCTTCCCGTAAGCTGAATATGACCCCCAGCCGCACCATGTCCATCGCCCAGCAGCTGTATGAAGGCGTTGATGTTCCCGGTGCCGGCACGACCGGTCTTATCACCTATATGCGTACCGACTCTCTACGTCTGAGCAACGAAGCAATGGACGATGCTGCCGCCTTTATCTGCAGCCGGTACGGAAAAAACTATTATTACGGCAAACACCACGTATTTAAGGGAAAATCCGGTATTCAGGATGCCCACGAAGCCATCCGCCCCACCCACGTGGAGTTGGATCCGGAGCAAATCAAAGATTCCCTCACGCGGGAGCAGTATCGCCTTTATAAGCTGATCTGGAGCCGTTTTCTTGCCTCCCAGATGGCAAATGCCGTCTACGATACATTGTCTATTGAAACAGAATGTGCAGGCCATATCTTCCGCTCCGCCCACCAGAGTCTGAAATTCGCAGGCTTCATGGCGCTTTACGAAGAAAGCCGGGACGAGGACGAAGAGGCCGTCGGTTCTCCACTACCGGATCTGAAAGCCGGCGACACTGCCACTGTCTCCGACCTGCGGAAACTCCAGCATTTTACTCAGCCTCCCGCTCGTTATACAGAGGCAACATTGGTCAAAGCCATGGAAGAACAGGGTGTTGGCCGTCCCTCCACCTATGCAGGCATCGTTTCTACCATTCAGGATCGGGAATATGTCCAAAAAGCGGATAAAAAGCTCTCTCCCACTGCTTTGGGTGAAGTGGTTACCAGCCTTATGAAAGACCATTTCCACGATATCATTGATGTGGAATTTACCGCAAATATGGAGTCCCGTCTGGACGAAGTAGAAACCGGCAAGCAAAACTGGAAAGACCTTCTTGCAGATTTCTATAAGGATTTCCATAAAGAAATGGTTACAGCCGAGAGCGCCTTGGAGGGCACACGTCTGAAAGTGCCGGACGAGGTGTCTGATGAGATCTGCGAGGTCTGCGGCCGGAACATGGTGGTAAAGGTTGGCCGTTTTGGCAAGTTCCTTGCCTGCCCCGGATTCCCGGAATGTAAAAACACCAAGCCCATTGTCGAAAAAATGCCCGGTCGCTGCCCCAAGTGCGGTGATGTGCTCCTGAAGCGAAAGAGCAAGCGTGGCTACGCCTACTATGCTTGCCAAAAGGGCGCAGAATGTGGTTTTATGTCTTGGGATGTACCCACCGCCAACGATTGCCCGGTATGTGGGCAGACTATGTTCAAAAAGTCCGGCAAAGGCCGTATGAAGCCCTTTTGCATTAACGAAAAATGTGAAAACTTCCTCCCGGAGGACAAACGTGGTTATTATAAAAAAGGCGAAGAAAAAGATGCCCCCAAGAAGGCTAAGAAAGCCACCGGAGGAAAGAAAAAATGACATCTGTTAAGGTTATAGGCGCAGGTCTTGCCGGTTGCGAAGCTGCATGGCAGCTTGCCCGGCGTGGTTTTGCGGTAACGCTTTACGAAATGAAGCCAAAAAAGCACTCCCCTGCCCATCACGCAGATACTTTTGCAGAGTTGGTTTGCTCCAACTCCCTCCGGGGTGACAGACTGGAAAACGCCGTTGGTCTTTTAAAGGAAGAATTGCGCCGCTGCGGCAGCTTGATTCTTGCCTGCGCAGAAGAAACACGGGTGGAGGCAGGCGGTTGTCTGGCCGTAGATCGGCAAGGCTTTTCTGATCTTGTAACAGAAAAAATCAAAAACCACCCGAATATCACCGTAATTTCTGAGGAAATCACCCAGGTCCCGGAAGGCCCTGTGATCATCGCCACCGGCCCACTTACCTCCGACGGAATGTCCGAGGCAATTGGCAAGTATTTCGGTGAAAGCTATCTCCACTTTTTCGATGCTGCCGCCCCTCTGGTAACTGCAGATTCTATCGATATGACAAAGGCTTGGTGGCAGTCCCGGTACGACCGTGGCACACCGGACTATATCAACTGCGCTATGAACAAAGAGGAATATGACGCCTTTTTGGAAGCCCTTATCACTGCCGAAGAAGCAGAAGTTCACGGCTTCGAGGACAAAAATGTTTTCGAAGGCTGTATGCCTGTGGAGGTTATGGGTCGTCGCGGCTATGATACGCTCCGTTTTGGACCGCTCAAGCCGGTAGGTCTTACCGACCCTGCCACCGGAAAAGAGCCTTACGCCGTTGTCCAGCTCCGGCAGGACAATGCGGCAAAGAGCGTCTTTAATTTGGTCGGTTTCCAAACACATTTAAAATTTGGAGAACAAAAGCGAGTCTTTTCTATGATTCCGGCGCTGCAGAACGCAGAATTCGTCCGCTACGGTGTAATGCACCAAAACACATTCCTCCAATCCCCTCGTTTGCTGGATCGGTATTACGCTGACCGTCGCAACCCCCTGGTGGCATTTGCCGGGCAGATGACCGGCGTGGAAGGATATGTGGAAAGCACCGCTTCCGGCTATCTCGCCGCTGTGGCAATGGCAGCCCGTCTGAAGAGCGAAACGCCTCCGGATTTCCCCAAAGAAACCGCCATCGGCGCACTGGGTCTTTATATCAGCGACAGCCGGGTGGAAGATTTCCAACCAATGAATATTAACTTTAGCCTCATCTCTCCGCTGGAGCAGCGGATTCGCAAAAAAGCCGAGAAAAATTTGGCAATTGCCAACCGAGCCCTGGATATCATTGACCGTATGGTATCTGAAGGAATTTGAGAAAGGGGTCTTACTTATGAAGATCATTCTGGACGCTATGGGCGGTGACCACGCTCCGAAAGCGCCTGTTCTTGGCGCATTGGCAGCACCTAAGGACTATGAAATCGTCCTCGTGGGCATTTCCGATGCTATTTGGGAAGTTCTGCGTGAACAAGGCATTGAAAAGCTCCCGGACAACATCACCGTCGTCCACGCGCCGGAGGTTGTGGATATGCACGACGACCCGGCAAATGTGGTTCGACAGAAGAAAAATTCTTCCATGATGGTGGCTCTAAAAATGCTCTCCGATGGGGATGGCGATGCCTGCATTTCTGCCGGCAGCACCGGCGCTCTTCTGTCCGGTGCGACACTCATCGTAAAGCGTGTCAAAGGTATTCGCAGAGCCGCTATGGGCCCTGCTATGCCCAATAAGGCAGGCGGCAAGACTATCCTTTTGGACTGCGGTGCAAACGCCGAATGTACTCCGGAATTTTTGCTTCAGTTCGGTCTTGTAGGCTCTCTGTTTGCCAAAAAGCAGCTGGGTGTGGAAAATCCCCGGGTAGGCTTACTTAACATCGGCACCGAAGACTCCAAAGGCACTTCCTTGCAGAAAGAAGCTCATGCCCTGCTGACCAACGCCCATAACAAAGGACTGGTCAACTTCATCGGCAACATTGAAGGCCGAGATGCCCTTCTGGGCGGCGTAGACGTGGTTGTCTGCGACGGTTTCTCCGGAAATGTTTTGCTTAAATCCATTGAAGGCACAGCTATGTATATGGGCAGCCTTATGAAGCACAAGATCTTTAAGCGGAATTTCCTTAGTATGATCGGATATCTGCTGTGTAAGCCCGGTGTGGATGCGGTTATGAAGCTGATGGACTACCGGGAAATTGGCGGCACTCAGTTCTTGGGTATCAAAAAGCCGGTTATTAAGGCCCACGGCTCTTCCGACGAGATTGCTTTCCGCAATGCCATTTCCCAGGCAGCCGATGCTGCCAAGCAGGACTTTACAGCTGAACTCTCTGAAGGTCTTGCCCAATTGGAGGCAGCAGAATGAAACGCTTAGAGGAAACCATCGGCTATCAATTCCGGGACATATCTCTCCTTGAAAACGCCCTCTCCCACTCCTCTTATGCCAACGAGCGTTTTCACAACAGTCTCAAGAGCAACGAACGGCTGGAATTTTTGGGCGACTCTGTGCTGGGTATGGTGGTAGCGGAGCATCTGTATCGCACCTACCCGGAATGTCTGGAGGGTGAGCTTTCCCGTATGCGTGCAGATATGGTCTGTGAAGCCAGCCTTGCCAAAATCGCTATCAAGCTGTCCTTAGGCGACCATCTGCTTTTGGGTCACGGTGAAACCATCAGCGGTGGCAGAAGCCGGGCATCGATTTTGGCAGATGCTGCCGAATCTGTTATTGCAGCAATCTACTTAGACGGCGGTTTTGCCCCGGCAAAGGATTTTATTCACAAGTTTGTCCTTTCTGCCACACCGGAGAAAGCCCAAAATGTGGATTATAAAACGGCATTGCAGGAGCTTGTCCAGCAGAAAAAAGGACAATCTATCTCCTATCGGCTGACAGGAGAATCCGGTCCCGACCACAACAAGGAATTTGTGGTAGAGGTATTTATCAATGACACCCTTGCCGGGCAAGGTGTAGGCAGCAGCAAAAAGCGTGCCGAACAAAATGCCGCCAAAAATGCCTTGCAAAAGTTATAATAAATAAGGCCCCCTTGTGTAAAGGGGGCTGGAAAAAATCTTTGATTTTTGACTGGGGATTGTTACAACCCCTCCGTCTTTTGCTTCGCAAAATCCACCTCCCCTTACACAGGGGAGGCTTTTTTCTGCATAATTCATTCTGTTTGCGGCAAAACTATGTCTGGAGGGATATTATGACAGAAAAGGAATTCGGAAAATATGTCAGCGACCTATCCCCGAAGTCTCCCATTCTTCGGGATTGCGCTTTGGCTTTTTTGATTGGCGGTCTGATCTGCACGTTGGGTCAGCTCTTTATGAACGGTTACAGCGCCTTAGGTTTAGACGAAACCAACGCCGGCACTGCCACTTCTATGACCCTTGTTGCCCTGTCGGCCTTTTTTACGGGACTG
>JAZKXS010000138.1:0-1035 GCA_045611745.1 Faecousia sp.
GGGCGCAAAGATCCTGAGTGATCATCTGACTGTGTTTACCAACCTGTCTGATTCCGTCAGCACCTCCTCCACTGTTGTGGATAAGGTGGTTGACCGTCCCGATGCGAAGCTGGCCATGACCATTGATGAGCTGGATCTGTCTGTCCGTAGCTTCAACTGCCTGAAGCGTGCCAACATCAACACCGTGGCCGACTTGATCTCCAAGACCGGCGAGGACATGATGAAGGTCCGTAACATGGGCAAGAAGTCTCTGGACGAGGTTCACAAGAAGCTGGAAATGATGGGTCTGTCCCTGGCCAGCGAAGATTCTGGCAGCAACAACTAACATCTAAATCGTCAACCTTTCAAAAAGGAGGAAACGTTCATGTTCGGCACTCGTAAGCTGGGTAAGACCAGCACTCAGAGAAAGGCCCTGCTGCGTCAGCAGGTGACCGATCTGCTGGAGAACGGCAAGATGGAAACCACTTTCTATCGCGCTAAGGAAGTTCAGCCTGTCGTCGAGAAGATGATCACCCTGGGCAAGAAGGGCGACCTGGCAGCATACCGCCGCGCTCTGGCTTTCATCACCAAGGAAGATGTCGCTCACAAGCTGTTCAAGGAGATCGCTCCCAAGTATGCTGACCGCAACGGCGGCTACACCCGTGTGACCCGTACCGGCGCTCGCCGCGGCGACGCTGCTGAGATGGCAGTCATCGAGCTGGTGTAATTCCGGCATTTTGAGAAAAGAGATTACGGCGCAGCGTGGGCTGCGGCGTGTTTCTTGGAATTCCTGTAAAAAAGCAGAAATAATGCTTGACATTAACATTGGAACAGTGTATAATACTCAAGCTGTCAAAAATGCTGCTATAGCTCAGCCGGTAGAGCGCATCCTTGGTAAGGATGAGGTCGCCAGTTCAAATCTGGCTAGCAGCTCCAACTTAATTTTATAACTTGCTGCTATAGCTCAGCCGGTAGAGCGCATCCTTGGTAAGGATGAGGTCGCCAGTTCAAATCTGGCTAGCAGCTCCATAAAAAGACCGAAACCATCTGGTTTCG
>JAZKXS010000139.1:0-25813 GCA_045611745.1 Faecousia sp.
AGGAAATTAACGTCAAATTGAGGTGCAGCTATGCTATTTAGAAAGAAAATACAGCGAAACTGTTTACATTGCCTCCACGCAACAGTGCTAAGTGAGACGGAGATCCTTTGCGTAAAACGAGGTGTTCGTTCCGCAGATCTACCTTGCAGGAAATTTAAGTATGACCCATGCAAGCGCATTCCGCCCCGACCCAAGTCACCGGATTTCGATTCTTACAAGGAAGATGATTTTTCCCTATAATATGGCAAAATCCCGGGTAGCATTACCCGGGATTTTATTATGCCATCATATCTAAGAATTCCTGCTCCGTCAAAATAGGAATACCCAATTCTCGTGCCTTGCGTTCCTTCGAGCCGGCATTTTCACCAACGACCACATAGGTTGTTTTCTTGGAAACAGAGCCGGCAGCCTTACCGCCGTAAAGCTCGATTTTCTCGGTAGCTTCCTCTCTTGTAAACATAGTCAGCGCACCGGTTAAAACAAAGGTCATTCCCGCAAAACGGTTGTCGATCGTCGCGCGCATACTCTCAAAATTTACTCCGCACTGCCGCAGCTTTTCTACTATGGCTTGTCCTTCCGGCTGATCAAACCAATCCCGAATGGATTGCGCTGTAACGGCGCCTACATCGGGCACGTCGGTAAGTGTTTGAATATCAGCGGCCATTAGCGCATCCAAAGAACCAAAAGTTGATGCCAGTACTTTACCGGTCTTCGCACCAACCTGACGTATACCCAGCGCATAGATCAGGCGGCTTACATCACGGCTCTTACTTTCTTCGATAGCGGCAAGAAGCTTATTTGCTGCCGTTTCACCGCTGCGCCAAAGACTCTTAATTTGTTCAAAGGTCAAGGAGTAAATGTCTGCCGGTGTCTGCAAGTGCCCTTTCTCAATCAATCCGTCCACAATGGCAGAACCAAGTCCTTCAATATCCATTGCATCCCGGCTGACGAAGTGGGAAATATTCCGAGATAACTGGGCAGGACAGGCTGCGCCTGTGCATCTGAGGAACGCACCATCCTCGTCCTGCTTTGTGGCTGCGCCACAAACCGGACACCGGGAAGGAAGCAAATAAGGCTTAGCGTCCTGGGGACGTTTTGAAAAATCAACTTCCAAAATTTCCGGAATGATCTCACCTGCTTTGCGAATCTGCACCGTATCGCCTATGCGAATATCCCGTTGGCGAATAAAATCCTGATTATGCAGCGTCGCATTTGTAACCGTCGTACCTGCCAATCGGACAGGGCGCACCACCGCTTTCGGGGTTAGAACACCGGTTCTTCCCACCTGCACAATAATATCCTCGATCACGGTGCTTTTGATCTCCGGCGGATATTTGTAAGCAGCAGCCCATCTGGGAAATTTTGCAGTAGTGCCTAAGTCCTCACGGATTGCAAGATCGTTGATTTTAATAACTGCACCATCAATATCGCAGGTAAGCTGTTCCCTGTTTTCGTTGATGGAGAGTATTTCCGCATTGATTTTTTCCGTATCGGAAAATAATTTGCTGGTTACAACTTTAAACTGCAAGTCCTTAAGGTAACTCAAGGATTGGGCATGGGAATCAAAGGTCACGCCCTCTGCCAGCTGAATGTTAAATATCAAAATATCCAAACCACGTTTTGCCGCAATTTTCGGGTCTAATTGCCGCAAAGAACCTGCAGCAGCATTTCTGGGATTGGCAAACAGCGCCTTTCCCTCTGCCTCCTGCTGCGTATTCAGCGCTTCAAAACTCTTTTTGGGCATAAATACTTCGCCACGGACAATTAAATGCTTCGGGGCATTTGTAAGGGTCATAGGAATGGAACGAATGGTTTTAAGGTTCTCGGTTACATCCTCACCAACATTTCCGTCTCCTCTGGTTGCGCCTCGAACAAACTTGCCGTCAACATATTCCAGTGCCACAGAAAGTCCATCGATTTTCGGCTCAATGCAAAACTGCGCATTGGGATATAGTTCGTGGATCTTATCGATAAATTCATCCAATTCTTCCAGAGAAAATACATCCTGAAGACTCATAAGCGGCACTGGATGAGTAACTTTCTCAAATTTACTTAGGGCTTCACCGCCAACACGACGTGTAGGCGAGTCCTCCCGTACAAGCTGTGGATAATCTCTCTCCAGATCTTCAAGCTCCCGAAGAAGATGATCATATTCAAAATCAAGCATCTTAGGATCATCCAGGACGTAATACCGGTAGTTAGCATCATTAAGAAGCTCTACCAGCTCATCCATTCTCTTTTGTATTTCCATTATATCCTCCGGTTTGAAAAAATGTATCCGGGACTTTCCCGACGATAACAGTTTCCGCAACAACTACCTGACTGTTTACTGTAAAACTTGAGGTTTTTCCAAAAACCAATACGGTTATATCCACGCTGACATCCATAATGATCTGCTGCAGTGTTTGATTGATTCCTGCCTCCGTGAAATTACTGCTGAAAGCGCCTTCCGAGTTTCGGATCGAAATAATATGGATTGGAATATTCGGTCCTCTTCCGGAGAAGAGTTCCGGCAACATAAGGCTGCCCACGGGAATCCCCAGGTCCTTTGTATCCAAATCTAAAATCTCATCGTTAATAAGGTTCAGTATGGCCGTTTTCAGCCTGTTGACCTCGCTCATATTGGTTTTCAGAGCAGTAATTTGCCCATCAATATCCTTCTCAAAATAGATAATCCGGTCGTATTGGATATTGCCGGTGGCAATCTGTTTATCGATCGCATCATTGATCAGGTCAGAAGTAGAATTGATTACCTGTGTCTCTGCCAGATGGCGGATTGCGTCCTCGTAACGAACCCGGAATAAAATGATAACCGTGACAAAAATTAACAGGACAATCAGCAAAAAACGGGAAATTCGCCAAATTAGGTAGCGCACACCGATCCCTCCCCAAAAAGTATATGTCAGGGGAATGAAAATGTTACCTGCGCTTAATGTGGACAGATGCGGCTTTTGCCATCAGCTTCTTAGTGCCTTTTTCGTCAAAAACGATCTCCCAAAGGGCATCGTTGCCCATTTTTACAACAGAAAGCACCATTCCTTTGCCGAAGGCAGTATGCTCCACCATATCCCCTTTTCGCAAATCGAGGAATGTTGCAGGTTTTTGATCCGGAATGGTGTATGCTGTGGTGCCGGAAGGTTTATGCGGTGCGGTCGCTTGCGGCGCCGGCGTCCTGTAAAAGGTGCTCTGGGTTTGAGGACGCATATAAGTTCCCTTTTTCTCCGTCACATCTGCGGGCAATTCCTTCAGGAATCGGGATGGCATTGCTGCGTTGGTACGACCGTAGAGCATACGCTCACGAGCATAGGAAATGGTAAGCTGCTGCTTTGCCCGTGTAATGGCAACATAGCAAAGCCGACGTTCTTCCTCCATCTCATCCATATCCCCAAAGGCACGCATACCCGGAAAGAGTCCTTCCTCAAAACCTACCAAAAACACATTGGGAAACTCAAGCCCCTTTGCCGCATGCATTGTCATAAGCACAACGGCATCGTCATCGCTTGTATACTCATCTAAGTCTGTATACAGGGCGATTTCTTCCAAAAAACCCGCCAAGGTAGGTGTTTCCGCTTCATCTTCATATGCCTTAATGCTGGATTTCAGCTCTCGGATATTTTCAAGCCTTGTCTTATTTTCTTCCGTTGGCTTGCTCTCCAGCATTGCAATATAACCGGTACGAATCATCAGTTCCTCATAGAAATCCACAAGGCTGATATCCGTTTGCAAAAGTGCAGCAAGCTCCTCGATCAGGATTGTAAAATCACAGAACTTCTTTGCCGCCTTTTCTATTGGCCCATAGTTATAGGGATCGGAAACAACGGTGTAGAGGGATGTGCCTTGGGCAGCTGCCAAGCGCCTTGCCATATCCATTGTCTTATCACCAAGGCCACGGGGCGGATTATTGATAATACGGTTTAGCCGCAAATCATCATTGCGGTTGTTGATAACGCAAAGATAGGACAGCATATCCTTAACTTCGGCACGGTCAAAAAAACGCATACCGCCAACAATTTTGTAAGGAATGCTGTTTTTACGAAGCATTTGTTCCAGTGCGTTTGACTGGGCGTTTGTTCGGTATAATACGGCGTGATCGCTGTACTTTCCGGTGCGAACACCTGTAAGTATCTGTCCTGCGACATAGGATGCTTCCTGGGTTTCATTTGGCGCCTCATACACGATAATCTTACCGCCCTGAGGGTTGGTTGTCCAAAGCTGCTTGCCCTTTCTGCCCAAATTGTTGGCAATCACCGCATTGGCAGCTTTTAAGATGTTCTGAGTAGAACGGTAATTCTGCTCCAAACGAATGACGCGAGCATCCCGAAACTGCTTTTCGAAATTGAGAATATTCTCAATAGTTGCACCACGGAATCTATAAATACTTTGGTCATCATCGCCAACAACACATAAATTCTCATAGCCGCCGGACAAGAGTGAGGTCAGCAAATACTGCAGGTGGTTCGTATCCTGATACTCGTCAACAAGGATATACTTAAACTTTCGCTGATAGTATGCACGAACGTCCTCGTGCTCCTGCAAAAGCTTAACCGTCTGGAAAATCAGATCGTCAAAGTCCAGAGCGTTATTTTCTTTAAGTTTCTTTTGATACAAACGATAAGCCCGGACAATAGGCTCAAGTCGAGCATCTCCATTTTCCCAGAGACGATGCTGCATATCATCCGGGGTGCAGTAAGCATCCTTCTCACGGCTGATAATGGACAGCACATATTTGGGCGGGAATACTTTATCGTCTAAGCCGATTTCTTTCAGCACGTCACGCATAACCCGTTCTGAGTCAGGCGTGTCGTATATGGTGAAATTCCGTTCATAGCCAAGCGCTTCAATTTCACGGCGGAGTATACGGCAGCAAGCAGAGTGAAAGGTCATTGCCCAAATATCATTTGCCTCCGGCCCAATGGTTAAAGAAAGGCGCTCTTTTAGTTCGTTTGCCGCCTTGTTGGTAAAAGTAATGGCAAGGACACTCCAAGGCGCAGCAGGCTCTACTGCGCACAGATAATTAGCTCTGCTTTCATCCTGCGCACTGCAGGGATAGGTCAGATTTTCAAGAAACCACACATCGTCAGGCGTGACTGTATCTGCAACCTCGTTCGTGTCACTACCACGTCCGTAACGCAGAAGATTGGCAACACGGTTAATCAGCACCGTTGTTTTACCGCTGCCTGCGCCTGCGAGGAGAAGCAACGGTCCTTCGGTTGCAAGAACAGCCTTTCGCTGCATGGGATTTAACTTTTGGAATTGTCTTTCAATATAGGCTCGCCGGGCTGCAACGAACCGTCTTAAATACTCTTCGTTCATAAGCATACCTGTTTTAATAAAGGATGCTTATATTCTACTGCATTTTTCTCAAAAGGTAAAGTACAAATTCAGCTAAGCAACGACCTTAAATTTGTGAGCGCCTTTTTCTCAATTCTGGAAACCTGAACTTGGCTTACCCCCAGCACCTTTGCAGTCCGCTCCTGTGTCAATCCGTGGAAATAACGCAGCTTTATAACCAACGATTCCCGTTCCTGCAAGGCAGAAATGGCTTGGTCGAGGGAAATCTTTTCCAGTAAGGTATCTTCGGATTTTGTGTCGGTCAAAATGCTTTCTAAAGTAAAGCCTTCATCCCCTGTTTGCTGATGGATAGACTCAATACCTGCCGTAGCCATTTCTGCCATTGCAATATCCTCAGGTGAAAATCCTGTTTTATCTGCAATTTCTGACACAGTCGGCTCTCTGCCAAGGGAGGCTATCAGTTGATTTCTGGCTGTTTTAATGGAGGATGCCCGTTCTTTTACGCTGCGGGACACCTTTACAGCCCCATCATCACGGAGGAATCGACGGATCTCACCTGCAATCTTTGGGACAGCATAGGTTGAAAATTGAGTACCAAATTCCAAATCAAAGCCATCTACTGCCTTTAAAAACCCAAGGCAGCCAAGCTGGTACAGGTCATCCATTTCCGCTCCCCTGCCTACAAAGCGGCGCACGACAGCCCAAATAAGGCCGCTGTTTTCCATAATCAGAGTTTCCCGCGCCTCATCATCGCCAGCTTGACTTTTCCGTATCAAATCCAGTGTATCACTCATTTGCGTTTCTGCAGCTTTCTTCTCATATGTACACTGGTGCCCTTTCCAACCTTACTTGCAACCGAAAATTTTGTCATAAAGCTCTCCATAATGGTAAAGCCCATTCCGCTGCGGTCGTCACCACCGGTGGTATACATTGGGCGTCTGGCCTGCTCAATATCGGCAATACCGATACCCTTGTCCTTTATGACAATATCCAGCACATTATCTTTTAAGATTCTGCAGCGAATTGTGATCGTGCCAAGGCCGTTTGGATAGGCGTGTACAATACAGTTTGTTACTGCCTCGGAAACAGCCGTGCGAATATCCCCAAGCTCCTCTAACGTAGGATCCATCTGCGATGCAAAGCAGGCAACTGCAGACCGTGCAAAGGCTTCATTTGCGGATTTACTTGGAAACTCCAAGGTCATATAGTTTTCGAATTTCATATAGCTTCCTCCCTGATTTCTACTAATTTGTCGATTCCCGATGTATGAAATACTTTCATAGGTTGTTCTCGAATGCCCGTAAGAACAAGGCGTCCTTCCAGCCTTGTCATATTGCGCAATGTATTGATCACAACGGCAATTCCGGAGGAGTCCATAAAGGTGACCTCCCGAAAATCCAGTATGCATACCCGAGGCTTATAGGTCTCAATTTTGCCGATGATAACATCTATGTAGTTTTTTGCGCAGTGATGGTCAATTTCTCCGGTCAGCGCCACCGTCAATATTCCATCCTGCAAATAACTTGTCAAATGCATATTTTGCCCTCCTTTGTAAATTTCAATACCAGTATAAATTGGGATGTGCAGATTTTCTGTCGTAATTAGAAGCTAAAAAAGAAAGTAGCGTACAACAGGCTGTTGTACGCTACTTTTCGGTGTATTTTAGAGTTTTTCAAGTGCTTCTCTGCTCTGTGTAAGCTGGGTGATCAGGCTTCTTGCCTTTTCTGCCTTTTCCTTTTCTGCATTGACCACATTTTCAGGGGCACGGGAAACGAAATTCTCATTGGAGAGTTTACCCTCGATCATTGCAAGGTTTTTCTGGGCTTTTTCTAATTCCTTGTCAATCCGTTCAAGCTCCTTAGCCACGTCCACAAGCTGACCCATAGGAATATACAGTTTTGCGTCCGAGGTGGTGCAGCAAACCATTTTATCAATGTTTTCCGGTTCTTTATCCAATACGGTTACTTGGTCGGCATAAGCAAGGCGCTGAATGAAGTCGCTGCCTTCTGTAAACACCTGAGGTTTCGATGTGAGAACGAACAGCGCAGCCTTAGTGGAGGGCGGTACGTTCATCTCTGCACGACGGTTACGGATGGAACGAATGGCATTCATCACAGACTCCATCAGACTCTCTTCCTTGGGGAAAGCCAGCACATCCGTGTAGGTAGGCCACTGGGCCACGATCAGTGCATCGCCATCGTGTGGCAGGCTTTGCCAGATTTCTTCCGTGATGAAAGGCATAAAGGGATGGAGCAGACGCAGCGTCTGGTCAAGGACATATACAAGCACCTGCAGCGCAGTGTTCTTCTGTGCCTCATCGTCGCTGTAAAGTCTTGCCTTTGTCAACTCAATATACCAGTCGCAGTAGGTGTCCCACAGGAAGTCATAGACCTTCTGAATGGCCACACCAAGCTCATAGCGATCCATATTATCCGTTACTTCGGCAATCAATGTGTTCAGCTTGGACAGCACCCACTTGTCAGCAACTGTCAGTGCGCTTTCCTCCGGCAGAGCGTTGGTTGCGCCCTCTTTAAGATTCATCAAAACATAACGGCTGGCGTTCCAAAGCTTGTTGGCGAAGTTACGCATTGCCTCGCAGCGCTCCACGTAAAAACGCATATCGTTTCCGGGAGAGTTGCCCATGATCATATTCATACGCAGGGCGTCACAGCCGTACTTTTCGATCATTTCCAGAGGATCGATGCCGTTGCCGAGGGATTTGGACATCTTTCTGCCCTTATCGTCACGGACAAGGCCGTGGATAAGCACTGTGTGGAAGGGAGTTTTTCCGGTGTGTTCACAGCCGGAGAAAATCATTCTGGCGACCCAGAAGAAAATAATATCATAGCCGGTGACCAATACATCTGTGGGATAGAAATAATCCAAGTCTTCAGTCTTTTCGGGCCAGCCAAGGGTCTCGAAGGGCCAGAGTGCAGAGCTAAACCAGGTATCCAGCACGTCCTCTTCGCGGGTAATGTTCTTGCTGTGGCAATGTTCACACTCGGTAGCATCGGTACGGGAAACGGTGATATGACCGCACTCAGAGCAAGTCCATGCAGGAATCTGATGACCCCACCATAGCTGACGGGAAATACACCAGTCACGGACATTTTCCATCCAGTTCATATAGGTCTTGGAGAAACGGTCGGGAACGAATTTGGTTTCGCCTTCTTTAACGACACGGATCGCTTCCTCTGCCAGAGGCTTCATACGAACAAACCACTGAGCAGAAATAATGGGTTCTACGTCATTGTGGCAACGGTAGCAGGTACCCACATTATGGGCGTGCTCCTCGATGCGAACAAGGTAGCCACCCTCTTCCAGATCCTTAACGATCTGCTTACGAGCATCATAACGGTCAAGGCCTTCATACTTACCGCCAAGGGCATTAACAACACCGTTGTCATCCAGAACACGGATAACTTCAAGGTTGTGCCGCAGGCCAACCTCAAAGTCGTTGGGGTCGTGGGCAGGTGTCATTTTGACACAGCCAGTACCGAACTCCATCTCGGCATAATCGTCAGCAACAATGGGGATCTCCTTGTTGACCAGAGGCAGAATGACCGTCTTTCCAACGATATCCTTGTAACGGTCGTCATTGGGGTTGACGCAGACACCGGTATCGCCCAGCATTGTTTCCGGACGAGTGGTAGCAACCACGACCTCACCTGTACCGTCAGCGAGGGGATATCGGATATGCCACAGATGACCGGGCTTGTCCACATATTCCACCTCTGCGTCGGAAAGTGCGGTTACGCAGTGAGGACACCAGTTGATGATGCGGCTGCCTTTATAAATAAGGTTCTTCTCATACAGAGAAACGAAAACCTCACGGACAGCGGCACTGCAACCCTCGTCCATAGTAAATCTTGCGCGCTCCCAATCGCAGGATGCACCCAGCTTTTTCTGCTGCTCCACGATGCGGTTGCCATACTTGTGTTTCCAGTCCCAAACACGCTCCAAGAACTTTTCACGACCCAGATCGTAACGGGACAGACCTTCCTTAGTGCGAAGCTCCTCTTCAACCTTGATCTGGGTTGCAATGCCTGCATGGTCAACACCGGGCAGCCACAGGGCATTATAGCCTTGCATCCGCTTGAAACGAATCAGGGTGTCCTGAAGCGTTGCGTCCATTGCGTGACCCATATGCAGCTGGCCGGTAACGTTTGGGGGCGGCATTACGATGGTAAAGGACTTCTTGCTTCTGTCTGTTCCGGGACGGAAAAACCCACCATCTTCCCACATTTTATAGATCTCAGTTTCTACCTGCTGGGGTTCGTAAACCTTGGGTAGTTCTCTTGCCATTTCGATCACTCCTTACAAAATAAAAACGTCCTGAGCTTATGCTCAGGGCGAAAAGATTTCCGCGGTACCACCTGAATTCCCCGAAGGGCACTTAGCAGCTATAACGGGCAGACCCGGACTTCCCTACTTTTCTTTCAGGAAATCAGCTCCAGGGCGACAATTGGGCAGCGCACTGTATGCTCCCACCAACCGCATACTCTCTGTAAATGCTTATCTACCGAAAACTCCCTGTCAAAGCCTCATAATATGTGCATAATTTACCATAAACTACCCATTCTGTCAACTCAAATTTGTCTGCGCTTGACGATAATGGAAAAATGGCATATAATACTGTAAAACTACAAACAAAGTGAGTTGAAAATATGAAGCTTTCCCTTGTTGTCCCCTGTTATAATGAAGCAGAAAATGTTTCTGCTTTTCAGGATGCGGTGATTGGCGCATTTGCAGGTTGCGGTTATGATTACGAGATCGTTTTCGTAGATGACGGCAGCAAAGATGCAACTTATCACAATCTCAAGAAACTTTTTGATGCGCAATCTTGCCCCGTTAAGGTCGTTCGCCTTTCTCGGAATTTTGGGAAGGAATCTGCCTTGTATGCAGGTTTGCAGCAGGCATCGGGAGATTATATTTCCCTGATCGATGCTGACCTCCAGCAACGTCCGGAGATCGTCCGTGATATGGTCAGAATTCTCGATGAACAGGCGGAGTATGATATTGTAGCCGCCTATCAGGATCGTCGTGGTGAGGGTAAGCTCCTGTCTTTCTTCAAAAAGTCCTTCTATTCCATTATCAATCGTCTTTCTGATGTGGCGCTGCGATCTGATGCCAGTGACTTTCGCACTTTCCGGCGCAGCGTAGCTGAAAGCTTGATCGATGTTGCAGAGTATCACCGTTTCTCTAAGGGCATTTTCGCTTGGGTCGGTTACAACACTTGCTTTATTCCCTATGTTGCACAGCCCCGTCTGGCAGGAACAACCAAGTGGAGTTTTCGGAAGCTGACGAACTATGCCATTGAGGGTATTATCGGTTATTCCACCAAGCCTTTGCGAATTGCCACCGCCGTTGGTACACTTACCGCTATTTCCGCTTTCCTGTATCTTCTGGTTGTGGTCATCCAGAAGCTGGCATTCGGCATTGCCATTCCGGGTTACGCTACCATTATTGTGCTGATCTTGCTCCTTGGCGGCGTTCAGTTGCTCTGCATTGGCATTATCGGTGAATATGTAGGCAGAACCTTTGAGCAGTCCAAAAACCGCCCCATCTATATTGCAAAAGAAACATTGACCTATAACAAAAAGGACGCCAATTAAGGCGTCCTTTCTTGCATATTTGCGTGTACTTCGCGGAGCTTTTCTTCAATGGAAAGAAGATCGGCAAAGGTTTCCGGGCGCTTAGTCAAATCACGGAGCAAGGCTGACGGGTGGTAAATGGCAGTGATCCAAGTACCATTGCGGCAGATCCACGTTCCGTGATCCCGGGTAATTCGGAAATCAGGATATATGATCTTTCTTGCAGCAATTCTGCCGAGGCAGACAATAATTTGAGGCTTGACAAATTCCACCTGCTTGCGCAGATAGTCGATACAGGCATCTTGTTCCTCATCTAAAGGATCCCTATTTCCGGGTGGGCGGCACTTTACAATATTGGCTATGTAACAATTTCTGCGGTTAACACCAATGATGGAAAGCATATCGTCAAGAAGCTTGCCGGCAGCCCCCACAAAGGGCTCGCCTTGCAGATCCTCCTGCTCACCGGGCCCTTCCCCAATAAACATAATGTCTGCATCCCGGACACCCACGCCAAAAACTACATTATTTCTTGTTTGGCAAAGTCCACAGCGGTTACAGCTATTACATTCGTTTTGTAGGTGTTCCCACATTTCTGTCTCTCCTTCCGGCATTTCTCCGCCGGGCAGCTTTCTTACGTCTGTTGGCACGTACATGTTGCAGGTACAAAAGGGTCAGGAAACCAACTGTAGCAATAATCGGCAAAATGATATAATGCCAAGGGAAGTCGTCCTTTTCCTTTTGCTCCGGAACTACCAGCTTTGAGGAAGCTACCGCAACGCTGTTACGAGCAAGAAGATCTACTTTTGCAAGACATTTGCCACCGTACCAAACCTCGACACAGGTTTGTACAGTTCCTTCTGCTATAGGCGCTTGGTAGGCTTTTCCGTCGTCCAAATAACGGTATTGGATGTCATTAAGATCCATTCCTTTGGGAATGACAACCGTCTTAGCTTCTGAAGGTACAAGCACCAGGTCATTATCGCCATTCATAACCGTTCTTTGGGCGAGGATCTGGTCATGATAAAATACCTGTGCGATCTGATAAGCCGAAAGAGTTTCGTCCAGCAACTTGCTGATTTCCCGGAAGCCGCCATAGTGCTCAACAGTGTATTTATCTGCCGCAAATTTGGATTTTGCGCCAAAAACAACTGCAATAACCTTCAGATTGCCATTGGAAGCTGTTGCTGCAACGCAGCGCGTTTGATCGGCTGCAACACCGGTTCTGCCGCCTGTTACCCTGCTATCGTAGTATTTATCTTGCGTTGGATCTGTAATGTAATTTGCCGTTCTCAGTTCACGCGCATCCGAAAGATTGGTTGCAGGAAGTGTATAGCTGACTGCGCCGAATATATCCGCAAATACGTCCAACTGGGTAGCACAACGCAAAATACGAACCATATCCCTTGCGGTGGTATACTGATTCTTGCTTTGCAGGCCGTGGGGGTCGACAAAGTTCGTGTCCTTACATCCAAGCTCCAAGGCACGGCTGTTCATCATGGAAACGAAGCCATCGATGTTGCCACCAATATGCACAGCGATCACCGAAGCGGCATCGTTGGCAGACCCGGTAAGCATACAGTAGATAAGGTCTTTAAGTGTCAGCTTCTCTCCTACCTGCAATTTGACGGAAACAGCTCCGGCGGAAACAGCGGATAGCGCCTCCTTTGTGACCGTCACCGTATCGTCAAGCGTACCCCTTTCGATTGCCAAAAGTGCAGTCATAACCTTAACGAAACTGGCCGGGTACATTCGCTCATCGATATTATCGGCATACATAAGTGTTTCACTATTACATTCGAACACCAATGCTGAGGTCGCATTGGTAATAACTTTATTTTCAACGATCGCATTGGTGGCATCTATGCCGCTGCAGTTATTTTCGGATGTGATCGTTTCAGCAGATACCGGCACGCCAAAACAGCCAACCGTCAGCCATAAAACAAGAAGAATTATGCAGAATTTTCTCATATTTTTGCTCCAATATGAAGCCGTGGGCTTGCCCTTGGCGAAATTTTGTGTATAATAATTATATCAGTTTCCATAGAGTTAGTCAATGGAGGATGTGTGGATATGAAAAAATCCGCCAACTTGGTCGTCCTTACATCTGCCATAATCGGTTTTGCAGTTTTGATCGGCATATTTATTGGCAGAATCACGGCCGGTGACACGATTCAGATAGAAAAGCACCAGTTTCCGTCTGTAAATACAGAATCTAACACGAATAAAGATGGCATTATTGACATTAATACTGCCGATGAAGATGAACTATCGTTATTGCCCGGCATAGGCGAAGTGCTTGCAAAGCGAATTGTGGAATATCGGGAGAAAAACGGTCCATTTAAAGATGTTCGGGATCTTCTAAATATCCCCGGCATAGGAGAAACAAAGCTAAATGGCATTATCGATTACATAATGATTGGAGAAAAATAATGAAAATTCTGATTGTAGACGACGAAGAACTGCTGGTAAAGGGTATTCGGTTTAACTTACAAAATGAAGGTTATGAGACGATTACCGGCAAAGACGGTCTGGAGGCGGTTGCGCTGGCAAAAGAGGAAAATCCAGATCTGATCATTCTGGATGTAATGATGCCAAATATGGACGGGCTGACCGCCTGCGCCTGTATTCGGGAATTTTCCAGCGTTCCCATCATACTGCTTACAGCAAAAACTGAGGATATGGATAAGCTTCTGGGTTTTGATAACGGCGCAGATGATTACATCACAAAACCCTTTAATATCTTAGAGCTAAAAGCCAGAGTGCGTGCCCTTATCCGGCGCAGCAAAATAAGCGAAATAAAAGAAAACACCCTAAGCTGCGGAAGTATCACTCTTGATCTGAACGCCAGAAATGCGTATAAATCCGGTGTGCTTATTGACCTTACTGCCCGGGAATACGACGTGATTGAATTCTTGATGAAAAATCCGAATAAGGTCTACTCCCGAGAGAAACTTTTGGACTGCATCTGGTCTTACGAATACCGCAGTGATATTCGAACGGTTGATGTTCATATCCGCAGACTTCGTGAGAAGCTTGAAGACGACCCTGCGCAGCCGCAGTATATTATAACGAAATGGGGCGTTGGCTATTTCTTCAAAAACGAACGGTAAAAAATGGTATATCAGCACCCATTTCCGCTTTGCGCTGATATATGTGATCATAACGCTGCTTGTTCTTTTATTTCTGAATATCTACACCTCACGTTCCAGCCAGGAATTGTTTTATAAACGCCAGGAAGCAACGATGATTGAGCGCTGCCATCTGGTTGCTGCCGAAATTCGTTCACTGGATGTAATCAATGCCACAACGGTTGGAAATGCAGTGAAAAACCTGGGTTCTTTGCGTGTTACAAGACTGATCATCACAGACAGTAACGGTGTTGCAATTTACGATTCGGTGTCTGAAAATTCCTTTATTGGAAACAATACCCTTCTGCCGGAAATCATTCAGGCGATGGATGGCTACGATGTATTTTCCTGGAGCTATCAGAAGAACACTATGTTTTCCCGGGCCGCAACACCGATCATTTCTTACGACACCCTGCTGGGCTGTGTATATATGACAGAATATGACGAGCAGCAGGGCGCACTGATCGGCGCACTGCAAAAGGATATCCTGACGATCACCATCTGCCTTGAGATCGCAGTTATTTTATTTGCCCTTTCCCTTTCCAAGGCATTTACAAAACGTGTTCGCAATTTAATGGCATCTATGCATATTATCCGTGAAGGTGATTACTCCCATCAGGTTGACATTCGGGGTCACGACGAAATGACCGTACTTGGTCAGGAATTTAACGGGCTTGTAAACAGGCTGCAGGATATGGAGGAAACAAGACGGCAGTTTGTATCCAACGCATCACATGAGCTGAAAACGCCCCTTGCATCTATTAAACTCCTATCTGACTCTATTCTGCAAAATGAGATGGATATGGATACGGTACGGGAATTCGTTGAAGATATTGGCAATGAAGCAGATCGTCTCAACAGAATGTCTCAAAATCTCCTTTCCCTTTCCAAGTCAGATGCTAAGCTCATTGAGGATGTTGAAATTATACAATTCGATGCCGTAATACGCAGAACGCTACGTATGCTGTCTCCTTTGGCGCAGGTCAATCAAATCACCATTCATACAAAACTTTCTGATAATTGCCCCGTTTTGACCGGTGAGGACGACCTGTATCAAATTATCTTTAACCTCGTTGAAAACGGCATTAAATATAGTGCTATCGGCGGCAATCTATACATTTCTCTCTCCAGAAAGGAAGATATTGCCGTATTTTCCGTAAGAGATGAAGGTCAGGGCATACCAGCAGATAGTATTCCCCACATTTTTGACCGATTCTACCGGGTAGATAAAGCAAGATCCCGTTCCACCGGCGGCAGTGGCCTCGGTTTAAGCATCGTTAAGGAACTGGTACAAAAGCATGAGGGTGAAATTTCTGTTGACAGCATTGTAGGTATGGGATCGACCTTTACATTGCGGCTGCCTGTCTTTGACACGGAGGACTTGCTATGAGACGTTTTCTTTGCTTAATGCTCATTGTCTCCACCGTCGTCTTGACCGGATGCGGCAATAGATTCATCAGTTCCTACGAAAATCCAGTCTATTTTTACTATCCTCTGACGAATATCGATTTGTACAGTGATGGCAGCACGCTCGGTTGTGAAACCAGAGAGGGCGCAGAATTTTTGACAGTTAGCGAGCTCTTGGAAATATACTTTCAGGGGCCGGAAAGTGACGAGTTCTACTCCCCTTTCCCTGACAATATTGCTTTGGTCGATACGAAGATTTCAGAAACCCATATTCGCGTCACTCTCAATGACAAGTTCAGCGACGCCCTTGGTCTGCAGCTTACAATTGCTACATCCTGCCTGGCGCTCACACTCATCAATAGCCTGTCTTTTACAGGTGTTGATATCGACATTCTTTCGTTAGACGGAACGGTTGCACGGTCTTTTTCCCTTTCCAAAGACAACATTACGCTTACGGATCCTTATGTAGCTTTGCCCAAGGAATAAAAAGACCCGGCTTTCCGTTTTGAACCGAATACCTTGCATACAGGATCTTATCCAGATGGGGTATTGGTTTTCCGTCCACAATGGGTATCCAAATTTCCTCTTTTTTCGTGACAGCGGAAAAACCCGTCAGGGATTGCAGTTTCTTTTTTGGTATTTTGGTCCGGATCACCATTTGTCCGTCCTTAGGAACGCATATGCCGATATTTTCCTGATGATCGGAGCAATTGGCAATCACCCGAAGGATACCGGTCTGTGTCGTGCATTTACAGGCAATATCAAAATATAGACCATCCTCTGTAACTGTGGCTGTGCCTATGGGTCGATCGTCTGAAAGGATCGGAAATTCCCGTTTCATAAACATTCCCCCTTACCCTATTATATGAGGTAAGGGGGAATTCTTTTACATTTCACCGCGGCTTTCCTGCAGACCGAAACTAACGGCCAAAGCCTCATCCACCATCAGCATATGCTTTTCGTCCAATTTGCCCATATGCTCTCTGAGCCGACGTTTGTCGATGGTGCGAACCTGTTCCAGCAAAATCACAGAGTCCTTGCTAAGTCCAACACTTCCACCAACGATATTGATATGTGTTGGGAGTCTTGCCTTGCCGGTTTGACTTGTAATTGCCGCAGCAATTACAGTTGGGGAATACTTATTTCCTGTATCATTTTGTACAATAAGAACTGGTCGTGTTCCACCTTGTTCACTTCCTACAACTGGTGAAAGATCAGCGTAGAATATATCACCACGTCTGACTGTGCCTTCCATTTTCTTCACACTCCGGAAAAATCTCACCAACGCTACCGGATATGTCCATATGTAACGCGGCTGATCATATTCTCCCACGCACAATAGAGAAATATACGGCAGCATCCGTGATTTATCCTATGTAATATGCGACAGATGGTTACAATATCATAAAATCTCTCACGATTAATGACAAAATACGTCTTCCTTCCCAAAGAATTTCGGCTCGTACGGGGACTCCGCTTTCATCGAACCAAATATCAAGATGCAATGCTTTTTCGCTGTAGCTATCATCTATTTGCAGGTATAACGTCTTATCTGTCTTTGCACAGGATGCGATATACCCGCTTCTGAGCGTTTTTAAGAAAATCCACGGTGCTGTAACCGGTGTAATATAGCCATCTGCAATGGGTGGAAACGCGAGGGCAGTTCCGTCAAAGGTAAAGGATCCGCCTAAATCTGTAATCGACCCTGTTATGCCGGAAATACTGTCGGGTTTTGTAACCGTGAATGTAAGATTTCCTTGCTTATCTCCTTGGCACTGCACAGTAAACTGATACATTTCGTCACCGTAATCGGCTGTAATTTCCGCAGTAAATGTACATCCGTTCCCACCAAGAAGGCGCTGTCGAAAGGAAAGGATAAACCCCATTTCACTGTCATTATTTCCGCAACCGCAAAGCAGCAAAACCAAAATGATCACACTTAGAAAACGCTTCATAAATTAATCCCCCTGTGCCAACAAGCTTCTGCAACAGTTTTATTCGTAAAGTTGCGGGAATATGTTAGATTATTTCCATAAAGTGCTTGCGTTTTTTGAAAAGTTGTGGTAATATTTTGTAGATATGTAAAGGCTTTGATTGGGTTGTCTATTGCTGGTTTGCGTTTTTCAGAGAAAGCGGGATGGTGGGATCCGCTTACGTGCAGCAACGGGCCTTCTCCCATGAGCCGCAGCCTGAAATAACAGTAGGGTGTGCCGGTAGATCCCGTTAACGATCGCAGGTGTTTTTGCACCGGTAAAGCAGCGCCATATGGCGAATTGCGGGTGGTACCGCGGAGGTTATCCTTCGTCCCGATTTGGGATGAAGGTGTTTTTTTATCATTTTGGAAGGAGTAAGATTATGAAACAACAATTAGAGCAGATTCGGCTGCAAGCAATTGCTGCCCTCAACGAAGCAGACTCCCCTGCCGCCTTGGAGGAACTGCGTGTCAAACTGCTGGGCAAGAAAGGTGAGCTGACGGCTGTATTAAAGCAAATGGGACAGCTGACACCGGAAGAACGCCCCATTATGGGTCAGATCGCCAACGCTGTTCGCAGCGAAATCGAAGCAGCATTAGAAGCTCGCAAGGCTTCTGTAAATGCCGCTGTTTTAGAGAAGAAGCTCCAGGAAGAAAGCCTGGATGTCACCATTCCCGGAAAGACTGTTGTAATGGGCAAGGAGCATCCCATGAACCAGGTTCTGCAGGAAATCAAGGATCTGTTTGTCAGCCTCGGTTATCAGATCATTGACGGTCCGGAAATCGAACTGGCAGAATATAACTTCACCCGGCTGAACACCGAGGAGGGGCATCCTGCCCGTGACCGTTCCGATACATTCTACTTTAACGACGAGGATTCTCTCCTTTTACGTACCCAGACAAGTCCTATGCAGATTCGTGCGATGGAGAATATGGAGCCTCCCATCTGTATTCTTGCCCCCGGACGTGTGTACCGTAAGGACGAAGCAGATGCCACCCACTCCCCTATGTTCCATCAGATTGAAGGCCTGGTCATTGACAAAAACATCACAATGGGCAATCTTAAGGGCGCACTCATTACCCTTATGAAGAGCCTTTACGGTGAAGATGCCCAGATGCGCTTCCGTCCTCACCATTTCCCCTTCACTGAGCCCAGCTGCGAGATGGATATGCAATGCCACAAATGTCACGGCACCGGTGAAGTAGGCGGACAGGTTTGCTCCACCTGCCACGGAGAAGGCTGGATCGAACTTTTGGGTGCCGGTATGGTGCATCCTAAGGTTCTGGAGGGGTGCGGCATTGATCCGGAGAAATATTCCGGTTTTGCCTTTGGTATGGGTCTGGAAAGAATGGCTATGGGCCGCAGAAAGATCAACGACCTGCGTTTGATCTTCGATAACGATGTGCGGTTCCTGAATCAGTTCTAAGGAGGTGCAGAAATGAAACTAAACAGAAAATGGATCAATGAAGAATTTGTTGATCTTTCTCATATTTCCGACAAAGAATATGTAGATACCATGACTGTTTTCGGCCAGAAGGTCGAAACCTACGAACGCCTTGACAGTGAAATCCGCAATGTTGTGGTTGGTAAGGTGCTTTCTATCGTTCGTCACGAAAACTCCGACCATATGTGGGTCTGCCAGGTAGATGTTGGTGCAGAAGAACCTGTACAGATCGTTACAGGCGCACAAAATGTCAAGGAAGGTGACCTTGTACCTGCCGCTCTGCACAACTCCTATCTCCCCGGCGGTATTCACATCACAAAGGGCAAGCTTCGCGGTGAGGTTTCCTGCGGTATGCTCTGCTCTCTGAAGGAGCTGAATCTGACCTTGGGTGATTTCCCTTATGCCATCGAGGACGGCATTTGGATCATTCAGGAAGATTGCAAGCCCGGTGATGACATCAACACCGTTATTGGCAACGACGATACCCTTGTTGATTTCGAAATCACCAACAACCGTCCCGACTGCTATTCCATCATTGGCCTTGCCCGGGAATCGGCCGCAGCATTTGGTCTGCCTATGAAGCACCACGAGCCTGTTGTAAATGGCAGCAATGCCGGCTCTATGTACGAAATGCTGGATGTGGATGTGCCTGCCGACGAGCTTTGCAACCGCTATACCGCCCGTATGGTAACCAATGTAAAGATTGGTCCTTCTCCCAAGTGGCTACGTCAGCGTCTGCGTGCAAACGGTGTTCGCCCCATAAACAACATCGTTGACATCACCAACTACGTGATGCTGGAATACGGCCAGCCTATGCACGCCTTTGACTACCGTTATGTTGGCTCCGGCAAGATCATTGTCCGGGAAGCTGCAGAGGGTGAAACCCTGACCACCCTTGACGGAAACGTGCGTCAGCTTACTCCTGGTATGCTCGTCATTGCTGATGATGAGAAGCCCATTGGCCTTGCCGGCATTATGGGCGGTGAAAATTCCGAAATTCTTTCCGATACCACCACCGTTGTATTTGAATCTGCCAACTTTGACGGCACTTGTATTCGTAAAACTGCGCTGGCTCTGGGTATGCGTACCGACTCCTCCGCAAAGTTTGAAAAGAACATTGATCCGATGATGACCGTACCTGCTGTACAGCGTGCCTGTGAGCTTGTAGAGCTTCTTGAATGTGGCGATGTAATGGACGGAATGGTTGATATCATCCATTATGTTCCTGCCCCTGCAACGGTTGCGCTTGAGCCTGAAAAGATCAACGCACTTCTTGGCACCGATATTTCCGAAGAAGATATGGTCAAGTATCTTGCCCTACTGGAAGTGCCTGTAGAAAACGGACAGATTCACGTTCCCTCCTGGCGTCCTGACCTGCGATTGATGGCAGACATTGCCGAGGAGATCGGCCGTTCCTACGGTTACAACGAGATCCCCACCACTGCGCTGAAAATGGCAGCAAAGGGCGGCTATTCCCCCAAAATGCGTTTTGAGAGTGCTTGCGGAAGCGCTTGCCGTGCTCTGGGCTATAACGAGATCATCACCTATTCCTTTGTTTCTCCGGAAATCTTTGACCGCATCCGCCTGCCTATGGACAGTGTTTTGCGCAATCCTATGCGTATCCAAAATCCCCTTGGTGAAGATACCTCTGTAATGCGCACCACCGCCCTGCCCTCTATGCTGGATATTCTCTCCCGTAATCTGGCATATAGAAACAAAAATGTTAAGCTTTATGAAATCGCAAAGATTTATATTCCCCAGGAAGGAAAGCTCCAGCCTGATGAGCCCAAGATCCTTGTTCTTGGCGCATACGGCGTAAATGCTGATTTCTTTGCGATCAAGGGCGAACTGGAAGCTATTTTCACTGCCCTGCGCATTCAAAAAGCCTCCTACACTGCAACCAAGGATAACCCCAGCTACCACCCTGGTCGCTGCGCAGTTGTATCCGTAGGTGGCATTACCGTTGGCTATATCGGCCAGATTCATCCTTTGGTCGCTCAGAACTACGATATGGACTGCCCGGTATACTGCGCAGAGATCGATATGGAGAAACTGATGTCCCTTCAGCTTCCTGAGCCCACTTATACACCGCTGCCCAAGTATCCTACCGTCACCCGAGATCTTGCAATCGTATGTGACGAGCAGGTAACCGTTGCAGATGCCGAGGCTGTGATTGAAGCCGCTGCCGGAAAACTCCTGCAGAGTGTTGCCCTGTTTGATATCTACCGTGGCGCAAATATCGGCGAAGGCAAAAAGAGCCTTGCCTTCTCTTTGTCTCTCCGTGCTGACGATCGCACCCTGACCGACGCTGACTCCGAACAGCTTATCAGTCGTGTATTGAACGCTCTCGGTGAAAAACTTGGTGCATCTCTGCGATAATTTAAAAATAATTTTCCTTTTAGTACTTTACACTCTGTAAATTTTAGGCTATAATAGTAAATATATTATGCAAGGAGGACGGCATCTTGACAGAACACACAATTAAATTCACTGTACCCAGTGATGACAAGGAAAATATGCGTTTGATTCTGCAGAGCGTCTTCGATGCTTTGAGTGAAAAAGGCTACAATCCCATCAATCAGATCGTAGGTTATCTCCTAACGGAAGATCCCACCTACATTACCAATTATCAGAGTGCCAGAAGTCTCATCTGTAAGATCGACAGGGACGAGCTTCTTCGTACGCTGGTCCAGAGTTATCTGTTTGACAAGTAAGTTCTAAACGCAGGGAGGCTTTTGTCATCGCAGAAGCCTCCCAACCATTTCTAACAGGAGGTTCCTATGTCTGAAGAAAATAAGGTTTTGACCTATAAGGGACATCCCCTTATGCGCAAGGACAATATGATCTACTACGGCTCTATGGCTGATAGCCATATCGTTATGCTCCAAATTTTGGAGACGGAAAATGTTGGCGGTGAGGAAATTGCCAAGCGCGTTTCTGTGCAGCTTCAGCTTACAGACCCTGCAGCAAAGCCCAGAGATCGCATTGTAAAGAAAGGCGAAAAAGAAGGTCTCTTTACCGCTTTGGATTTCGGCAGTGTATGGCTGGAAAGAGCACTTGCAGGTAAATAAAAATTTGCGTCAGCTAACAAAATGCTGACGCAAATTTTATGTCTACCTATTGCATTTTAAAATACAAATGATATAATAATATTATAGAATTGGAGGTATTGATTATGGATAGAAACAAAAGACGCAGTAGTCGCCATGAAAGGAAGCGTGGCATTGAACAATACATTGTTCCTGTCGGCATCACTTTGATCGTTGTACTTGTTGTTGCCTGCGCCGCAGTTGCATTCAATAACGGTGTGTTTGATCCGCTTCTACAAGGAAATCCTCCAACGGTAACCGATCCTACGGATACGCCAACGGACGAACCAACAGATGCGCCTACGGAGGAACCCACCGTTTCCCAAGAGGTTCTGGACGCTGCTGCCAACTTAATCAAGGATGCAGATTTCCTTGCTGCCGGCTATGACTACGATAAGGCAATTGCGCTACTGCAAGGCTTTGAGTACGCAGACAAGGTGCCTGACATTGCAACAAAGATAGCCCAGTACGAAGCAAGCAAGGCAAGCTGTTCCCGTTATGAGGAAATGGATACCATTACCCATATCTTCTTCCACTCCCTGATCGTAGATACAGACCGTGCCTTTGGCAAAGGAAGCTACCAGAAAAACGGCTATAATCAGTGGATGACCACGGTTGAAGAGTTCAGGTTCATTTTGGAGTCTATGTACGAGCGTGGTTTTGTTCTCGTAACACCCTATCAGGTTGCCTATGAGATCACAGACGCAAACGGCAAAGCCAAGTTTGTTGAGGGTGATATCTATTTGCCTGAGGGTAAAAAGCCCTTTATTATGAGCCAGGACGACCTAAATTATTACGGCAATATGATCGCTGACTCCGATGCCGGCGTAAATTACACACCTGTATATGCTTCAACGAAGGGTGACGGTTTTGCCCACAAGATCATTATCGGCGAGGATGGAAAACCCACCTGCGAATATATGGACGCGCAGGGCAACATTCATGTTGGCGAATATGACCTTGTCCCCATTTTGGAAGCTTTTATCCAGGAGCATCCCGACTTTGCCTACCAAGGCGCTCGTGCCGTCTTAGGTGTTACCGGTTATGAGGGCGTGTTTGGTTATCGTGTTAAACCCTCCTATAAGACGAATATGGGTACGGAAGCCTATAATAAGGAAGTGGAGGCTGCAAAGGCGGTCACCCAGTGTCTAAAGGACAACGGCTGGATCATTGCAAGCCACTCCTACGGCCACCCCGACTATTCCTACCCCAAGAAACCTGACCCCAATGACAAAGCCGCAGCCATCAAGGCAGATGTCAAGAAGTTTAAGGAACGCGTTGAGTTTGTCATTGGCGAATGTGATATCATTATCTATCCCCACGGCGCCGATGTTGCTGGCGACGAAAACTACACCCTCGATAATCCCTCCTTTAAGGTTCTGTACGAAGCCGGTTATCGCTATTTCTTCAATGTAAACAGCAGCGATTACTGGGTACAGATGGGTGAAGATTACTACCGTGGCGGCCGCAGAAATGTGGACGGCTATCGTATGTGGTATCACCCCTACAAGCTGGACGATTTGATGGGCACAAAGGTTATCCAGTATTATCAGAACGGTGTTCTTAAGGAGAAAACAGTCAGCGAAGCTTTTGATAAAGCCCGCCCCTGCCCTGTCCCCCAGGTTTAATAATCAGAGAGCCGACAGCACTGTCCCCCAGGTTTAATAAACAGAGAGCCGACAGCAAATGCTGTCGTCTCTTTATTGTTATTTCTTAATGGTTCGCAAAATTCTTTGTCCAGCAGGGCTAAACAGCAGATTGATTCCCAGCTCCGGCAGAAAGTTAACAACGATCAGTCCGGAAAGCACATAGCCTGCAACATCGGATCCACCTGCCCAAATCTTCAGAACATCCATAAACCACAACTTCATACCAATGAGAAACACACCGGTATTCACCACAGGGCAAATTATAGCAGCGCAGAGCATCGCCAAATAACCATTTTTCTTACAAATCAGGCGGTAGACGGCTCCAGCAGCAAGGCCACAAAAGATACCCTTTGCCATCACTACCACAAAGCACATTACCGGACTTGCCTGAAATACCATATGGCCGCCTGCGTCCATACCGTTAACGCAGTAAATATAGGTCATTACACCAAATGCACCGCCTAGAACGCCACCGGCTGCCACACCATAGGTTGCCGCGCCGAGTACGATGGGAATGAGCACCAGCGACAAAGATACAGGTCCGATTTTGATAGGAAAGACCGATGCCAAAAACTGAAGCACAAGCATTACAGCAATCAGCAGCGAAACGCCCACCATCTTGTTAATTTTATTGTTTTTCATTAAGTTCCTCCTTGCTGTCGCTCCCCAATGGGGATGCGATGCGATTTATATTCAGCCTTATCAGGCTAAATTACGGTTATAGCAGTTCTTCGTCCTCATAATCCTCAGCTTCTTCCTGAAGATCATCAAAGTCCATTTGGGCAGATCCTCCGCCCTTCATGGCTTCCCATTGTTCCTTAGTAATGAGGATCGTACGGGGTTTACTGCCCATAAACGGGCCAACGATTCCCTTTTCTTCCATTTCATCAACGATACGCGCTGCCCGGGCGTAGCCAAGCTTCAAGCGACGCTGGAGCATAGAGACTGATGCCTGACCGGTTTCCAGAATCACGTCCACAGCAGCCGGGAGCATCTCGTCACCGTCCAGTTCCTCAGCAGAGGGCTCAGGGTCTGCGGCAGTGGGTGCGCCCTTGCTGTTACCGGTCTGGGCAGCCTTCTTCTCGATCTCTTCCATAACATTCTGATCGTAGTTGGTATTGAAATTGGATTTGACATAGGTTGCAACCGCTTCAACCTCAGGATCACTTACGAAGCATCCCTGTACACGCTTTGGCTTACCACTGCCGATGGGCGCAAAGAGCATATCGCCACGACCAACCAGCTTTTCTGCGCCCTGAGTGTCCAAAATAATACGGGACTCCATTGCAGAAGCAACAGCGAAAGCAATTCTGGAGGGAATGTTTGCTTTCATAAGACCGGTTATGACGTCTGCAGAAGGACGCTGGGTGGCGATCACAAGATGGATACCTGCGGCACGACCCATTTGGGCAATTCGGCAGATCGATTCTTCCACTTCTTTTGCGGCAACCAGCATAAGGTCAGCCAACTCGTCAATAATGACGACCACTTGGGGAAGCTTGGTTGCGCCGGTTTCCTGGCTTTCTACGATGCTGTTATAGGACTCTAAGTCACGAACACCTACATCGCTCATCGCTTTATAGCGTCGCATCATTTCAACAACAGCCCACTGCAACGAGCCTGCCGCCTTTTTCGGGTCGGTGACTACGGGAATCAGCAGGTGGGGAATGCCGTTGTAGATACCAAGCTCGACCATTTTGGGGTCAATCATAATGAGCTTTACATCTTCAGGCGCTGCCTTATACAAAATTGAGATGATGATGGAGTTCATGCAAACGGACTTACCGGAACCGGTCGTACCTGCAATGAGCATATGGGGAAGCTTGGCAATATTGCCAATAATTGCGTTACCGCCAATGTCCTTACCAACAGCAAAAGAGGATTTGGACTTGGCAGAAGTGAAGGCATTGGATTCAATAACCTCCCGGAGAGAAACGGTATTTACCGATCTATTGGGCACTTCAATGCCAACAACAGAGATTTTACCAGGGACTGCCGCAATTCTAACACCGCTTGCGCCAAGGCTCAATGCAATATCGTCTGCGCAGGTAGTAATTTTGTTGAGTCGGACACCCTTTTCCAGCTCAACCTCATATCGGGTGACGCTTGGTCCACGGGTAACATTTATGATGTGTGCCTCGATCTTAAAGCTGGCAAGGGTCTCGTTGAGACGACGGGTATTTTCCCGCATTTCATCCAGACCGTCTCCGCCGCTACCTCCGGCATTTTTAAGAAGG
>JAZKXS010000140.1:0-1440 GCA_045611745.1 Faecousia sp.
GCTATGCTGACACCGGAGTTCCGGCAATTAGTTGTGGATCGTGTTACTTCTGTAAATGGAAATAAAATAAACTTAGCGTAAAGGAGAAAGCAAAAATGGCAGAAAAAGTAGTTATGGAGTATGTTGTAAAAAACAAGGAAGGAAACCAGTCTGTCGAGCTTTGTCAGGGTGAAATCAACGGTGCAAGACCTGTTCATCACCAGATTAAAAGTGGCAGCGAAATGGTATTTGAAGAAAATGTCGGATATTACCATATTCTTATCCTGATTACAGGTGAGGCAGTATTTGCAACAAACGAGAAGGAATACAGCTTTGTTAACAGAACGACCTTTGTTCCTGCAACAGACAAAAAGCTTGTTGTAAAGGCAAATACGGATGTGGAAATTTTAGAGATCCAGTGGGACGAAGAAGATGGCGATGCCAAAGATCTGGAAGACTACGGCACACAGTTCCCGGTCGTTGTACCTTATCAGGATTCTATTCAGTACATCGATCCGAACAAAAGTGAAAAGACGATCAGCCGAATGATGATCCCTCACGAGATCATTCCCAGATTTACCATCGGTTCTGTAGAGTCTTATGGATATGATTTGGTCAGACCTCACGCACACCCGATGCTTGATCAGTTCTTCTTCAGCTTCCCCGAAAACGATATGGACGTAATCATTGATGACGAAAAGTATAATATGAAGGGCAATGTGATCATGCACATTCCTTTGGGTTCCAATCACGGTGTAGAGGTAACCGGCGACAGACATATGCATTATATGTGGGTCGATTTTATGCCGGATAAAGAAGCAGGCCTTAAGAGACTGAATTTCAGCCATCGTCCAACCGGTACTGTTCGTGATTTTGCAAACGAAGACAAGACCAGATAATGTTTTAGCAAATGCGGACGAACAAAATAGATATAAACAGGCCGGTAAAGCTGAAACGAGCAGGCGCCTGGCGCACCTATACCGGAGGCAGTCTTATTGAAAAGCTTCACGGTAAGGAACAGATGCCGGACACCAATTTCCCAGAGGAGTGGATCATGTCTACGGTGGCTGCCAGAAATAGTGGCAGAGAGCATATCGTGGAAGGTTTAAGCGTGGTAGAAGGGACAGATATTTCCCTGGCGCAGCTCATTGACGAAAATGCGGAAGAAATCCTGGGCAAAAAGCATTATGCACGGTACGGCAATAAGCTTGGCGTATTGGTAAAGCTTATTGATTCCGCAGAGAGACTAACCATTCAGGTACATCCAACCCGTGAAAAAGCAAGAGCGCTGTTCGATTCCCAGTTTGGCAAGACAGAGTGCTGGCATATTTTAGGTGGCAGAGAAGTAAATGGCGAAAAGCCTTGCATTTACTTTGGATTTCGGGAAGGCATTACCCGGGAGCATTGGAAAGATGTTTTTGACCGGCAGGATATTCCGGAAATGCTTAACTGTCTGCACCG
>JAZKXS010000141.1:0-1048 GCA_045611745.1 Faecousia sp.
AAATACGAACGATAATTATCCATAAACCAACAAATATGTGCAAATATACGAACGATAGTGCAAACAAAGTACGGAAATACCTGTTGCGGGACGTGGAAAGATATGGTACAATACTTTCGATCTTGAGCGGGAACGTTCGGGAGAGGTTATCACCCAGCGAAATAAAAAAGTCAAAAATCTTCTAAAAAAGATGTTGACAAAGAGAAAAAGCTGTGGTAGAATAACGGAGTTGCTTCGAGAGAGCAACGGACAAGCTCCTTGAAAACTACATAGAACCAATCAAAACGCCTGAATGAAAATTCAGAAATGAAATGTCAAGACGATTCGTTTGAGTAAAGAAAAAAGCAATACTTGAAAGTATTGGAGCTAAGATTTTAAACTAAGAGTTTGATCCTGGCTCAGGACGAACGCTGGCGGCGTGCCTAACCCATGCAAGTCGAACGAGCAGAGATCTTCGGATCGAAGCGAGTGGCGGACGGGTGAGTAACGCGTGAACAACCAACCCTGCACAGGGGGACAACAGCTGGAAACGGCTGCTAATACCGCATAAGCGCACGGCATCGCATGATGCAGTGTGAAAAGATTTATCGGCATGAGATGGACCCGCGTCTGATTAGATAGTTGGTGGGGTAACGGCCCACCAAGTCAGCGATCAGTAGCCGGCTTGAGAGAGTGACCGGCCACATTGGGACTGAGACACGGCCCAGACTCCTACGGGAGGCAGCAGTAGGGAATATTGCACAATGGGGGAAACCCTGATGCAGCGACGCCGCGTGAGTGATGAAGTATTTCGGTATGTAAAGCTCTATCAGCAGGGAAGATAATGACGGTACCTGACTAAGAAGCACCGGCTAAATACGTGCCAGCAGCCGCGGTAATACGTATGGTGCAAGCGTTATCCGGATTTACTGGGTGTAAAGGGAGTGTAGATGGCATGGCAAGTCAGATGTGAAAGCCTGGGGCTCAACCCCGGAACTGCATTTGAAACTGTCAAGCTGGAGTGCAGGAGAGGAAAGTGGAATTCCTAGTGTAGCGGTGAAATGCGTAG
>JAZKXS010000142.1:0-6755 GCA_045611745.1 Faecousia sp.
CGCGCTCAATGGGCAGGCCGTGGTTGTCCCAGCCGGGGACATAGGGGGTGTAGAAGCCCATCATTGCGTGGCTGCGGACAATAAAGTCCTTCAGGCACTTATTGAGGGCGTGACCCATATGGATGTAGCCATTACTAAAGGGAGGGCCATCGTGGAGAATAAAGGGGGGCAGGTCCTTGTTTTTCTCCAAAAGTGCGTTATAAAGGTCGGTTTCCTCCCAACGCTGGAGCATTGCAGGCTCCCGCTGGGGAAGTCCCGCCTTCATGGGAAAGTCGGTTTTCGGGGTGATGATCGTGTTTTTGTATTCCATTGGATTTTACCTCCATAATTCATTCGATAATCAATTATTAAAACTCCACAGAGAAGATGATTTTGCTGGAATGCTCGGATTGAGCATAGAATTGCATAGAAAAGTTTCCTGCTAATTTTAACCTGTCAAGAACACTGTCAACAGAGGAGGCTGCCTTTTGTGTCATCGTAGCCGATGTTGCGCCGTATAATTGCAGATTCTCGGATTTTAAGCCATTTGTTTTTTTGCAGCGCATTTCGATCAGTTTTTTTATTGTATCGTCTTGCGCAAACCATTTTAATTCCGGACGGCGAGGAGAGGTGTTACCCTCAAAAGCTGCGGATACCTTTCCGCTAATTATGCTGGTTCTTTCTGTAGTTGCGGTATGTTCGTTTTTTACTCCGGCCAGCTTCGATAGATTCATGCTGACATTCTTAGAAGCTGTGGTGCGTTCTACTTGTTCCTCTGTAATCTCAATCGTACAACTTTTAGCACCTAACATATAGGCAATATTTTTGAGCTCAGCTAACCGCTCATCGTGAGCCTTCTTAAAAATACAGTCTACCCGAATGTATCGGTTGGGATTGAAAGTGTCTACATAATAGGCTGCATCACATACAGCGTTTGGGAAAAATTCAATATTGCCCAAATCGAGAGAATCATTATATAAGCATAGTGCCTCAGTGTCGCTTTCTCGGTCTCGCCAGCCAAGTGCGCCTTCGCAAACATCAATCTGTTGTCGAGAAACAGCATCAGAAATAATAATCAGCTTTGGAAGGCGGAAGGTTGCGCTGTTATACTCGTCAGGGAACAGCGGATTGTATTTTTTGATCCTGCGCTGGTAGCTATCTTCTTTCATTTTTTCGGATAGCTCCGTTGCACTTTTTTGTACGCTGTCGGCAACGTTTTTGCCGACCTCAGAGGTCTTTTTTAGAAAGCTGGAAAAGGCTTCCTTGCTCTTTTCAGTATCAAGTTTAATAGCCATAAAACTCTCCTTATATTAGATTTCATACTAAGGGGTGTTTATTTCGCGAAAGAAAAATGCCTTTGTCCCTGTAAGAGACAAAGGCATTGTGACCTCTGCGGTACCACTCTTGTTCCGGTTGCCCGGCACTCGTTTGCACGGTATCGGGTGCCACCGGCATAGCCTACTGCCCAAATGGGTTCGGTATGCTGCTCAAAGGGGATATGTATACCGAACCTCTGCTGCCTCGCACCAAACGGCAGCTCTCTGAAAGCAGGAAAGCGGAGAACACTTGTCCTTATCAATGCATTCAATATTATCGTTTTGAATCGTAATTTCTGCCAAATTGCAGGTTAGCGAACATATCTGCCTTGGGGTCGGGGGTAAGGGGCGGAGTGTTCTTGCTTGGTTCCGGCTTTTCCTGGGCACTCACCAGCGCTTCCACGTTGGCGGAAATTTCCTCTGCCACAGCGGAAGTGTTTGCTTCTGTGGCCGGGATCTCAACAGGCCCGGAGGGGCGGTGATTTTCCTCGATTTGGGAAAGCAGCTTCAGACAGCTTTCCAGCTGGTCTTTCAGGCTGATGATCTGCCGTGCGGCAAGCTGACGGGCGGATTCTACCCGGGCTTCTTCGGCAGCAATTTTTTGGTCTGCTACAATTGCGGCGGCTTCAGCATCCCGGACCATGGAAGCGCATTTTTCTTTTGTTTCTGAAATTTGCGCATCGCAGGTCTTTTGGGTGTTGATCATCGCTTCCTTCATGCTTTCCTCTGCGCTGCGGTATTCCTCCAATTTGGAAACCAGCATACGCATTTTGTTACGAAGGGAAGTGTTTTCGTTGTAAAGGGTAGTATAGTCGGCGATCAATGGCGCCAAAAAGCTGTCTACATCTTCTGTATTATAGCCACCGCCAAACTTTTTGCCGAAAGAAACGGAGCTAAGTTGTTCGGGTGTAAGCATAGCGTGTCCTCTCTGTTAGTTGTAGCTTTCCAGCTCTACGGGGACGTTTTCCAAGTCGCCTACAACATCCATATTGTGAGGGCAGAACAGGTAAGTAGCCTGGGCGATTTTCTTAACGCTGCCGTCCAGTGCGTAAATGCTGCCGGACAGGAAGTCCACTACTCGACGGGTGAGGGTCTTATCTACATTCTCCATATTGAGAATGATGGCCTTTCTTCTGCGCAGCTCATCGGCAGCCTTGGCGGCATCGTCAAAGGTCTTGGCGTGGAAAAGCACGACTTCTTGTTTTCCGGAGCCCATGCTCAGAACCTGACCGTTAAAGCCGCCGGAGGGAGTGCTTCCGGAAGAAGCAGGGGTGTAGCCGGCAGTGCTTGCTGCTTGCTTTTCTGCGGCAAAGGGGGAGCTGCGACGGGCGCGGGGGGCTTCCTGCTCTTCTGCGTAATCGCCCATTTCTTCGTCATATTCTTCGTCGTATTCCTCGTCGGAATAGGGCTGTGCAAATTTCTTGACATTATCCCAAAAACTCATATATCGCGTCCTCCAATTATCTATTTTTCGTCCTTGCGGTTATTTGGCGGTATAATTTCGGGCACCAAAAATATCTGTGCCGATACGTACCATCGTGCTGCCGTACCGGATTGCTTCTCGATAATCGGCACTCATACCCATAGACAAAATGGTACTGCATACATTATCGTATTTTTTTGTCGTTATGTCAACAGATAGCTGATACATTTTTTGAAAAAATTTGTCGTTATCTCCCGGATTTTGGCAAATCGGGGGGATTGCCATAAGTCCACGGACGAAAATTCCGGGAAGTGTGGCGGCAATAGTCAACGCTTCCCAAAGGGTTTCCGGGGTGAAACCGGACTTGCTTTCTTCGTTGCCAATGTTAATTTCCAGCAAAACATCCTGACGGATACCTTGCTTCTCGGCTTCGTTGCTGATGGCCTGCATAAGACGGAGAGAATCTACACTATGGATCAGCGCAACCTTTCCGACGACCTGTTTTACTTTGTTGGTTTGCAGATGGCCGATGAAGTGGACAGGAACGCCCTCATATGCGTTTTGCGATTGCTTTTGTGTCAGTTCCTGCACCCGGTTTTCACCGCAGCAATCTACGCCTGCGGCAATGGCTTCCCGGACGGCTGGGGTGTTGTTCATTTTGGTGGCGGCGCAAAGAAGAACAGTTTTGGGGTCACGGCCGGCAGCAATTGCGGCGCTTTCCATTTCTTTGCGAATACGCTGTACATTTTCTGTTATGGACATAAGAATCCTTCTTTCTAAAATAAAGAAACAGGCGGCGAAGCTCTGCTCCGCCGCCTGTCAGAGTGTCAAAAAAGCCGCCAACCGTCAAAATGCAAGAAAAGGAATAGATCACCCCAAAGCCTTTCCCCTTAGAGGGAAATGGCAAAAATCTTTGATTTTTGACGGCTGAGGGGAAAAAGCTTGCTCTGCAAGGCATTTTGACTTACCTCACAATCCGCCCGCTACCGTACCACCTGTACGCCGACGCGTGCGGATTGCTTGTCTTGACGGCTCCTTTGACCTCTGCCTGTTGCTATGCGTTACACGCTGTGGCTTTCAGAGATCGGATGGGGACAAGGGTCGAGATGGCGTGCTTGTAGATCATTTGCTGTTTGCCTTCACTGACCAACACCACCACAAAGCTGTCATAGCCGGTGACGGTGCCCCGGAGCTGGAAGCCGTTCATTAAAAAGAGGGTCACGGGGATTTTATCCCGCCGTACCTCGCTTAACACGGCGTCCTGTAAGTTGATTGCTTCAGACATATGTATTCCTTCTTTCTTTTGGGATGCATACATCTTAGCATTGTTTATTTGTCGAATTCCTCAAGATGCTGTCGAGCACGGGAAAGAATTTCTTGGGTGCTTTCTCCGGTTGCACGACGAAGCCAGTGGATATTTTCATTTCTCCGAAACCAAGTAAGCTGCCGCTTTGCATAGTGACGGGAGGCCTGCTTTACTTGGGCTGCGGCGGTTTCCAGGGAAATTTCTCCGGACAGCGCAGAAAGAAATTCTTTATAGCCGATGGCTTGCATTGCCGTACATTTTCTTGGTACACCCTGCTGCAAAAGGCCTTGAATTTCTGCAAGGAGACCTTGCTCCAGCATTAGATCTACACGCCGGTCGATGCGGTCGTAAAGATCCTGCCGGTTTTCGTCCTCCAAGGCAAACCAAACGGGCATAAATTTGGGTGGAATGGCCTTGGTTTTTTCGTTGTGTGCAGTGATGGTCTCGCCGGTTTCCAAATAGACCTCCAGCGCCCGAATGATCCGTTTTTGATCGCTGGGGTGCAAGCGGGCGGCTGATTCTGGGTCAACCTCTCTTAGTTTACATAAAATAGCCTCGATCCCCTCGCTGGCGGCGATGGCTTCCAGTTCTTCCCGTCTGCCTGTGGAGGGGTAGGGGGCAAAAGAATTGCCGCGGATCAGAGCGTCCATATAAAGACCGGTGCCGCCTACAATAATGGCGGTTTTGCCACGAGTAAGGATATCTTCTACGATGGGGGTCGCCATTTCGCAGTAGCGGCTAACGGAAAAATCCTCACAAGGCTCGGCAACATCCAGCATATAATGGGGGATGTTGCCTCGTTCTTCCAAGGTGGGCTTGGCAGTGCCGATGTCCATGCCCTTATAGATCTGCATAGAATCGCAGGAGACGATCTCACCGCCTAAGGCTTCCGCAAGGGCAATGGAGAGGGCAGTTTTGCCGGAAGCGGTTGGACCGGCAATACAAATAATTTTATCCATATGATCAGCTCCGCTTAAACTGCTTTTCCAGTTGCTTTTTGGAAAGGGAGATGCAGATGGGCCTGCCGTGGGGGCAGTGCTTTAAGTCCTCACGGGACATAACCTCTTTGACAAGGGACATAAGTTCCTTTTCAGAGGTCTCCCAGCCGGCCTTTATGGCGGCTTTGCACGCTATGGTGTGCAGCAGCTCATCCCTTATGGTGTCGCCATGCTCCAGACGGCCTTTTTGCAAATCGGATGATAATTCCTCAAGGGTGTCGTTTAGTTGAGACAGCTCCAGATCCATAGGAATTTGCCGTACCAAAAGCACGTTATCACCGAATTCTTCCAGCAGAAAACCAAGTGCCTCCATATGGGTCTTGTTTTCCAGCAAAATGGCTACATTTTCCGGGGATAGCCGGCAGGAAACAGGAGAGATCAGGGTTTGGGAGGAAATGGCCTCCTGGTTTTTCTTCAGTTTCTCAAATAAAATGCGCTCGTGGGCGGCGTGCTTGTCGATAAAGAAAGCGTCCTCGCCCTGCTGCACCAAAATATAGCAGTTATAGAGTTCTCCTACATAGCGCCAAGATGGTACTTCCGGCATATTCAAGATTGCCTGCTCCGGTTCTTCCGGCATAGCCAGGACGGACTGCGTCGGTGTCTCCTGTATTACAGGCGCAACCTTTTGGAACGCAGACGTGCTATGATTGATGGGGAGCTGGATTTCCTCACGGAGAGGCTGCGCAGGTGTGCGCTCTACGGCATTTGCCACGGCTGCCGCTGCTTGTGGGGAAGGTTTTGGTGCGTCCTTGATCACGGCAGAGAAGGTCTTAAATTCCTGGGGCGTCATGGTACGGAAAAAGCTGTCCTGCTTCACCGACTGTTTTTGCACAGGCTGTGGGGTAGGGGACGTAACCTTTTCCTGCGTCGGTGTAAAACGGACAGCAGGACGGTCCTGAGCTTTGTTCAGCGCACCCAAAACACCGTAATGGACACAATGAAAGGCTGCTTTTTCATTTAAAAATTTGATTTCTGTTTTTGCCGGGTGGACGTTTACATCCACAGCGTTCAGCGGCAAAGTCAAATGCAGCACACAGCCGGGGAATTTGCCCTGCATAAGCTGATTGCGGTAAGCTTCCTCCAAAGCGGAGATAAGCAATCGGGAGCGCACAGGACGGTCGTTGACAAAGAAGGTTTGTAAACTGCGGCTTGGACGGGCATCGGTGGGGCGTGTCACATAGCCGGTGATTTTATAGCCCTCCCATTGGCTGTCTACGGGGATCATTTGACCGCCGGATTTGCCGTAAATGCTATAAACAGCGTCTTGTAAGCGCCCGGTACCGGGTGTGGAGAGGACTTCCTTGCCGTCTCGCAAGAAACGGAAAGCGATCTCGGGGTGGGCAAGGGCCTGAAGCTGCACGGCACCGGAGACTTTTCCACCCTCGACGGTGTCAGAGTGCATAAAAGCCATACGGGCAGGGGTGTTGAAAAATAGATCCCGTACGATCATCGTTGTGCCGTCGGGACAGCCGGCCTCGGTGTCCTCTAAAATTTCACCGGCCTCCAAGTGGAGGCTTGTGCCACTAATGCAATCCCTCGTTTTTGTCAGAAGGTCAATGCGGCTGACAGCGGCAATGGCGGCCAGCGCTTCCCCACGGAAACCCATTGTACCAATGGCGGCAAGGTCTGCTTCGGTGCGCAGTTTAGAGGTGGCGTGGCGCAGAAAGGCAATACGGGCATCCTCAGGCGACATACCGCAGCCGTTATCGGTGACACGCAAAAAGGTCATACCG
>JAZKXS010000143.1:0-13554 GCA_045611745.1 Faecousia sp.
CGCCCTGTATCTCATTGTAGATGCCCTGTCCAAAGTGTTTGCACCTATCCTTGCCTACACTTGCGATGAGATTTGGCAGGCAATGCCCCATAAAGATAGCGACGATAACCGCAACGTCCTTCTGAACCAAATGCCCGAAAACTTTGATGCTTATGCATTGAACGAAACAGCTATGGCAAAGTGGGAAACGGTTATGAAGCTCCGCCAGGACGTAAACGGTGTTCTGGAAAAAGCAAGAGCCGACAAGCGTATCGGCAAGGCTTTGGAAGCAAGAGTAACTCTGCAGACCAACGATGACACCATCAAGTCCGCCTGCGAAGGTCTGAACTTGGCTGAAATCTGCATCGTCTCTGCCTGCGATTGGGCTGCCGCAGAAGATGGCGCAGAGATCGCACAGGGCGTAAACTTCCCCGACCTCACCATCGGCGTTTCTGAAGCCAAGGGTGAAAAGTGCCCCCGTTGCTGGATGCACTCCACGGAAGCAAACGCCGAGGGTCTTTGCCCCCGCTGCGCTGCCGTCATTTCCAAGATGGACTTGGATATCTAAAAATTACTGGAGTACCGAAATTCGGTACTCCAGTTTGTTTTATAAGAACAAGGCCGTCAAAAGTGCGTACATCACAGGAATTGTGATCACACAAGCCGTATGGGAAATGGTTGCCATAGCGACACCTGTTGAGGGGTCACCGCCATATGCCGCAGGGAACACAACCGTATTCAGGCCCAAGGGTGTACCATAAGCAAAGAGGCACAAAACAAGGGTAGAATTCTCTGTACCCAAAAGTTTTAAAATGACAATAAACAGCGCCGGAAGCACCAAGAGCCGCAAAGCAGATGCGACGTAAATTTTCTTATCGCTCAGCAGCTTTTTAATCGGGTACTGCCCAATCAGGAAGCCGGTCAGTACCATAGCAAGGGGGCCCATGCAGTTTCCTAAGCCGGTCAGCGTGCTGCCAACAAATGCAGGCAGATACTTCACGAAACCTGTCAATCCCAGCACCATACCGATCACTACTGCAAACACCGACGGATTCATCAGATTCTTAAGAGGGTTTTGTTTTCCCTCTCCCTTGGGAATCAGGCCGGCAACGCCCCATGTATACACAGCTACGCTCAGCGGCAGTGTAAAGAGCATATAATCGTAAAGCGCCGCCTCTCCTAAAATGGCAGGCACAATGGCATTTCCCATAAATCCGAAATTACCAAAGGTCAACGCATAACGGTAGACATTCCGATGGTAGCCCTTGCCTGTAAAAAGCGGAGCTAAGGCGATTGCAACGCCAATAGCGACGGCCAAAATAAGTGTGCAAAGCAATATATTTATGTACTGCTCGGATAGAGATTTCACTGTACAGTACTTAGAAAATGTACTGATCGTCAGTGCCGGTGCCAGAACATTTGCCTCCAATTTAGATAGGACAGACGCTGTATTGTCCGGGCATATTTTCTTTTTGTTCAAAACAAAGCCGGTGACCATACACGCAAACATCATCAGCATCGGGGATAACGTATTTAAAAACACTGTAAGCATAACTATGCGCCTCTTTTCGAAAAATCGTTTTCATTGTAGCACACATTTTAAAAAAGTCCAGCCTTTTAACACAAAAGCTGGACTTTTTCTATACTTTTTATTTGCCAAATCTTTCTGCCACCTTCATAAGCATATCCCGAATGGGCAAATGATAGGGGCAGCGTTTTTCGCAATCACCGCAAACAATACAGTCTGATGCGTGTTTATCTAACGTCGCATATCGTTCCCGTGCCCAATCCGGCAGATCGTAGCGGGTCATATAACCGTCAAACAAGAATACGGTGGGAATCTTAATACCCACAGAACAAGGTGCGCAATAATTACACCGACGGCAGAAATTCGAACCTAACTCCTTGCGGATCGCAGCAATTTTCTCCTGTTCTTCCTCTGAAAGCGGTGCGCTGTCCATAATAGCATCGTAATTGTCCTTCACCTGGGCAGGCTCGTCCATACCGGGAATGATCACATCTACCAAATCATTTTTAGCGATAAAGCGCAGGGACAGGCGAACATCGTCCAACGCGCCGCCAGCCAAGGGCTTCATAGCAATAAAACCTACATTTTTCTCTCGGCAAAGCTTCAGCAGATGTTCTCCCTGGGTCTCCACAATATTGTATGGGAACATTACCGTTTCCACCCAATCCTGCTCAAGTACCAGCTCTATCATTTCTGCAAAGTGGTTGGTAAAACCAATATGTCCGATCTTGCCTGCCGCCTTTGCCTCCAACAGTGCCTCCAAAGCGCCGCCTGGCGCAATGATCTGTTCATACGCCTCCCGGTTCGGATTGTGGATTTGGTAAATATCAATGTAGTCCGTCTGTAAATTCCGCAAGGAAGTCTCAATGTCCTTGCGCATACCCTCTTTATCCTTTGCCATGCTCTTGGTAGCAAGGATAAACTTATCCCGAATACCTGCAAGGGCATTGCCGATGAAGCCTTCACTTACGGTATAAAGCCGAGCAGTATCAATGTAATTAACACCCATATCCGCAAGATGTACCAATATTTCCCGACAAGCTTTTTCATCCGCCCGTTGGATCGGCAGTCCGCCAAATCCCATCCGGGACACCTTCAGCCCGGTTTTTCCTAAAATGCGATATTCCATCTAACCGCCTCCTTTTTTTCTTATCCTATCACATCTCCCGCCCAAAAACAAGTAGGGGCGGCTTTTCTGCCGCCCTCTTGTCAGTTTTTACTTAAATGCCTTTTGATTCAAAATAAGCGCACTGTACAAAAACAAAGTATCCTTCCCCGTCATATCCACATAATGGGGGATCGCATCCGGCGCAACGTAGCGGATATCCACTACATAGATGCTTTTATACCCCTGCACCAAAAGGGGTATCAGGCTCGATCCAAAGGAATCCCGGAAAACCACCAGCTCCCGGTCTGTTTCCGCATTGGGGTTATCAATGCGCAAAAGGGCCTTCGTGCCGCCCAGAAATACATCATAACCGTCTTTTCCGTGAAACTTCTCCCGGTCGTAAATACCCATCGTCTGCCCGGTTTCGTAGTCATAGACCGTGCAGTTTGCCAGTATGCTGTCCGACAGATACACAAGGTCATCCGGCGCAGGCGACAGAGCGCTTTGCCCGTAATAGACGCCCTTAAAACCGGTAAGGGTGTGCTGGGTGTAATTTCCCCCACAGGGAATATCCAGCGCCCTGCACAGCCGATAAGCCACTTCTTCCAGGGCCTCCTGCCGCCAATGGGTATCTGTACGATAGTAACTTTGCAGCGTGAGGGCATCAAAAATGTCCACATATTCTGCCTCCGGCAAAGCTGCCTGCAGTTTTTGAACAAGCCCGTTGTAATCCGGCATAGGATAGCCGTAATCCCTGCCCAGATAATAGTTTTTATCGGGAACAATGCAAATATAGGTATCGCCGGTAACCAGTTTTTCATAAACGTAGGCAAGTCTTTGGATAGAACCATCCACCAAGCCCTCAGTAAACGTAGGCGTGATTTTCGCAAAATAACCGTCCTGCAATGCGAGGCCGTTGTTTTCCTTTAACCCCAGCACCTCATACTGCAGCACTGCCTTTAACTGCCGAAATTTCTCTCGCAAGGGAAACTGATCTACCGTAAATTTTTCAAATTCCTCAATTACAGACCCGTCAAGCAAACCATCAGCTGTGATTTGGGTTGGGAACTGTGCCAGCGGTCGCCGTTCACTTTCGGATTCCTTGACCGGATTTAATCCTGCGCAAATACACAGCACCGCAAAAAATGCCGTAAAGCATACATACGTCAGGGTTATTATAAAGTTTTTCATTTCACTTTTCATAAGCTAAAACCTGAAATACAGGAAGGGGCTAAAAGACCCATCCACAAAATATGCTGTTACCGCCAGCAGCACAGCCACCAAAAATGCCGGCTCTAACACATCTGCAACCCAGCCGGTTTTGCTGTCACGCCAACGCTTTATGGCCAATTTTACAAGGGGTGTTGCGCCCAGCAAGGCAAAAATCAGGGGTGTCGCAAAGCTCCGGAGATAATACCCGGTTTCGGTGCTCCACAGAGGAAGTCCATTGGTGAAAAACATATTCCCCAAATCGCGCAGCATACCACCGATCCCATTGCCATTAAAGATTACAAAGCTAACGAGAATTACCAGCGTTACATATATATGGGAAAACAATTTTGGCAAGTGAATGAACACCCGATTATACCAAAACTTTTCCAGCACCAAAAAGGCCGCAAAATAAAGTCCCCAAATAATAAACGTCCAGTCTGCTCCGTGCCAAAATCCGGTCAAAAACCAAACGATTGCGATGTTTCGCAGCCAGCAAAGGGTATTTACCCGATTGCCGCCCAAGGGGATATACACATAGTCCCGGAACCAAGAACCAAGGGAAATGTGCCAACGCCGCCAAAACTCCGCCACACTTTTTGAAACAAAGGGATAATTGAAGTTTTCCAAAAAGTGGAATCCAAAAATCCTGCCAAGGCCGATGGCCATATCGCTGTACCCGGAGAAATCAAAGTAAAGCTGCAGCGACACCGCCACTGCATACAGCCAATAGCCAGCCACCGATGGATTGGGCATAGTATGCAGTGCTGTGGCAAAAGCGCCTAAAATATCTGCAATCAGCACCTTTTTGCCAAGACCCACCGCAAATCTTCGGACGCCAACGGCAAAGTTTTCAAAGCTGTGCTGCCGCTTTTCCAGTTCCTGCGCCACAGTCGTATACCGCACAATAGGGCCTGCAATAAGCTGGGGAAACAGCGTCACATAAGTGGCAAGCTTAATATAGCTTTTCTGCACCGCGGCCTCGCCTCGGTAGACATCTATGGTGTAGCTCATAGTCTGGAATGTATAAAAGCTGATTCCAATGGGCAACGCCAACCTAAGAAGTGGAATATCGCTTCCAAAAATGCCGTTTATATTGCCGATAAAAAAATCAGCATACTTAAAAAAGCCAAGGCTTAGTAAGCTTCCTGCCACCGACGACCAGAGAAATACTTTCCCCAACCTGTCGCCCCGATGCTTTTCGATGAGTAGTCCATGGATATAGACCCACAGCGTCGATCCCAACATCAAAAGCGTATAAATCGGCTCTCCATAGAAATAAAAAACCAAACTAAAGAGCAATAAAACGACGTTTTTGTACCGAAAAGGCAGGATAAAGTAACACGCCAGAACCAATGGCAGAAAATAATATAAGAAACTAATACTGGAAAAAAGCATTTTCTGCCTCCTTTCTAAAGGCGTTTATTCCATAGTTTTGGGGCACATCAAGAAAAAGGCTTTGTTTCCAATAGCGCCTGCTACTGTCTGCTCCGCCTCTACGCAGATATTCCACTTTGGATTGCAATTTTCGGTTAAATTCTTAAGGAACGTGGCTGCATCTGCCCCGTCCTCCAACTCAAAAACATAGCCAACAAAAGGAATCGAGCCAATCATGGGCATATACACCGCTGCGGTTTTATAGCCGGTAATGCGATAATTGTCAAAGCCGGCAAAATACTCCGCATCTTTTTCAATTGTCTCTGCCATACCGGCAAACAATTCTGACGTGCTTTCTACAAGCGCATCTGCAAGTTCCTTGGCAGTGGCGTCTTGATTTACCGTAATTGCCTGCTGAAATGATGCCCATTGGGTTGCACCAAGGGTATTTTCTTCCACCTGCGGTTTTATTACGCCGGAACTGTTCGGATTTGTCGGCTCATCAGGTTTTGGGGATGCCCCAAGGGTAGCTACACCAAATACTGCAAGCACGGCAATCGCTGCAATCAGTACAAGGGCAATTAATTTTCCTTTTTCCATATTCTTTCCCACTTTCGTTAAATATAGCGGTATGACCAATACCGTTTCTATTTTTATCCAAAACAAAGGAAAACTATACCTCTGCGTTACGCTTTTTGTTGTCCTTCGCCACGAACATAGGCGCTGGGAGCCACACCATAAAAAGCTTTAAACGACCGATAAAAATTGGCATAATCCCCAAATCCGCATTGTCCGTACGCCTCTCCCGGTGATACGCCGCTCTCCAAAAGCTCCCGGGCGTGCATGAGCCGCCGGAACATAATATAGCGGTAAATTCCCGTGCCAACACGACGGCTAAACTCATGGGATAAGTGGTATTTGCTAACATAGAAAACACTTGCCAAATCTTCCAGGTTGATATCCTCCGTATAGTGCGAACCAATATAAGAAAGCACCTGATCCACAAGATCCGTTTCCTCAGCAGGTAACGCTTTTTTATCACCTGCAAGGGCAAGGCGGTTAACTTCCACCAAAAACTGCAGCAGAAGTCCCCGGGCATACTGGCTGTTGCCTATCCCCTCTCCGTAAAACTCTCCGGACAGCTTTTCCAGCAGTACCTGCAGCTCCGCCCGCTGGGCTTTGCCGGGATGGAGGTGGTTGGTATGGGTAGGCAAACGGGCATCAAAGCAAGACGAAAGATCCATTCCGTCCGCTGAAAGCTCCGTCAAATATCCTCGGTCGATCCATAGCACCATCCGTTCATAGATGGTATCTCGATCGATCAGCGCCTGATGCAATTCCTGGGGGTTTATCAGAAGCATATCTCCCGGTTTCAGGGTGTGAATACGGCCTTCCACACGAAAACTGACCTCACCACCCAGAAGAAAGCATATTTCAAAAAAATCGTGGTGGTGAACTTCCATATTCCCAGGACGTCGTTCCCGGTAATGAAACACCTCAAACTGCCGATTTCTCATACTTTGCCGATGGTCAAATTTTTGAATTTTTCCTGCCATTGGGCGCACCGCCTTTCTTTCCTTATTATATAGCAAGATTTACAATGCGTCAAACAATAATTACAATTTTTATTGCGTTTCTTTTGCGTTATAATGAACGTATATTAATAAGGAGGAATAGATCATGCCTTTTTTGACTGAAAATTTTCTGTTGCAAAATGAAACTGCACAAATCCTGTACCATCAGTACGCAAAGAAGATGCCTATTTACGACTATCACTGTCACTTAGATCCTAAGGAAATCTATGAGAATCGGCGTTTTGAAAACATAACCCAGGTTTGGCTAGGCGGAGACCATTATAAATGGCGTGTTATGCGCAGCAACGGTGTCAATGAATATTACATTACCGGTGGCGCTTCCGATCGGGAAAAATTCCAGAAATTCGCAGAGACTCTGCCCAGAGCCATCGGCAACCCCATGTATCACTGGTGCCACTTGGAGCTGAAGAACTTTTTTGGCTACGAAGGTGTCCTCAACGGTGAAACCGCCCAAGAAGTATGGGATCTGACTCAGAAAAAGCTGCAGGAAGATAATTTCTGCGCCCGTGGCTTGATCGAGCAAAACAACGTGGCAATGATCGGCACTACCGACGATCCCTGCAGCGACCTGCGCTATCACGAACTGATCGCAGAAAGCGGATTTGAAACCAAGGTTCTTCCCAGCTTCCGCCCAGACCCAGCCATTAACATTCACAAAGCAGGCTTTGCCGCTTATATTGAAAAGTTAGGCAACGTTGTCGGCAAAAAGCTGACCTGCGTGAACGATGTTGCCGCTGCGCTCACTGCCCGAATTGAATTTTTTGATCAGCACGGCTGCCGCGCTTCCGACCACGGTCTTGACTATGTTCCCTTCCGCAAGGCATCTCAGGCAGAACTGGATTGCATTTTCCAAAAGGCACTTGCCGGCAAGGAAGTGACCCAGCAAGAAGCGGAAAGCTACCAGACAGCATTGCTTTTGCACTGTGCAAGAGAATATACCCGCTTAGGTTGGGCAATGCAGCTCCACTTCAGCTGCGCCCGTAACCTCAACGTCAATATGTTCAAGGCGCTTGGTCCTGACACCGGCTATGATGCCATCGCTGTTACCCAAAGCTGCGAGGGTCTGCAATCCCTGCTTAGCGCTTTGGAAGAAGAAAAGAAGCTTCCTAAGACCATTTTGTATAGCCTGAATCCCGCCGATGATCAATGGATCGACACCTTGCTGGGTGTATTCCAGAGCGACGAGATCCCCGGAAAAATCCAGCACGGCTCTGCTTGGTGGTTTAACGACAACAAGGTTGGCATGGAAAACCAGATGATCAGCCTTGCTAATCTCAGCATTCTTGGTAACTTTATCGGCATGCTTACCGACTCCCGCAGCTTCCTCAGCTACGCCCGGTACGAATATTTCCGCCGAATACTGTGTAACCTTTTCGGTAATTGGGTAGAAAACGGAGAATACCCCAACGACATTTCTTTCCTCGGCACGCTTGTAGAAGATATTTGCGCAAACAACGCACAGAGATATTTTAATCTGTAAGGAGGTTTGTGGCTATGCAAATGGGTTTTCGCTGGTACGGCGAAGGTAACGACAAAATCAAGCTCTCTGACATTAAGCAGATCCCCGGCGTGACCAGCATCGTCTGGGCGCTGCACCACAAAATGCCCGGTGAAATTTGGGAAGAAAGCGAAATCGCAGAAGTTAAGGCGCAGTGCGAAAAATACGGTTTTAACATCGATGTGGTCGAGTCCGTCAACGTCCACGATGATATTAAAATCGGTCTCCCCTCCCGGGATATGTATATCGAAAATTACAAGCAGTGCATTCGCAATCTCAGCAAATTTGGCGTAAAGGTCATCTGCTACAACTTTATGCCCATCTTTGACTGGACACGCAGTAACCTTTTCCACGAGGTAGGCGACGGTTCTACTGCGCTGTTCTACGAAAAGAATATGATCCAGGACGACTATAACGCCATGGCAAAGTACATTTTGGACTTCACCGAAAAGTACAATATGTCTTTCCCCGGCTGGGAGCCTGAGCGTATGGCAAAGCTGGATGAGCTGTTTACCGCCTATAAAGATGTTGATCACGAAAAGCTGTGGGCAAATCTTAAGTACTTCCTGGAAGCTATTATGCCTACCTGTGAGGAGTGCGGCATTAAAATGGCCATTCATATGGACGATCCCCCATGGGACATCTTCGGCCTGCCCAGACTTCTCATCAACGAAGAAAACATCGACCGTTTCCTGAAAATGGTCGACCACCCCTGTAACTGTCTGACTCTCTGCTCCGGCTCCTTGGGCGCTGACCCCAACAATAATGTAGCAGATATCGTCCGTAAGCACTGCGATCGGATCGCTTTTGCCCACATTCGCAACGTCAAGCACTTTGAAAACGGCGACTTCTCCGAAGCTTCCCACCGGGATTGCGACGGCGACACCGGCATCTTGGATATTTTGAAAGCATACCACGATTGTGGCTTTGATGGCTATATCCGTCCTGACCACGGCAGACACCTTTGGAACGAAGGCCCCGGCAATGTCCGCCCCGGCTACGGTCTTTACGACCGGGCGCTTGGCATTATGTATATGCTGGGTGTCTGGGATATGCTGGACAAGCTCAACGGCAAATAATTGGAGGTAAATGATTATGATGAATCTTCCCCTGAATGTAGATTTCACCGGCAAGGTAGTTGTTATTACCGGTGCAGGCGGTGTCCTGTGCGGTGATATGGCTCGTGCCTATGCCCAGGCAGGCGCAAAGGTTGCCGCGCTGGACTTAAATGAAGAAGCTGTGCAGAAACTGGCCGCAGAACTGACTGCAGAAGGCTTTACCTGCATTGGTTACAAAGCAAACGTCCTTGACCCCGTGGCGCTGGAAGAAGTGCATCAGGCAGTTCTCCGTGACCTCGGCCCCTGTGATATCCTTGTCAACGGTGCAGGCGGCAACAATCCCCGCGCAACCACCGACAACGAGTATCAGCACGAAGCAAAAGAGGGCGGCAAATCCTTCTTCGATCTTGACCCCAACGGTGTTGACTTTGTATTTAAGCTCAACTTCCAGGGCACACTGCTGCCCACCCAGACCTTTGCCAAGGATATGGTGGCACGGAAGTCCGGCAATATTATGAACATCTCCTCTATGAACGCCTATATTCCTCTGACCAAAATCCCTGCTTACTCTGCTGCAAAGGCAGGTATCTCCAACTTTACCCAGTGGCTGGCCACCCACTTTGCCGGCACAGGTATCCGCTGCAACGCCATCGCTCCCGGCTTCCTGGTTTCCAACCAGAACCGTGCGCTGCTGTTTAACGAGGACGGCACACCTACTGCCCGTTCTGCTAAAATCTTAAACGGCACACCTATGGGTCGATTTGTGGATTCCGAGGAGCTGCTGGGCGGTCTGTTCTTCCTGACCGACGACAAGGCCGCTTCTGCCATCACCGGCGTAGTACTGCCCATTGACTGCGGATTTGCCGCCTATTCCGGCGTATAAAAGGAGGAAACAAAAATGACTGCACTTGAAAGATTTGCCCGAGCAGGCATCGTGCCTGTTGTGGTTCTTGACGATGCCAAGGACGCTGTTGCTACCGCCAATGCAATGCTCGCCGGCGGTGTAGATGTAATGGAGATCACTTTCCGTACTGCCGCTGCCCCTGACGCCATTCGTGCTGTCAGCGAAAACTGCCCGGATATGCTGGTAGGCGCAGGCACGATCCTGACCCTTGAGCAGTGCAAGAAGGCACTCCAGATGGGCGCTCAGTTTATCGTTTCCCCCGGTTTTGACCCCGAGGTGGTTGCTTATTGTGTAGAAAACAACATTCCCATCACCCCCGGCTGCGTCACCCCCACCGAGATCACCGCAGCCCTGAAGATGGGTCTGAAAGTAGTAAAATTCTTCCCTGCCAATGTTTACGGCGGTCTCAACGCAATGAAGAATCTGGCCGCTCCTTTCGTTGGCATTAAGTTCCTGCCTACCGGCGGTGTCAACGCCGGAAACATCCGGGAATACATTGACTCCCCCTTCATTCTCGCAGTTGGCGGAAGCTGGGTCTGCCCCAAGGCTGACATTGCCGCAGGCAATTTCGGAAAAATTACTGCACTTTGTGCCGAAGCCCGTCAGGCAGCTTTTGGCTAAGAAAAGGAGAAGATTATTATGGCAAAAATTATTACCTTTGGCGAACTGATGCTTCGTCTGCAACCCTACAACTATGAGCGCTTTGTACAGTGCGATCACGTGGAATTCACCTTCGGCGGCGGTGAAGCAAACGTCGCCGTATCCCTGGCAAACTACGGTCTGGATGCCGCTTATGTCACCAAGCTCCCCACCCACGCCATCGGCCAAGCCGCTGTTAATTCTCTGCGCCGTTACGGTGTAGATACCTCTAAGATCGTCCGCGGCGGTGACCGCGTAGGCATCTACTTTAACGAAAAGGGCGCTTCTCAGCGCGGCTCCGTCTGTATTTATGACCGTGCAAACTCCGCCATTGCCAAGGCTACTGCCTCTGACTTTGACTGGGATTCCATTTTTGAAGGCGCCCAGTGGTTCCACTTTACCGGCATCACTCCTGCACTGGGCGGTGAGCTGGTAGAAATCTGCAAGGACGCTTGTAAGGCCGCAAAGGCCCGTGGCATCAAGATCTCCTGCGACCTTAACTACCGTGGCAAGCTTTGGACTCGCGCCCAGGCTCGGGAGGCAATGACCGAACTGTGCCAGTACGTCGATGTTTGCATTTCCAACGAGGAGGACGCAAAGGACGTATTCGGCATCGAAGCAGAAGCTACCGATATTTACGGCGGCAGCCTGAACCACGAGGGCTACAAGTCCGTTGCCAAGCAGCTTGCTGACAAGTTCGGCTTTGAAATGGTTGCCATCACCCTTCGGGAAAGCCACTCCGCATTTGATAACGGCTGGAGCGCTATGCTGTATAACGTTGCAAATAACGAGTACTGCTTCTCCAAGAAGTACGATCTGCATATCATCGACCGCGTTGGCGGCGGCGACAGCTTTGGTGGCGGCCTGATCTACTCCATTCTCACCGGCAAAGATACTCAGGCAGCCGTTGAGTTTGCAGTTGCAGCCTCCGCATTGAAGCATTCCATTGAAGGTGACTACAATATGGTCACAGTTGCCGAGGTGGAAAAGCTGGCAGGCGGCGACGGAAGTGGCCGTATCCAGAGATAATTGCATAAGCAAACGGAGGATTCCCAAAAAGGAATCCTCCGTTTTTTTACTTAAAGCTCCGGGAGTGATGCCGCCGCCACAGACTGGCCTACCCGACGAGCCTTCTCGTCAGGAAGGGCAGGCAGCAGCTTGCCGTTACATTCCGGATATTCATCTGCAAGAACACGCTTCGCCTCTGACAAAATCAGGTCACCGCCCTTGCCCGACATAACACGGCCTAACAGCAGCACGTGCTTGCAATTGTATAGCGTATAGTAATATGCCAGGGTATGGCCCAAATACGTGCCAATGGAGCGATAAACTTTTTCCGCTTGCTGGCTATCCTGCTCCATGAGCTTTTGCACCACTTTCAGCTTTTCAGCAGGAGACAGCGATGGATCCAGTTCAATACCTGCACGAGGCGCCAGCTTAATAACGCTATCTTGGGAGAAATACTTTACGCCACAGCCGACATCTCCGGACCACTCATCTTCCATAGCCTCCGGGTTCGCATCCACAGGCATAAACGCCAGTTCGTTAAGCCAACCGGTAATGTTGCCGTTTTCGTCCACGAAACCTACCGCCTCGCTGGTGCCCATAGCGATGCCCAAGACATTGTTCTCCCCAAGACCCATAGCGCCTGCCAGCGCAGAAACGTCTCCGTCGTTTGCAACGATCACAGGTACGTTCTCACCAAATGTATCCCTTACGGCACGGAGATAGATGTCTTTTACTTTCTTTTCAAAGGCATCCTTTGGCACTTGCAGGAACAAAGAGGCCACCATTGTGCGGTTATCCACAAACACGCCTGCAGAAGAAACACCAACCGCATCGACCCGTGGCATTTTCTCTGCCGCAGACTTCAGCGCATCCACGATTCCGTTATAGTGGTAATCCGGATCAGCGTTCAGCTTTGGAAACCAAACCACTTCTTCAGAAAAAACCGGTTCTCCATTAATGACCGCAGAAACCTTCCGGTCGCTGCCGCCGGCATCAAAGCCAATGCGGCATCCATCTAAATGACGACCAACCGCTTGGGCCGCACCCTTTTCCTCAGGCACTTTGTCGCAAAGCACCACCTCAAAGGGTCTTTCGTAAACACCGGACATAAAATCTGCATCAAATGCACGGCTGCCGCCTTCTTTGTAAGCTGCACTAAGTGATGCAAAGATATCCTCGTCACCGCTTACGTAAATCTTCCAGCCGCCCTTCATCCAAAGGATAGACTTGACCAGCCGGTCACAGTAATAAACGTCTGCTGCACGCATTGCTTCTGTTCCGTGGATATATGTATTGCACACCGCTACCTGCCCGTCGTTTCTTTCCACTGCAAAAGAAATCTTTTTCTTTGCATCCTTCAAAAACGCCCGGTTAAAAAGCCCCATTGGGATAAACTCCGGGTCTAAAACAGGCACATTCTTTACAGGAACATCCACCGATAAATACTTCATAATATACCTCCTAAACGAATCGGTTCTTTATTACAATTTTAGCAAACTACACAAAAAAAGCAAGCATAAAAAATACACACCGACAGAAATTTCTATCGGTGTGTATTTCACTGCTTTGTATATGCATCGAAAACCTTTTGGGCATCCACAAAACGGCTGTTCGTATCCGGACAGCCAAAAATACCCACGATCACCGTCTT
>JAZKXS010000144.1:0-13420 GCA_045611745.1 Faecousia sp.
TGCAGGATGCTGCGTGCCGGCTCGAATATATGGGCAAAATCATTTTTCTTCCCCTGTATAAGATCGCAAAGAACAGTTGCTGAAACCATAGCGGAGGTCATTCCCCACTTGTTAAATCCGGTTGCTACATATAGATTGGGCGTACGATTGGAATATAATCCAATATATGGCATGCCGTCTAATGTCATGCAATCTTGGGTCGCCCATTTTGTTACGATCTGTGCATTTGGGTAATGGGCACTGCAAAAGCGCTCCAACTCCTGCCAACAGCCTCCTGCCTTTCCGGTGCGATGGCTGCCACCACCAAGCAGCAGCATCTCTCCGAAGTTTCGAAATGACATACCTTTTTTGTCCGCATCCACATACATTCCTCCCACATCCTGCGCATTTTTGAGCGCTAAAACATAGGATCTGTCCTGGTAGAGTTTCATAAAATACATTCCGTGTTTGTTGAGAAATGGGAAATGCGTAGTAACGATAACTTTATCCGCTTTAATATTCCCCTTATTTGTAATCAGGCAATCCTTTCTTATTTCCAAAACACAGGTGTGCTCCAAGATCTTTAAATCATTTGCAATAGCAGATGCAAATTTCAGCGGATGAAACTGTGCTTGCCCGTTAACCTGCACACCTCCAACAGTATCCAACGGCAACTGGAGTTCTTCTAGAAAAGCTGCATTGCAGCCAATGCGTTCCAAGGCAGCTGTCTCAGCTTCAAGGGCTTTACGGTCGATGCAGGAATACACAATGGATGACTTTTCTTCAAAATCACAGGGAATATTCATACATATATCTTTATAGTTGTTGAGCGCAGTATTTTGGGCAAGATAATAGCCCTGCGCTGTTTCAACACCAAATTTTTGAATTAATTTATGATAAATCAGCCCGTGCTGAAGCGTAATTTTCGCAGTTGTGTTACCCGTAACACCGGCGCAAATGCGATCTGCTTCAATTACCAGACAGTCAGTACCCGCTTTCCAGAGTTGATACGCACATAAAAGTCCTGCCATACCACCACCGATTATAGCAACATCTGTCCTAGTATCTCTTTGAAGCTTTGGAAATTGATTTATCTCAATATCTTTATACCAAATGGAATCCAAAACATATCACCATCCCTTTTGGTATTATCCCACATTTGCGATAAAAAATGAGACCGGACGTAACATCCGATCTCATTAAAATTTACTTTTTGATTTTCTTATCAGCTTTCTTTTTTGCTTTTTCTTCAGCTGCCTTCTGCTCTGCTTCCTTTGCCTTTTGGGCTGCAGTTTCGTTTGTAGACAGCGCCCACATTGCAAACTCAATGCGAACCTGATCGGCACTGGTTTCAATGACAAAGCAATCGGACTTCACATCAACAACAACGCCCTTAATGCCGCCAATTGTCGTGATCTTGTCGCCATTTTTCAATTCGCTGCGCATCTTTTGGGCTTCTTTCTTGCGCTTGTTCTCGGGCCGAATCAACATAAAATAAAAAATCAAGATAAACGGCACGATCATAAACAGCAGAGAGAACGGATCACCCGTAGGATTTTGTTGCGTTGTATTCTCTAAGAAATGAAACATAATGTAACTCCTTTGTGTGTAATATCGGTAACATTATACCATTATTTGTATAAAAAGCAACTGCTTTTTAGATTCTTTGGGATAATTTAACGGAATATTCATTTCTAAATTCCTCAAATGTCCCATTATCCAGGTGCTCCCTGATCTTTTCCATTAATTTGTTATAGAAATATAGGTTATGCATCACAGAAAGACGCATAGCCAGCATCTCGTCAGCTACGAACAAATGACGAATATAGGCTCTTGTATATCTGCGGCAAACAGGACAGTCACATTTGGGATCAATAGGCATCATATCCAGTTGATATTTTGCGTTCTTAAGGTTAATTGCACCGTCCCACGTGAATAGTCTGGCGTGTCTGGCATTTCTGGCCGGCATCACACAGTCAAAAAAGTCAACACCGCGAGCAACAGCTTCAATAATATTCGTAGGCGTACCAACACCCATTAGATAACGGGTCTTGTCAGCAGGCATATAAGGCTCTACCGCTTCAATGATGTCATACATCTCTTCAGCAGTCTCGCCAACAGCAAGGCCGCCAATGGCGTAGCCTGGCAAATCAAGGTCAGCGATACGCTTCATATGGTCTATACGGATATCCGCATAAGTTCCACCTTGATTAATGCCCCAAAGCATTTGCTGGGGATTGACGGTATCTTCAAGGCTGTTAAGACGGGCATTTTCATTTTTGCAACGAACCAACCAACGGTAGGTTCTGTCCACGCTGTCCAGCACATACTTTCGTGGTGCAGGATTTTCTATGCACTCGTCAAAGGCCATACAGATATCAGAACCAAGATTGGATTGAATCTGCATACTCTCCTCCGGACCCATAAAGATCTTGTGACCGTCAATATGGGAAGCAAAAGTTACGCCTTCCTCTCTTATCTTCCGCAGAGATGCAAGGGAGAATACCTGAAATCCACCGGAATCTGTCAGGATCGGTTTGTCCCAAGTCATAAACTTATGAAGACCACCGCACTTTTTCACCACCTCGTCACCGGGACGAAGGTGCAAGTGATAGGTGTTGGACAATTCTACCTGGCAACCAATATTCTGGAGGTCTTCTGCACTGAGCGCACCTTTAATAGCCGCCTGAGTACCCACATTCATAAAGACCGGGGTCTGAACTGTGCCATGGGCACATGTAAATTCTCCACGTCTTGCTTTTCCCTCTGTTTTTAAAAGTTTAAACATAATTACCTCATAGTTATAAAATCAGCATTGCATCGCCAAATGAGAAAAAGCGGTATTTCTCCCGAACTGCCTCACCATAGGCGTGCAGAACATTCTCTTTGCCAGCAAAAGCAGAAACTAACATCACAAGGGTACTTTCAGGCAAGTGGAAATTGGTGATAAGACCGTCCATTGCACGAAATTCATAGCCTGGATAAATAAAAATATCTGTCCACTTACTTCCGGCAACAAAAGTGCCGTCAGTAAGCACCAGGGACTCTAAGGTTCGGCAGGAGGTGGTTCCGACACAGATAATACGACCACCGGCAGCGCGGGTTTCGTTAAGTATCTTTGCTGTTTCTTCGGAGAGAATACACAGCTCACTGTGCATATGGTGATCTCCTATATTTTCCACCTTTACCGGACGGAATGTACCTAAGCCAACATGGAGCGTCACAAATGCCAAAGAAATACCCTTTTCTTTAAGTTTTTCAAGGAGCTCCGGTGTAAAATGCAGGCCGGCTGTTGGCGCTGCAGCGGAGCCTATTTCACGGGAATAAACGGTTTGATATCGCTCCTGATCCTGCAACTGCGCTTTAATATAGGGCGGCAGCGGCATTTTACCAAGCCGCTCCAAAACTTCCAGAAAGATTCCTGTATAGTGAAACTCCACCAGACGATTACCGTCATCCAAAATTTCACGTATCGTAGCTGTTAGCTCACCATCGCCAAAAATCACTTCCTGACCGGGCTGCAGCTTTCTGCCCGGTTTTGCAAGGCATTCCCAAAGGTTATTACCCTTATCCTTTAGCAGCAGCAACTCCACAGCGCCACCGGATGGGCGCTTTCCTAAAAGTCTGGCAGGCAACACACGAGAGTCGTTCATAACCAAACAATCACCAGGCATTAGGTAATCGAGAATATCATAAAAATGCTTATGGTTCGTCTGTCCTGTCCTGCGATCCAGCACCAAAAGGCGAGAAGAATCCCGCTGTGCAAGGGGTGTTTGGGCAATTAATTCTTCCGGCAGGTCATACCAAAAGTCTTCTGTTTTCATAGGAGAAACCATCGTTTCTTCCTCCATTATCTCTTCAATCAAAGATCGTTGTGTATAATATCCTCCAGCGTTTCACGCTTTACAGCCACGTAATCCTGACCGACATTCAGCATTACAACAGGCGGTCTGGGAATTCGGTTGTAGTTGGAGGACATTGAATAGTTATACGCACCGGTGGTACATACTGCAACGACATCTCCACGCACAGGCTTTGGCAACTTCACGCCCGGCTGAATCACATCTCCAGACTCGCAGCAACGGCCTACAACATCACATAGAAAGTCCGCACTGATGTCCATTTTATTAGCAATGTAAACCGTATATGCAGATCCGTACAGGGCGTAACGAGGATTATCTGTCATACCGCCATCGACTGACAGGTAGTTCTTATAACCGGTAATTTGTTTTACTGTGCCCGCGGTATAAAGTGTCATACCTGCATCGGCAACAATGCTTCTGCCGGGTTCCATGATCACATTCGGTATGGGCAATCCTTTGTTCTGGCAAATTGTTTGGATATGCTTTGCCACCTTATAAATGCTTGCAGTAATATCCACATAGGGATCGTTTTCCGTATATCGGACACCATAACCGCCGCCGATATCCAGTATTGCAGGTGTATAGCCTGTCTTTTCCTGCATATCCTTTGCAAAACTAAGCATCACATCTGCAGCGTCAAGATACACACTATCTGAATCGTCAAAAACCTGCGATCCTACATGGCAGTGGTAACCTTGCAGGCAAATATTCTTGCAAGAAAGAGCAGCTTTCACAAACTCCTCTGCCTGACCGGTTTCGATAGCAACACCAAACTTAGAGTCTACTTTTCCGGTAGCAACCGCCTCATAGGTATGGGGGTCAATACCCGGTGTCAGCCGCAAAAGGACATTTTGGCAAATTTGCTTCTGGGCAGCAATACGCTCTACCGCAAAAAGCTCGTCCACGCCATCAATTACAATACAACCCACACCGTATTTCATTGCAAATAAAAGGTCATCGTCCGTCTTGTTATTGCCATGGAAAAATGCTTTTACCATGGGAAATCCAGCCTTATATGCCGTATAGATTTCTCCGGCAGAAACAAGATCAACAGACATTCCTTCTTCCCGCATAATCTCATAAATGCGTTTAAAGCAAGCAGCTTTTCCGGCATAGGAAGGAAAACTCCCCTCTCCAAAAGCAGAATACATCGCCTGCTTATAAACTCGGCAATTATGACGTATCCGCTCCTCATCCATCAGGTAGAGTGGCGTTCCGTATTTTTCCGCAAGTTTAACCGTATCAAAACCTGCAAAGGTCAGGTGTCTTGCTTCATTGACACCGATGTTCTCACAAATCATAATCAAAATCCAATCTTAAAGCATATGGGCAAGGAGATATTCCCTGGAAATAGCAGACAAATCCGCAGGTGCAATATCAAAAACAGTCTTACAGCCGTGTTCTCCGCGAGCTGCCATACGATAAACTGCCCGGGCAAATGCTACCAAAACACTACCGGTAAATTCGGGATTTGAATCAAGTGTCAGTTTGAACTCTACCACTTGGTTGTTTCCGTCTCCGGTCTTTCCAGTCCGAATTACGCTGCCGCCGTGAGGCAGCGCACTGTGGTTCTTGCGCATTTCTTCCATTGTGATAAAGGTAACAGTTGTATCATAATCGGCAAAATAGCCGGGCATTGTTACGATCTTTTGGCGAATTTCGTTCCGGTCAGCGCCGTCCTCAGCAACCACATAGCAATCTCTTAAATGCTTTTGCCGTGTGGTCAGTTCCGGGTTTTCACCGCTGCGCACCTGATTCATAGCTTCTTCGACGGGTACAGTATACTGCCGTGCATCCACTACGCCGGGAATCCGGCGAATGGCGTCGGAATGGCCTTGGGATACACCGCGGCCCCAGAAAGTATAATCGTTGCCAACGGGCAAAATTGCGCTGCTGTAAAGGCGGTTCAGCGAGAACATTCCCGGATCCCAGCCGCAAGAAATCAAGGCAACTGTACCTGATTTTTGAGCGACGGCGTCCACTTTATGATAATGAACAGGAATACTGGAATGGTTATCATAAGAATCCACAACATGGAAGTTTTCCGCCAAAGCCGGTGTCATTTCCGGCAGATCGGTGGCGCTGCCTCCGCAAAGGATCATTACATCAATTTTATCCTTCCAGTCAAGAACGTCATCCGCACGAACAACCTTTGCCTCAGGTGTTGCGATCTGCAGACATTCAGGATTTCTGCGTGTAAATACAGCAACCAGTTGCATATCCGAGTTCTGTGCAATGGCTGCCTCCACTCCACGGCCAAGGTTTCCATATCCAAAAATTCCGATATTCATAGAAAATCCCCCGTTACTATTGAAAATTTCCCTTAACCGATAATTCCAAGCGAGCGCATAATGGCAAGCAGTTTTGCCTCGTGTTCTTTCTCCATAGGTGTTAAGGGCAAACGCACATAATTCTCGCAGAAACCCATAGCAGCCATCGCTGCTTTCACAGGAATCGGATTTACCTCACAGAACAGTGCATTGACAAGCGCCAAATACTTAAACTGCATTGCAGCGCTGCCTGCTACATCTCCATTAAAGAATTTATGGCACATCTGGCTTGTTTCCCTGGGCACAAGATTTGAAAGAACAGAAATCACACCGCTTCCGCCAATGGACAGCATAGGTACGATCTGATCATCGTTTCCGGAATACATATCCAGCTTATCTCCCACAAGGCTTGCCGTTGCAACAGCAGAAGAAATGTCACCGTTTGCTTCCTTAATGGCGCAAATGTTAGGATGATCGGCCAGCGCAGCATAGGTTGCAGATGCAATATTCACGCCGGTGCGAGAAGGAACATTATATAGTATAACCGGTTTTGTAGACGCATCTGCAATGGCGGTAAACATTTGTACAAGGCCCTTCTGTGTTGCTTTGTTGTAGTAAGGTGTTACCACCAAAACGCCATCATATCCAATTTCGCAAGCGTACTTGGTCATATCGATGGCATAAGCCGTATCATTAGAACCTGTACCGGCAATGGCAGGCACTCTGCCTGCAATACGCCGGATCGCATAACGCAGAACTTCCCGATGCTCCTCATCTGTAAGCGTAGAGGCTTCACCTGTAGTGCCGGCAATTACCAGAGCATCAATGCCGGAGTCGATTTGCCAATCGATCAGTCGACCAAATGCATCATAATCAACGCCATTTGGAGTCAACGGAGTAACAAGCGCTGTAGCAGCGCCACGGAATATAGGATTGTTTGTCATAATAATTCCCCATTTCGTAAGTATTTTGCAGAACAAAGAAAAAACGGCTACCGGACGGATAGCCGAAAATAATCGCAACACAAAATGGCCGTAACAGTACCCAGCCCGGTTCTCGATCCATAATAGCTCTCCGCTTTCGCGACAGCCACGGAGATGTTCTCCCCGTGTCCAGAAAAACGCACGCCTCGCTTTTCTTCGGCAGCGGCCCCTTTTATCTATGCAACGGATGCGACCCTTACACACAGACTACTTTTGACAACTGCGCCTCTATTTTTTGGTATTTGTTTTAGAGTATTATAACATATTTTCATAAATAATCAATCTATATTTTCTGTAAAAAACCTATTTTCCGCCTGATAACAAAAATTTTTACATGGCATAAACTGTGTCGGAGGTGTCACTCTATGAAAAATTCTATTTTTATCGGTGTATGTACCGCCTTGGTTACACCGTTTTGGGCCGGAGAAATCAATTATCCACTTATAGAAATACTCATCAAGCGCCAAATCGATGCAGGCATTTCTACCATTATACTTGCAGGAACAACCGGCGAAGCACCAACGCTAACAGATGAGGAGAAACTCACCCTTTTTGCAAAAGGAAAAGCATATGCAAAGGACGCTTGCGCTGTCATTGCAGGTACAGGCTCAAATTCCACTGCTCATACAATCGCCTTGAGTCGTGCTGCACAGGATATGGGTGTCGATGGGCTTTTGATCGTATCCCCTTACTACAATAAAGCAACACCGGAAGGTCTGGTCGCCCACTATTTATCTGTGGCAAACGCTGTGGATATTCCCATTATTATCTATAACGTTCCCTCACGTACCGGTGTTGACATTCCAGTTTCTGTGTATAAACAGCTATCCCACCATCCCAATATTGTGGGTGTCAAGGAAGCATCTGCAGACATCACAAAGTTAACCGCTATTCGCTCGGCCTGCGGTGATGATTTTACCATATGGACAGGAAACGATGATATGATCGTTCCAAGCATTGCATTGGGTGCAAAGGGCGTAATCTCCGTACTCTCGAATGTATTGCCTGAAGATACCGTAAAAATGACAAACAGCGCCATAAACGGAGATTATAATACTGCGGCCAAAATGCAATGTCGCCTCTCCCCTCTTGTCAAAGCGTTGTTTTCCGAGGTCAATCCCATTCCTGTAAAAGCAGCAATGGAAATCATCGGCTTTGACTGCGGCGGCTGCCGTCTACCACTGTGCGATATTTCCCGGGAAAACAGACTGCAATTGGAACTTCTGCTTAAAAACTAAAATACCGGGGCAAACCCCCGGTATTTTATTGCTTTCTCGCAAGTGTATAGTCGTCGCCCTGTCGGTAGTAGGGGCAATGGCTTTTGCCCGAGGTCATAAAGCGGTACATTTCGTCCTCGTCTAAGTCCATAATACACACATATTCGTCAAATTCTTCGTCATAATCATAATACCAGCAGGTATCACATTCACAGCCCATAAACGCCCTCCTTAAAGCTTATCCAGATAAGCCGTCACATCGAAAGGACGGATCTTCTCGTCCTTCCGCAAATAAAGCGGATGGTGGGGGTGTCCTTTTTTACTCACCGCTCCGGCGCAGTACCAGCTTGCACCGCACTTTTCGCCGATATCCAGCATATCCCTTACGCAGTCCTTCAGGTAATCCCGTTTCTCGATGATCGTACCCCAAGCCGCCCACACAGCCGGCACTTTTGAAAGGGACAAAACGTACTGAAATGCCGCCATATTCTCCTTGTGAAGAAGAAGGTTGCATTTTCTTTCCATATCGTCAGGATTGGTTGCCCGTTGGGCATAGACATTGAACATAATAAAGCTATCAAATCCATTGCCGAGAGCAATGCGTTCCACTGATTTGAGGGTATTATCCAGATCCCCCGGCTTTGCGGTAGATGGATTGATACCCACACAAATTAAGGGATTCTCCCCTCTTGTTCCAAGTATGTATCGATACTCGGAGTAGAAATTGGGGGCGTACAACCATTTTGTTACATCATATTCATCGTTTGGCTTGTCCGCAGCCGCCAGTGCTTCCTGAAAGGTCACAAGGGTCAGTTCTGCAGTATTTCCTTTTGGTATGTGCATACTTCTCTCCTCAGTCCCAAATCACAATATCCACCGGAATATCAAATTCCTCGGTCGGTAGGCTCTCCAAAAGTTGAAAATCGTAGCATAATGCCACAGTAGGATGGCTCGGCTCTTGGGATAAAAACCGGTCGTAAAATCCGCCTCCGTAGCCAATTCTATGTCCTTCCCGATCAAAAGCAAGGCCGGGCATCAGTACAAGCGCAGTATGATCGTCGGCAACAGGTTCATCTGCAATTGGTTCGGGTATGCCACAATAACCGTTATTAATTTTAGAAAAATCCGTGATGAAGATAAATTTCATATCCTCACCATACACCTTAGGAACGGCAACTCGTTTTCCGTCCTCAATGGCTTTTCGCAAAAGCTCCCAAGTCAGAACTTCCTGGTTATAGGGCAGATAGCCGTAAATCGTTTTTGCATTGGCGTATGCGTCACATTGAAGGAACTTTTGGCACAAACGCTGACTTTTGGCGAGGATTTCCTCTTGCGTCATTGCCCGTTTCTTTTCCCGTATTTCTTTTCTTAATTGCACCTTGTCCACATAATCACCCTCTTTTCGTACATATTATCAATAATATTTGTAAATAGCAAGAATAAAAGGGCGGAAAACCGCCCTTTTTGTCAATTATCCCGGAATAAATGCTCCAAGCTGTAACGGATGATGGAGCTTCTTGTAACAATACCGATAAAGGTATCGTAATCGTCCACAACCGGAACGAAATTTTGTGTACTTGCGCATTGCACAAGATCGCGCATATTCGTATTGACCCGAACAGGAACATTGTCCCGTCGGCGTTCAATCTCTACGATTCTTCTTGCCTCTGCCTGGCGCATATCCATATAGCAAAGGTTCTTCAACGCCCAAAGCAGATCGCCTTCTGTGATCGTGCCCCTGTATTCTCCTCGACGATTAAGAATGGGAAGTGCTGCATAACCTGCAGATTCCATTTTCTCCAATGCTTGACGAATGGTATAATCATCGTAAACAAAAGCACACATAGCCTTCGGTAATAAGAAAAATAAAACATTGTTCATAAATATGTAGCACCCTTTCGCCGGATGAATGGTCTATTAGTATTATAGCACATAATCCAGAAGGAATCATACTTTTTTTGAAATATTTTTCCAATTCGACGCCAAATTTATCCACCTTATTTTGTGCATTATGCACAACTCCTTTGTTTCTTGAATCCAAAACAAATCGGGGCAGCCAAAGCAGCCCCGATTCAATGGAAATATATATCCTTTAGAGGTTTACTCCTCGTCTTCTACAACGAACTCTAACAGCTCACCGCAGTTGGGGCAAGTAATACTGCCCTTCTCCAGGGTTTCCTCGTCAAAGTCTACGATCTCACCGCAAACACATTCTACTTCATAAATAGTAGAATCCTCGTCGCCGTAATCAAAGCCTTCTTCGTCGTATTCTTCGTCGTCGAAATCGTCCTCATAGTCGTCATCGAAATCAAATTCATCCTCATCTTCGGAAAGAATGTAATCTTCGATGGCATCCAGATCTTCCTCGATCTCGTCCAGCTCGTCAGAAATGGCAATGGTTGTTTCCTGAACATTGGCAAGGGTAGTTGTAACATCACCAAGGAGATCGACAATCGCAGCGATCATCTGACCCTCAGGCTTGTCAGTATCCAGCTTTAAGCCGTCCATCAGGCCCTTAAGGTATGCAGCCTTTTCAGAAACAGTCATAGTCCTTCTCCTTATTTTGCACGACCCAGATACTCACCGGTACGGGTGTCGATCTGAATCTTTTCGCCCTCGTTGATAAACAGGGGCACCTTAACCTCAGCGCCAGTCTCCAAAGTAGCGGGCTTCAGGGTGTTGGTAGCGGTGTTGCCGGCAAAGCCAGGCTCAGTGGAAGTAACAACCAGATCAACAAAGGTGGGAACTTCAACACCGAAAACATTGCCCTTATAGCTCATAATGGTGCAAGTATCGTTCTCTTTGACGAAACGGAAACCGTCATCCAAAACGGACTTGTCGATGGGTTCCAGCTCATAGGTCTCGGGGTTCATGAAGTAGTACAGGTCACCGTCGTTGTAGGAATATTCCATCTTCTTTCTTTCAATGAAAGCTGTGGGGAACTTTGCAGAAGGGTTCAGAGAAGTTTCCGTCACGCCGCCAGTGATAACGTTGCGCATCTTTACACGAACGAAAGCTGCGCCCTTACCGGGCTTAACGTGCTGGAATTCAATGACCTGAACGACCTTGCCGTCCATCTCAAAGGTAACACCGTTACGAATATCGCCTGCAGAAATCATATTAATATCCTCCTAAATTGCGCCCTTAACGGGAGCGAAATGTGTACATAACTTGACCAATATATTCTAACCGACAAACTAACATTTTGCAAGAGGAAAATGCAAATTTTCCTACAAAATTATACATTTCTCTTTTTCGCAATAAAAATAAAAGGCTTTTCAGCCAAATGCCGTAGTTTTAACCAAATATTATGATTATTGATCGGTGTTACCAATATAGACATTACGCCTGCGCAGTTTGCGCCTAAAGTATCGGTAAATATCTGATCGCCGGCAAGGGCGCATTGCGACGGTTCTAAGCCATACTTCTCCATACAATGACAAATTCCTTTGGAAAAAGGCTTTTTCGCATGGGTAACGTAATCCATTCCTCTTTCCTTACAAAATACAGGGACACGATCACGTTTGCTATTGGAGACCACGCAAATCCGGACATCCGAAGCAAGCATACGATGCAGCCATGCATCCATTTGCGGTGTGGGTGTATTCGTCGTATAGGGAACAATTGTATTGTCAAAATCCAGCATCAGCAGATTTATGCCTTGCTTTTGAAGCATTTCCGGGTCAATACCCGTTAGTGAATGGCGTATTTTATCCGGCAGAAAGGGAAAATGCATAATATAATTCCAACTTTCATAATATTTACCGACTGATTATAACATATACGGAGGCGTTTGTCTATGCCCTTACATTTCTATCTCGCAATGACAGAGGCGGAAATTCGCAACGCATCTATTCTGCCCCCACATATAGCATATATGGCTTGCCATTTTTCCCCGTATGGCACAGGCCTTGTGAATATACCTGAAAGACTTCCAAAGGGCAGCATATTGATTGTAAACGATCGTGTACCCGTTACACACCACAACCCGGAGCAGATCGCAAAACAATTATCCAAAGCTGTTGATAGATTAAAGGCATATGGCGTACTTATGGATCTACAACTATCCGGCAACCCAAAAACTGCGCAAATCGTCGAAAAAGTAACCCACACACTCCCCTGCCCAGTTGCCGTATCCGAGCCATACGCAAAGGGACATTCCTGCCCTATATTTGGAGCGCCTGCAATCTATCAACCTCTTGAAGATTACATAAAAAGCAAAATAGGCCGTCCCCTTTGGTTAGAAACCTTTGAGGAGACGACCATTTTGAAGGTAACAACAAACGGTTGCAAGCCCGAACAATCTCACGAGCATACGACCGGCAACTATTATGACGATACATTACAATGCAGGTATGCATTTCATATAGAAAAAGACTGTGTGCGTTTTACATTATCAAGACGAACCGAGGAGGCTAAAGCCTATCTTCAAACTGCGCAATCACTGGGTATCGATATTGCCATCGGACTTTATCAGGAATTTTACAACATTACGCTGTAACTTTGCTGACCGGAAACTTGCAAAAGCTGTGCGATACGAGTGAGAAATACAGAATTGGTCGGCTTGCCCTTTTCTTCAGGAAAATAGCGTTTCCAAATATCAGGACTTCTACATTCCCAAGCATCTGAAATAGACAGGCGTATACCGTGTTCAATTTGTTGCCAGCTGCCTTTATGCTCCTTGGCAACGCAGGGATATAATTCCTTAGTCAGGGATTGCTCCGGCTGGGTAATCAAAACGCAAAGGGCAGACACCAAATATCGATATCCGCAAAGATTTGTACGAAATCCCATATCCAGTAATAGATTTCGCACGCTCGTAGTCAGCGGATCCCTTGTCCCCAGTATGGTGTCCTGAAAATAGGTAATGCACGCAATAACAGCACTCATATTGCAAGGCGAACACATAATGTGATCTATGCGCAAATCTGCCGAACGTCTCGCAATATAATCCGATATATAAGGCACAACCATCAGTACCATTGGATGGACGCCTGCATTTTGCACGGTCTGTAAAATATGAAACCCGTCATTTCCCGGCAGAGAAGCAGCAATCACTAATATGTCCGGACGAAAATCGCAAATCTCAGTTATAGCACGGTCGCCAT
>JAZKXS010000145.1:0-2630 GCA_045611745.1 Faecousia sp.
CTGGCCTTTATGACCTACCTGAAGGCAGTCGAAGCCGGTGTTGACATCATCGATACCGCTATTTCTCCCTTCTCCGGCGGTACTTCCCAGCCCGCTACCGAGACTATGGCTTATGCGCTGCGTCAGCTGGGCTACGAAGTAGACCTGGACGACTCCTGCACCACTGCTATGGCTGACTACTTTAAGACCATTCGTGACGAATTTATCGCTGACGGCACTCTGATGCCCAAGGCTCTGGCTACCGATACCCAGTGTCTGACTTATCAGGTTCCCGGTGGTATGCTCTCCAACCTCCTGAGCCAGCTCAAGCTGATGACCGCTCTGGACAAATTCGAGGAAGCTCTGGCTGAGACCCCCAAGGTTCGTGCCGATATGGGTTATCCCCCTCTGGTTACTCCTACCTCTCAGATGGTCGGTGTTCAGGCTGTCCGCAACGTGCTGGATGGCGAGCGCTACAAGACCGTTTCTAAGGAAATCAAGGCTTACTGCCGTGGTGAATATGGCATTACCCCTGCTCCCATCGATCCTGCTATCCGTGAGAACATCCTGGCAGGTGAGAGCGTTATCGAAGGCCGTTACGCCGACACCTTAGCTCCCGTGGTGGAAGAAACCCGGGCAAAGCTGGGCGATCTGGCTAAATGCGACGAAGATGTACTGAGCTACATTGCATTCCCCAACTTGGCTGAAAAGTTCTTAGAGGACCGCAAGGCTAAGGAAGAAAATATTTGCACCTACTCTATCGTCGAAGCCTGAGGAGGATAAGGTATGCTGATCTTGTCATCCGCTGCCCCTTCCACTTTGGATAATATTTTAACAATCAGTTTGGTTACCGTGTTGGCGCTGATTGTTTTTGCCGTCGTTATCCGTAAGGCGCTGGCAGATAGAAAGACCACTGCAGAAACACCTGTTGCTGATCCTATCGTATCTGCAGAAGCACCCAAAGCGCCCGGTACTGCCGGTCAAGTTAAACTGCACGATGTAGAGCCCAAAACTGCCGCTATGCTTATGGCCATTGTTGCCGATAAGTTAGGCAAGCCCATTAACGAATTACGTTTCGTTTCTATCAAGGAGGTCAAGTAATTATGACATACAAAGTTACTCTTAACGGCCGCACCTACGAGGTTGAGGTCGAAGCTGGCAAGGCTATGCTTCTTTCCGAGTATGAAGCCATTGTTCCCTCTGTTCCTGTAGTTGCTGCTCCCGTAGTTGCCGCACCTGTTGTCGCAGCACCCGCTGCCCCTGTAGTTGCTGCACCAGCAGCTGTTACCGGCGCAGGCGAAGTTGTTTCCGCACCGATGCCCGGCACAATTATTAAGGTGAATGTTGCAGCCGGTCAGGCTGTAAAAGCCGGTGATGTTCTGGTAGTTCTGGAAGCTATGAAAATGGAAAATGATATCACCGCCCCCAAGGACGGTACTGTTACCCAGGTTGTCACCTCTAAGGGTGCTTCCGTATCCTCTGGTGATCCCCTGGTCGTTATCGGCTAAGGAGGATCTTAATGGAGATTTTATACAAAAATCTGCTGTCCTTCCAATGGCAGGACATCGTAATGATCTTGCTGGGATGCCTGCTGATCTACTTGGCTGTCAAGAAAGAAATGGAGCCTTCTCTGCTTCTTCCTATGGGTCTTGGCACCATTTTGGTCAACATTCCCGGTTCTACTGCGCTGACCGGCCCCATTACAGAGCTGTATAACGCCGGTATTTCCAACGAGCTGTTCCCCTTGCTGCTGTTTATCGGCATTGGCGCTATGATTGACTTTGGCCCCTTGCTGACAAACCCCAAGCTTATGCTCTTTGGCGCTGCTGCACAGTTTGGTATTTTCTTCACCCTGTCTATGGCCAGTGTATTTTTCCCCGAGGCCAAGGACGCCGCTTCCATTGCCATTATTGGCGCTGCCGACGGCCCTACCTCTATTGCTGTTGCCAATACTTTAGGTTCTAACTATATCGGCGCCATTACTGTCGCTGCATACTCTTATATGGCGCTGGTCCCCGTTATTCAGCCCCCGGTTATCAAAGCGCTGACCACTAAGAAAGAGCGTATGATCCGGATGCCCTACGAGCAGAAATCTGTTTCCAAAACCACCCGTATCATGTTCCCCATCATCATTACCATTGTTGCCTCCGCTATCGTTCCCGACGCTACGGCACTGATTGGCTTTTTGATGTTCGGTAACCTGATTCGTGAGTGCGGTGTGCTGGATAGCCTTTCTGAAACAGCGCAGAATGTACTGGCAAACCTGATTACCATTTTCCTCGGCATCTCCGTTGCCTTCAATATGGTAGCAGATAAGTTCCTGCAAGTAGACACGCTGCTGATTATGGGTCTTGGCTTGATCGCATTTATCGTAGATACTGCCGGTGGCGTTCTGTTTGCAAAACTCATCAATGTATTTTCCAAAAAGAAGATTAATCCTATGATTGGTGCAGCCGGTATTTCCGCATTCCCTATGTCCGGCCGTATCGTTCATAAGATGGGTCTTGCAGAAGATCCCCAAAACCACCTGCTGATGCACTCCATCGGCGTCAACGTTTCCGGACAGATCGCCTCCGTTATTGCCGGCGGCATCATCCTGAGTATGTTTGGAGGTTAAAAATGGGAGATATTGTATTTAACCCTATGGGATT
>JAZKXS010000146.1:0-6607 GCA_045611745.1 Faecousia sp.
AGATCACTACTTTCCAGGAATTGGCCGATTTTATCGAAACCAAAATTAACTAAGAATCAAATACCCTTGTTGCGGCAACCGGCTTGTAACAAGGTCGCACTAACCGGGGAGTTAGCGGTGCCCTGTACCTGCAATCCGCTACAGCAGGGGTGAATTCCCACACCCGGACAAGGTAGGTGCTGTCCGGCCCATATAAGTGGCGTTGAAGGAACGGTCTCGCGCAACGGAACCCCGTGAACCATGTCAGGTGGGGAACCAAGCAGCATTAAGCGGACCTTTCCGTGTGCCGTGGGGTTGCCGTTCCCGAGTCGGCTGTATGGAAACCGAGTGTTTGGCTTGTTCAAATGTGGGTGTGCGATCTTGTTATGAGCCGGTTCTGCATTAAAATGGAAGGAGGTGCCGTATGTATCAGGCGCTGTACCGAAAATACCGCCCCCAGACTTTTGATGATCTGGTAGGTCAATTGGCGGTAACACAGACTTTAAAAACCCAAGTCGCTTCCGGACGGCTGAGCCATGCCTATTTATTCACAGGCTCCCGAGGCACAGGTAAGACCAGTAGTGCCAAGATTTTGGCAAAGGCAGTCAACTGTGAAAATCCCCAAAACGGAAATCCCTGTAACTGCTGCGCCTCTTGCCGCGCCATTGATTCCGGCGCTTGTATGGACGTGCTGGAGATCGACGCTGCATCCAATAATGGTGTGGATAATGTCCGGGACCTGCGAGACGACGCTATTTATTCGCCTTCCCAGGTGAAAATGCGTGTGTACATCATCGATGAGGTGCATATGCTGTCCATCTCGGCATTTAATGCGCTGCTGAAGATCATTGAAGAACCGCCGGAGCATCTTTTGTTTATTTTGGCGACAACGGAGCTGCATAAAGTTCCTGCAACGATCCTCTCCAGATGTCAGCGGTTTTCTTTCCGACGTATCAGTCAGGAAGATATTGCGTCCCGGCTTCAATATGTATCCTATGAGGAGAATATTGAGCTGACAGATTCTGCCGCCCGTGTGCTGGCCCGTCTTGCCGACGGCGGTATGCGTGACGGATTAAGCTTGCTGGATCAGTGCGCTTCCGCAACGCAAGGGGAATTGACTCCGGAGCGTGTGTATGCATGCTTGGGCATTGCCGGTATTCAGGACTGCGGCAAGCTGATGGGTTGTATCGCAAAGCACGATACAGCCGGCGCGCTGTCCCTTCTCAACCGTTTCTATGCTGAGGGCAAGGATATGGGTGCGCTTCTTGACGAAATGGCCTGCCTTACCCGTGATTTTATGATTTTAAAGGCTGCACCTAAGGAAGGCATTTCTCTCCTTTCCGGTGTCGCTGCTGATGATGAGGTAAAAACGCTTGCAGATGGCTTTTCTGCTGGGGAGCTGACCCGAATGCTGAACATTATCCAGCAAACAGTCAGCGGTTTTACAAGAAGCAGCAGCCGCCGTATGGATGCGGAAATGTGCATTATCAATTTGTGTCAGCCGGAGCTTAATTTGGATGGCGAAGCCCTCAATGCCCGGATTTCCCGGCTGGAGGAGCAGATTCGTACCGGCGTAGTGGCATCACCTGCACCGGAAAAGAAAAAAGAAAAGCCTGTACCGACACCTGCACAGGAAAAAACGGTGCCCGCCCCGGTAGAGAAAGCCCCGGCAGATGCACCGGTTGGCTTTTGGACAGAGGTTGCCTCCCAAATGCGTCAGGAGCTAAAACCCCCGGTTTTGGGCTACTTTGCGCCCAATCCCAATGCCCCCGTGGTGGGCGTGCTTCGTGGCGACCGGCTGGAACTGCGGTGCGATAATGACTTTGTGCTGAAGTTTATTGATAAGCCTGAGGTACTGCAGCTTGCTGCACGAAAGGCGTCTGCCATTTTGGGCAGACCTGTTCAGGCAGTTGCAGTTGATAAAACAAAATCCGTATCTGACGGAATGGACCATTTCATAAATTTTGGGAAACAATACCCTGACTTTGTAAATATCAAATGATGGCATAAGGAGTAGAATAATGGCAAAAGGTGGATTTCGTGGTATGCCCGGCGGTGGCATGAACCAAATGGCAATGATGAAGCAGGCGCAGAAGATGCAGCAGGAAATGCTTCGTATGCAGGAAGAACTGGAAAATAAGGTATTTACTGCCAGCGCAGGCGGCGGTATGGTAACTGCCGGTGTCACCGGTAAGCGCGAGCTGCAATCTTTGGAGATTAACCCTGAGGCGGTAGATCCCGATGATGTGGAAATGCTGCAGGATATGATCATTGCAGCTGTGAACGAAGCTATGCGGGCTGCGGATGCAGAATCTGCAAATAATATGGCAAAGCTCACCGGCGGTATGAATTTGGGCGGCTTAGGCGGTCTGTTCTGATGCAATACTTTCCCGCTTCTTTACAGGAGCTTACCGATCATTTTGCCAGACTCCCCGGCATTGGCGGCAAGACCGCACAGCGCCTTGCATTTCACGTACTAAGTCTGCCGGACGGGGAAGCGCAGGCTTTCGCCCAGGCAATTTTAGCGGCAAAGAGCGCCGTCCATACCTGCCCTGTGTGCCAAAACCTGACAGATAGGGAAGTTTGCCCCATATGTGACGATCCCAACCGGAACAAAAGCGTCATTTGCGTTGTGGCAGAGCCAAGGGATGTAATTGCTATGGAGCGCTCCCGGGAGTTTAATGGTGTGTACCACGTGCTTCACGGTGTAATTTCGCCTTTAAACCACGTAACTCAGGAGGATATCCGTATCCGTGAGCTGCTTCAAAGGGTAGCAACCGGTGAGGTTCGTGAAATCATTATGGCCACAAACCCGGATACAGAGGGCGAAGCCACAGCAATGTACATTTCCCGGCTTTTGCGGCCGATGGAAGTGAAAGTAACCCGACTTGCCTACGGTGTGCCCGTTGGCAGCCAGCTTGAGTATGCGGACGAAGTGACCCTTTCCCGTGCTTTAGAGGGCAGACAGGAAATATAATAAAAACCGGGGTAGCACCCCGGTTTTTTATAGCTTTGCGTATGTCTTATCCAAGAAACGCTGGGAAGTAATAACAGCCCGCTTGTGTGTGCCTTCACCGATTTTGCCCTTTTCGTCAAAAGCTTCTACCCTGAAGGTGATAATAGCGCCGTCTACTGCGATGACTTCTGCCTCTGCCCGTACCTCCATACCAACAGGTGTGGCGGAGATATGGGAGATATTCAGCTCCGTGCCAACTGAGGTCTTTTCCTCGGGCAGAGCCTCTGCAATTGCCTCGCAGGCTGCGCCTTCCATCAGCGCTACCATGCAGGGCGTGGCATAAACCAGCAAGCTGCCGGAGCCAACCTCTGCGGCGGTATCTTCCCGTTCTACTTCATTAAAGGCTTGGCCTTTCATTCCAACGACGATTTCCATAATGTAACCTCCTTTTTTCTACACTATAATGAAATTCTAACCGGCTGTCAATAAAAGGATTGCTATTTTTTTTCAGGTGATTTATAATATAGGCAAATAAACGAAAGAGGTGCTTGCTATGGGCGTCTATGAAAAGCTGAATTTGACCATGCTCTGCGATTTTTATGAGCTGACCATGGGCAACGGTTATTTCGAAAATGGTTATAAGGACAGAATGTGCTATTTCGATGTATTTTTCCGCAAGTGTCCTGACGGCGGTGGTTTTGCCATTGCGGCAGGCTTGGAGCAAATTGCAGAGTATATCCAGTCGCTGCACTTTTCTGCGGAGGATATTGAGTACCTTCGGGGCAGAAATCTCTTTACCGACGGTTTTCTGGACTATTTAAAGGATTTTCGATTCACCGGTGATGTTTGGGCTGTTCCGGAAGGTACGCCTATTTTCCCCAATGAGCCCATTATGACCATTCGTGCTCCAGCCATTCAGGCGCAGCTCATTGAGACCTTTATTCTCCTTTCCATTAACCACCAGAGTCTGATCGCAACGAAAGCAAACCGCGTCGTTCGTGCTGCGCAGGGAAGAACTGTGCTGGAATTTGGTTCCCGTCGCGCCCAAGGTGCAGATGCGGCTATCTTAGGCGCAAGAGCGGCCTATATTGGCGGCTGCAACGGAACGGCCTGTACCATTTCTGATCAGCTTTTCGGCGTCTACGCAGGCGGTACGATGGCACACGCTTGGGTGCAGATGTTCGATACGGAGCTTGACGCTTTCAAGGCATATTGCAAGATGTACCCCAATAATGCCACGCTGTTGGTGGATACCTACGACACCCTTAATTCCGGTATACCCAACGCCATTCGTGCCTTTAACGAGGTACTAAAGCCCATGGGTATTACCAAGTGCGGTATTCGCCTGGACTCCGGTGATATGGCCTATCTTTCCCGGAAAGCTCGGAAAATGCTGGATGATGCCGGCTGGACAGATTGTAAAATCTCGGTTTCTAACTCTCTGGACGAATACCTGATCGCAGACCTTTTGCACCAAGGCGCACAGATCGATATGTTCGGTGTAGGTGAGCGGCTGATCACCGCCCGCAGTGAGCCGGTCTTTGGCGGTGTGTATAAGCTATGCGCAGTAGAGCAAGACGACGGCTCTGTATTGCCAAAAATCAAAATCTCTGAAAATGTGGGTAAGATCACCACACCTCATTTCAAGAAATTCTACCGTTTCTACGGAAACGATACCGGCAAAGCCATTGCCGATTACCTGTGCGTTTACGATGAAACTGTGGACGATAGCGGCGAAATGGAAATTTTTGACCCCAATGCCACTTGGAAGACTAAGACCGTCTACGATTTCACAGCCAAAGAAATGCAAGTACCAATTTTCAAAAACGGTGAGCTTGTGTATAAGTTCCCACCCTTGAATGAGGTACGCGCCTACTGTTTGGAGCAAGTGGATACGTTGTGGGATGAGGTCAAACGATTTGACAATCCCCATACCTACTATGTGGACCTTTCTCAAAAGCTTTGGGATATCAAATACGGTCTGCTGAAAAGCCGCAAAAAGCAATGAAGCAGACAAAGCAAATTGCCTTGGGTGGTATCCTTGGCGCTCTGGCAATGACCGTATTGTTTTTAGGCGGCCTTATCCCGGTTTCTACCTATATTTGTCCGGTTTTTTGCATCCTGATTTTGCAGACCGTGCTGAATTTTTGCGGAAAAAGGATCGCTTGGGCTTGGTATTTTATGATATCCTTTCTGGGGATGTTGCTGGGGCCGGATAAGGAAGCGGCAGCGATCCTGTTACTGCTTGGCTATTACCCAATGATTAAGCCCAAAATGGATAAATTTCCTGTTCCCTTTGTTTGCAAAATGGTTTTCTTCAATGCAGTGATTGTGCTGATGTACACGGTGGTGGTAGCGCTGCTGGGCATAGAGGCAATTGTAGTAGAAAATACCCTTTTGGGTTACGGAAGCCTTGGGTTGATGCTGATTCTTGGCAACGCCACATTTTTCTTGCTGGATAAGATTTTGACCCGTTTTTCACAGAAAAGACCTATAAAAAGAAGAAAATAATGGCAAACCCTCCTGTTTTCAAAACAGGAGGGTTTCCTGCTACTTGCATTTATTTGGGGGATATGGTATGATTTTCATAATGCATACTTAAAAAATGGAGGAAGAAAAAATGAAAAAGCTTGGTATGTTACTAATTGCTTTTGTCGTGGTGGCGCTTTGCCTTTTCCTGCTGCCTACACAAGCCCGTGCGGCTGAGATTGTGAGCCAAGGTAACTGCGGTTATAATGGGAATAATCTGCGGTGGACGCTGGATAACGAGGGAACGCTCACCATATCCGGCACGGGCAGGATGGCTCCTTCCATATGGAAAAACAGTGATCTGATTAAAAATGTGGTTATCGAGGAAGGCGTAACGGATATCTCTACTTCTGCTTTCGACAACTGCGACAATCTGACAACCGTGATCATTCCTGATAGTCTAACCGCTATCAATACCAATGCCTTCTATGGTTGTGACGGATTGACAAGTATTTCCATATCCTCCGGCGTAACAACCCTTGGTGGCAAAGCGTTCTATAAATGCACCAATCTGGCCGATGTTACCCTTGCAGCCAACATAACCAGCATAGGAACGGAAGTGTTCAGTGGCTGCAACAATTTACAGAACATTACCATCACAGAGGGCGTAACCGCAATCGTGGATAATATGTTTGCATATCTTACCGGATTGAGGACAGTTACCATTCCCTCCAGTATGTCCAGCATTGGCGCCGGCGTTTTTAATGGCTGCAATAAGATGACAGGCGTTTACATTACTGATTTGGCAGCTTGGTGCCGTATTGATTTTAAAAACGGTTATTCAAACCCCGTGGTAAATGCCAAGAACCTGTATCTGAATAATGCGCTGCTGACAGATATGGTTATTCCCAATGGCATAACAGCTATCAAGAATGATGCATTTTACAATGCGGATTGCCTGAAAACGGTCACTTTACCCGATGGCATTACGTCCATTGGTGAAAATGCTTTTCTGGATTGTCAAAACCTCACAAGCGTCAACATTCCTGCCAGCGTAACCAGCATTGGAACGAGCGCATTCGGTAACTGTAGCAGCCTTACGCAGGTTCATATTACCGATATAGCTGCTTGGTGCGCAATCAGCCACTATCAGTATGATAATCCGCTGAGCCGTAATAGTAACAGCTACCTTTATATAAACGG
>JAZKXS010000147.1:0-16416 GCA_045611745.1 Faecousia sp.
AGTTCATTAAGAAATGGGTTATGGAAGGTCCTACCCACCACTATGCTTTGGGTGTCGGCCATCACGCTGATACAATTGCAAAGATCGCGCAGGTTCTTGGCATTGAGTATGCGATCGTAAGATAATACAGTATTTTCGCAGCTTGCCTTGATCGTTAAGGCAAAGGATTACAAGGAATGTTACCAGCGGCTGGAAACGACACTGGCGGTTATGGAAGTTTTAGAAAACGCCAGAAAGACGGCAGGCATTATTTTTACAGATGAGCAGTAAGATTTTGCTATTAACCGGCAGCAATTTGGAATGAATAATAAGCGAACAAAGTGTTGACAATTTGGTTTAGATAGGGTAGTCTATACTCAGATGATCGATGTGGGGGATAGATATGCGTTCCGCAGAGTTAGCAGATTGTTTGGAAAGTTTTCCAATTATTGCGGCCATTGGGGAAGATCGATGGAAGGCTGCCCTTTCTTCGCCTGCGGAGGTTTTGTTCTACTTAGAATGTAACTTGATGACGGCAGAACAGAGGGTTCGCCAGGCGCACGATGCAGGAAAGAGCGTGTTTATCCACATTGACCTTTCCGAGGGAATTGGCAAGGATCGGACAGGGCTGTCTTATCTTTTAAAATGTGGTGCAGATGGTATTATTAGTACCAGGGCGCAGCTGATTCGCATAGCCAAGGATTTGGGACTTTTGACGGTTCAGCGATTTTTTGCATTGGATTCCCAGGGTATGGAAAGTGTTTTGGAAATGCTGAAAAATACCAATCCCCATTTTATGGAGATTATGCCCGGTGTAATACCAAAGGTTATAGAACGTTTATCGAAAGAAAACGTACCTGTAATTGCCGGAGGACTTATTGAGACAAAAGCGGAGATTACTGCGGCTTTGAAAAGCGGGGCGACCGCTGTTTCTACAGGAAAACCGGAGCTTTGGGAACTGTAAATTAAATACCCGTTGGAGATTGAGAGAAACGGAAAAGGAAGACACTGAAACAGGTGCCTTTCTTTTGCGTTTCTCTTTTTGTATTTTAAGGAGGGATATATAATGTATGATGTAATAATCATTGGCGCAGGTGTCATTGGCGGTATGGTGGCCCGGGAGCTTTCCCGGTACGATTTGTCTGTCTGCCTGCTGGAAAAGGAAAATGATGTGGCCTCCGGCGCCAGCCGTGCAAACAGCGGCATTGTCCACGGCGGCTATGACCCGGAGATCGGCACATTAAAGGCGAAGCTCAATACCGTTGGCGTGGAGATGCTCTACGAAGCCGCAGATGCGCTTTGCGTGCCTTATATTAAGAATGGCTCTATGGTCTGCGCCTTTGGTGAAAAGGAAGACCCGGTAGTGCAGGCGCTGTATGATCGTGGTATTGCCAACCAAATTCCCGGACTTAAGATTTTGTCCGGTGAGGAGGCGCGAGCCATTGAACCCAATCTTTCTACGGCTATTTCCAGCGTACTGCATGTAACCAACGCAGGCATCATCTGCCCCTACGATCTGACCATTGCGTCTGTGGGCAATGCAATGGACAACGGTGTAGAGCTGAAGCGAAACTTTGCCGTTTCTGCCATCGAAAAGCAGGAAAAGGGATATTTGATCACTTCTGCTTCCGGGGAGCGTGTTTCTACACAGTACATACTAAACTGCGCCGGTGGCCACAGCGACAAGATCGCGGGTATGGTGGGAGATGATTATTTTACCATCATTCCCCGAGCAGGTGAGTACATTTTGCTGGATAAAACCGAGGGTAGCCGTGTAAAACATACCATTTTCCAAGTGCCTTCCGAAGAAGGTAAGGGCATTTTGGTTTCCCCCACAGTAGATGGCAATTTGCTGACCGGCCCGACTGCTATGAAGGTGGACACACCGGAAAGCCGGGACACCACACCGGAGGGGCTTGCGCAAGTGCAACGTTTGTCGGCAAAAAGTGTCCCCTCCGTCAATTTCCGTCAGGTCATTACCTCCTTTACTGGGGTGCGTGCGTCGGAAAAGAATGGGGATTTCATTATTGAGGAATCTCCCAAGGCTCCCGGCGTGATTCATGTGGCGGCCATCGACTCTCCCGGTTTAACCTGTAGCGTATCCATCGCAAAATACGCAGTGGAGCAGCTCCAAAAGGCAGGTCTTGCGCTGACCCAAAAGGAAAGCTGGAACGGCAAACGAGAAGATCCCCACGCCTTTCGCAAAATGTCCGATGAGGAGAAAGATGCCTATATTCAGGAACATTCCGACTATGGCAAGATTGTCTGCCGCTGTGAGACCGTTAGTGAGGGCGAAATTCGGGCGGCAATTCGTCAAAATCCCGGTGCAAGGGATATCGACGGTGTGAAACGTCGCACCCGTAGCGGTATGGGTCGTTGCCAAGGTGGCTTTTGCGGTCCCTATGTTATGAAACTGATTGCAGAGGAGCTGGGCGTTCCGATGGAAACTGTCACCAAAAACGGCGGTGACAGCTATATGGTTACAGGAAGGATCGGTGAATGATATGAAAAAGCATAGCATCGTTGTTGTAGGCGGTGGCCCTGCCGGTATGGCGGCGGCAGTTGCAGCCTATGACCGTGGCGTTAAAGATGTGATTATTTTAGATAGAGAGCCACGCTTAGGCGGAATTTTGCAGCAATGCATCCATAACGGGTTTGGCCTGCATAAACTGGGAAAGGAATTGACCGGCCCGGAGTATGCGTCTGTATACGAGGAAATGGTAAAGGTACGGGGGATTCATGTCTGCTACGAAACAACGGTTACAAAGGTCTCTCCTGATCGCATTGTTACAGCACAAAGTCGAAAGGGTATTTTAAAATTTCAGGCCGATGCGGTGATTTTGGCAATGGGCTGCCGGGAGAGAAGCCGTGGTGCGCTGAATATCAGCGGCAGCCGTCCTGCCGGTGTTTACAGTGCAGGTACAGCTCAGAAGCTTATGAACTGTGAAGGGTATATGGTAGGCAAAAAGGTAGTTATTTTGGGATCTGGCGATATTGGTCTTATTATGGCGCGCCGTATGAGCTTAGAGGGAGCAAAGGTAGAGGCGGTTTGTGAGCTGATGCCCTATTCCGGCGGCTTGATGCGCAACATTGTGCAGTGCTTGGAGGATTTTGACATTCCTCTGTACCTCGGCACCACTGTTGCCCAGATTCACGGCGAAAAGCGGCTGGAGGGAGTAACCATTGCGCAGGTGGACGAAAACCGCCAGCCTATTAAAGAAACCAAGCGGTTTATTCCTTGCGATACGCTCCTTCTCAGCGTCGGCTTGATTCCCGAAAATGAGCTGACCCGGGCTTGCGGAATCCCTATGGATCCCATCACTGGCGGCGCATTGGTGGACGAAAACTGCCAGACCCAAATTCCCGGTATTTTTGCCTGCGGCAATGTGTTGCAGGTCCACGATTTGGTGGACTATGTTTCCGAGGAGGCAGAACGGGCAGGCATCGGTGCGGCTGACCTGATCTTAAACGGCGCTGCTTCTGCAGAAAGCATTTCTACCAAACCCGGTAACGGTGTGCGGTATGTGATTCCCCAAAATGTGCGCAAGACCGATGGAGATGTAAGCTTGTTTTTAAGAGTTACCCGGCCCTTTGGTAGGGTGAAGTTTACTGTCACTTCCGGCCAGCAGGTTTTGACTGTGGCAAAACGGCTGAAAGCCGCCCCCGGAGAAATGGAAAAGCTGACCATTAAGGCAGATATGCTTAAAAAGGCAACAGAGCCCATTGTTGTGGCATTGGAGGAGCTGTAATGGAGAGAAATATTATTTGCATTTTATGCCCCAGAGGGTGCTCTATGACTGTAAAGGAAGCGAGCGGCTCTTTGACGGTTACCGGCAATACTTGTCCCAGGGGAGAGGAATATGCGATTAACGAATGTACAAATCCCGTTCGTACGGTCACCTCTATTGTTCGTATCGGCAACCGGGAAGATACGATGGTTTCTGTAAAAACAGAGCAGCCGATTCCGAAAGGGAAGATGATGGATGTTATGTCCCAGCTGCGGAGCGTTTCTGTTTCTGCGCCGGTAAAAATCGGCGATGTGATTTTACAGGATGTGTTTGGCACGAAGGTAATCGCCACAAAGAACATAGATTGATTAAAAAAGGAAGGACGACACCAAGACAGGTGTCGTCCTTTTGCTTGATATATTTCTTATTATACCAAAATGGTAAAATAACGGGGATCTTCCAAATCCTGATTGGCCGCAGAAGCAAAGTCGCACATACGGTACACGACTTCTTCACCGTTCATTCGGAATGTTACGTCGCAGACGCACAGCAGGTTGTCGCGGCGGATCATTTCGGAGGAGACTACCGGTGCTTTGCCCCAAATTGTCTTGCCACTAAACATGTCCTCTTCCTTAGAACCTATCCGCTTGGATCTTGCCAAGATGATGGGGCCTCTGCGGACAGTGCTCATAGCGCAAGGTGCCATAGCGCCACGATCGCAAGGACCGTTGATGTTGTCAATCCAGCGCTTGAAGTGATAGTCGTTATCAGGTAGGTTTTGATATTCTCCGGCAAAATCCAGAACGCGGGGAGTAATATCGAACCGCAGCTTCAGGAAAAAGTCCGGCTTTTGGGCAGGCAATTCGAAATAAGTGCCGGCCTCAGCGGAATACTCTACGCCCATACAGGAGATCACAGATTCCTTACTCCATTCAGGAATGCGCAGGAACAGGCGCTTTCCGGTTTCCATTCCCCGAATGTGAATGGTTACCGCGCCGCTGTCGATGTAGCCATCCTTCACCCAAATTGCAGTTTTTCCAAACCGCACCCGGGTGGGAATATAGGAATTGATGTAGTAGCCGTCGTTGCTGCGCATAACCGCAGCTTCTGCTGCGTTGCAGAAGCCTCTGGGCATATTATTGACACAGCAGTGCTGGTACTTGGTGTTGCAGTGTCCTTCTGCCAGCCAGTGACGGCCGCTGCTGCGAATGAAGAAAGCGCCATATTTGCCGTTCTCGTGCATGCCTGCAAGGAATGCGTTTACAAAAGCGCGCTCGAAAGATTCCATATACTTTGGTTCTCCGGTGAGGCAGAACAGCTCGTAACAGATCCGCATCCAGTGGATCACGTCGCAGATCTCTGTGGCGGAATCGGGATAAGCTGCGGCGTTAAAGAACATTTCGCAATAACCAACGCTGCCTAACAGATTCGATTCGTACTGAACCAAAAGCTCATAAAGCCCCTTGACGGCATCCAAGTATCTTTCGTTTCCGTCGATGCGGTAAAGCTCGCAAAGGCCCTCGTAGCAGGACATCATTTCATAAGCTTTCGAGCTCCAAGTGTTGGGCTTTTCACGGGGGTAGTATTTTGCGGTCTCATACCATTGAGCAACAGGCTTATCAGACAAAGCGTTTCGGATCAGGTTGGGCGCTTCTCCGTCTTCACGATCCCACTCCTTGACGATATCCAGAGCAAACTGATAAAACTTTTCCTTGCCGGTTAAACGGTAAAGGATCAGGAGCGGCTTGAGAATGGAGCAGGCGCACATACCCTCGCAAATGCCTGTGTCCTTCAGACGCACCTGCATTTCCTCCAAAACAGCCATAAGCTGCTCTGCCATTTTTTCGGCGCAGGAAAGAATGTGGTCATCGTCCAAAAGCTCGGCAGCCTCCAGAAGTCCCCAGAAGGTATACTTTTGACACCAAACACTGTAATTGGGGTCGCCTTCCCAGCCGAGATACTTCATAGTATCTGCCGGGTCTGCAGGCATAATGTTGCGCTTATCTCTGTAAGTACCCAAATAACCGTCTGCGTCTTGATATTGCAGAATGTTGTAAGCAGACTGGCGGATGGTTTCCCGGAGCTGAGGATCCTGCTTCAGCTTGCATACCTGGACGGCGCTGATGATCAGCTTGCCCCAGAACTCGCCGGCCCAGTTGCCGAAGCTGTTGCCTACATCATACAGCTCATCGTCAAACTGATCCCGGAATGCCTCCTCGGCTTCCTTGAGGATTTCTTTCCGTGCGAAATCGCTGGACACCCGCTCGTAGATGAAACGGTCTACGCGCTTGCCGATTTCCCGCTGGAGCTCCACGTCTCCAAGGGCGGGCGCAAATACTTTGTTTTGGACTTTATAGCTGATTTTTGATTCCATAGCAGCAACTCTCCTTTATGTACAAAGATTTTTATGGTGGTGCGAAGATACTTTGTTTTCAATATTCTATCACACTATTTTAATGAAAGCAATTAGGTAAAACGGACAATAAGGCAAGAAAGACGTGGGGAAATCGGACAAGATGCGGCATAAAAAAGATGTGTCCGATTTTGCATATTGCACAATTGAAAAAAATATTGTAGAATTCAAAATGAGAAATGATTGGGCAATCGTTCTGTGCGCCCGATGCTTGACTCATATATCAAGGAGGTAGAAAAAATGTATAGCAAACAAAAGCTAAGCAAAAGAGTACTATCCTTTGCGATGGCGCTGATTCTGACGCTTAACATCCTGCTGGTATCCGGCATTATCCCGGTATCCGTATGGGCGGCAGATGCAGCTCCTCTTGCGTTCAGCGAGCTTGTATACTTCGTTGACGGAAAGGCAAAAACAAATCAGGATGGCAAAAGTGTAGATACTGCGTTTGCAACCATTAAGCAGGTAAGCGAAGCGCTTGACGCACTTACAGATGTAGATGCTTCGAAAAAAGCGATCATCGTTATTTGCGGTCCTGTAGACGCTACAGCAGATGGTTTTACCATCAGTGGCAGCGACGGCAGCAGCAACTACGCCTCTGCAGAAAGTTGTTTTGCACGCCACCCCGGTGGTGTAGAAATCACTTCTGTACATAAGGACGTTGACTATCGCACAACAAAAGGCGCAAAGCTTACTATGCCCCAAAAATTTATGCTGCTGTGCAATACGACCTTTACAAACATTAAGTTTGACGGCGGCGCAGACACGGTTTATGCTAACTACTACAGCTTAGAGCTGGGTGAAGGCGTAGAGGGAACGTTTGCAAAGAATATCTATCTTGGCACAAATGCCCAAGCATATTATGCAGCGTATTTTGGCGAGATGAAGAGAAGTCTCAATGCCCAAGACGTTACATTTACCATGAAGAGCGGCACCATTGGAACGCTGGATTGCTGCTTCGGAACTGGCAATCAGGGCTACACCAACAACGGCGCAGATAAGAGCTATAGTGTAACACTTGATATTCAGGGCGGCACAGTAGGCGGCGTAAAGGCGTCCTACAATGAAGATAAGAATCCCAACCCTAAGGTCAATGATGTCAATGTGATCATCAGCACAAATACGCCTGAGCTGAGTTGGGAAGAGGTGGTAAACAGCGCTCGTATTATCGGTAAAAAGACGGTAGAATATAAAAACGTAGAAGGCGAGAAGTCTGTTAAAACGGGCTTTGATGTTTTGAAGCTGACAAATTCCACCGTAAAAACGACTTTGGATGTTACCACCAGAAATGTTATTGCAACAGATAACAGCCGGCTGATCCTTACCGAGGCGCCCCGGGCAGAGGTTAATGTAACCCTTACCAAGTCCGGCGAGACATGGGGAATAGGCAACACCATCATTACCGCACCTGCTGTCGTTGCAGAGAAAATGTTTGTTCTGACAAACGAGAATGCCTCTTGGGCATATGCTTCTGAAAGCGAGGCAAACTGGAAGCTGGGCGATGTGGCGGTTGTCCCCAGACCTGAGGGCAATATCTTCTATGTCGACGGTGTCGGCAGCGGCGATAGGAAAGGCAGCAGCAAGAATAATGCGTTTAAGACCATGGTCGATGCATACAATGCAATTCCTGCCGGTTCTACCAATACAACCATCGTTATTTGCGGCAAGGTCGATCCCCGTGTGGATACCAAGTGGGCCGGCAGCAGCGAGGAATATTTCAAGGAAGGTTTCTATGACCATTGGTGGCTGCCTAAGAACAGCGGTAAAGTGACGATCACCTCCGTGTGTGGCGAAGAGAATTACATGGATTCTGCTGAACTGATGCTGGCAGGCTTCTGGTATCTGCTCAGCGACACCACTCTTGAGAATATTAACATTTCTCGTACTGCTACAAGAATTACTGCTGACTATTTCGACTTCCACCTGGGAGAAGGCATTGTTGGCAAGGCAATTGCAGGCACCGTTTACCTGGGAACTTGGGTCACAGTTAACGGCACGATGGAAAATAAGTATCCCTTTGAAGTAGTAGACGTGGACTTTACTATGGAAAGCGGTACCATTGGAACACTGTACGGCGGCGGTATCGGCACCCAGGGATATACAGATGCCCTTGGCGTTGGTATGAACAACAAAATCACCTTAAATATTGAGGGTGGTAAGATCACCAACCTGTATGGTTCCGGTCAGAATGCCAAGACATACCATGCAGGCGTTAATGTGAATTTGCTGGGCGGAACAGTAGACAATGTTTACGGCGTAGCAAAAGGGGCCGTTGTTTACGGTGACTTGATCGTTACCATTGGCGGCACAACTGTACAGTCTATCGTGCCCAGAGAGGACGAGTCTGTACAGCTCGGCGGCGATGCCATTGTGGGCTATAAGGATGTACAAAATGCAGTTTTGACACCCTTAGAGGGATTTGATACCCTGAAGCTGACAAATTCTACCGTAACCGTACCTGCTGGCTTGGAGAATCTGTGGAGCGGCATAACTAAGATCCAAATGACGGATAACAGCGTCCTTACCCTGGAAACTACTCCTACTGTTCCTGAAAATAAAGTAGAAGTATCTATGACCAAGTCCGGTACGACATGGAACACTTCTACCGCTGTGATCAAGGCGCCTGCCGGTAGTGCTGACATCTTTAGCGTACTGTCTCCGCTGGATCACACCTTTACATATGACAAAGATGCAGCTTCCTGGACCATGAAGTATATCGGTATCAATATCGGCAGACCCGGTACTGCCGGTCAGAAGCTGCAAGTAAGCCTTGGTATGCCGGAAGACGGCGCATATACACCTCTTGCACCCAACGCAACAATTTATGAATCCTTCCTGAAAAAGCTGGAGGATTTGGGCGCAGCGAAGGAAGAGGCTAATGTGATTTCTCCCGTTGAGATCAAAGGCGAAAGAGAGCTGTTTGTTGATGGCGACAGAGGCGACGACAGCAATTCCGGCGGAATTGATGCGCCCTTCAAGACGATCGCTAAGGCTTTGGCTTATGTAGAAGCCCTGCAAAAAATGGATATCAAGGGTATTGTAGTATACCTGAGAGAAGGTACCTATTTTACTACAGAATCCATTACCTTAAACGAAAAACATTCCAGCAAGAATGGTGTGCCGCTGATCATCAGCGCATATCCGGGCGAGAAGGTCACCATTACCAGCAGCATCGATTTCTCCGGTGAGAACTTTGCGCCTGTAACAGATGAAGAGATCAGAGATCGCCTGCGTGACGCTGTAAAGGATGTCATCGTGCAGGTAGACCTGAAGGCTATGGGCGTTACCGAGTTGGGCTCCATCATTGGTGGCGACACCGGCGGCCCGAACTATCAGATCTATGTCAACGGCGCTGAGTATATCCCTGCCCGTTACCCCAATGCAAACAATCTTACGGTCGGCGAAGTGCTGGACAAAGGTCCTTGTATCGGCGGCGAGTGGATAGGCCAAAACCTGGATTCCACCGGCGTAGAATTTAAGATGCAGGATGTGCGTCCCACCTTGTGGAAAAATGACGGCAACATTTGGCTGAAGGGCTCTATGTATGCAGAATGGGATATTAAGAATATCCGCGTCATGGAAATCCGCAGAGAATCCATTAAGCTGGATGGCGGCGCAGAATATGGCGCTCGCAGCCTGCCCACCAACACCTACTATTACTATAACATCCTGGAAGAGCTGGACGTTCCCGGCGAGTACTATGTTGACCTGAACACCGGTATTTTGTATCTCTACCCCGTTGAAAATATGGATAAGGCCACCATCACCTACTCCGGAAGCACAAACGATCTGATCCTGCTGAAGGGTGCAGAGAATGTGGTTATCAACGGCTTGACCCTGAACGGCAGCGCTGGCAACGGCGTACATATGAATGTTTGCAATCAGGTAATCGTACAGAATTGTACCATCACCAGAGTTGGCACCGGCGTTTACATGAATAACTGTAAGAAGAGCGGTGTTATTTACACGGATATCAGCGAGATTGCCAACAGACCGGTAGAAATTATGTCGCCCCAGACGTTCTTCGACTATACGCCTGAACAAAACTTCGTACAAAACTGCTATATCCACAGCACTGGCCTTACGAACCCCAAGTTCTGCGCCATTTATGTACGAGGCACCGGCAATGTAATCTCCCATAACCTGTTGCAGGGTGGTTTCTCCGTCAGCATTTATCTGCAATATTTCAAGGAATGTATTGTTGAGTACAACGAAATTGTAGGCAGCCCCACGGGCACTTACGATGGCGGTGCAATCTATATCCCCAGTGAGGGCGAAGGTCTCCACGTTCGTTATAACTACATTCATGATATTGGTAAATTTAGCCAAAAGCACGACCCCTGGGGCATTTACTTCGACGAAGGTCTGTCCCACTGCTATGCTTACGGCAATATTATGGTGAACGTCCCCGGTGGCTATTTCAGCAACGGCGGCAGCAACAATGTCATTATGAACAACGTTGTTGCGAATTTCGAAGAGCGTACAGGTGTTAAATACGCATATTACGGAAGCAACAACCTGGATGTTTACACCGTTGAGCAGAAATCCCGCGGCAAAGAGCTGAAACGATACAACCAATACCTTGAGCTTTCTCCTGAAGAGCAGAAGGCGTTCCGTGAACGTTATCCTCTGGTTTACAAGCTGTTCGAGAGAATTGAGGCAGCGCTGAAAACAGAAACAGCCGAAAAAACCCCGGGCGTATTCTATGCTCACGGCAGCTATGTTGCCAATAACCTCACTTACAATCACGGTACGATCAACCAGTTTAAGGGTGAGGATATCGTCTACAAAAACAATCGCGCGCTGCGAACCAACGACTTTGTGGATCCCCTTGGACACAACTTTAACCTGAAGGATACTGTCGATACCGGCAGATGGGACTTTGATTACACTGTTCCTTCCATGGACAAGATCGGTGTTCTGACGGACAAAAAGGAAAAAATCGGCAACTTTGAGTGCGTGCTTCCTGTGGATAACTTCCACAGAGCCAACTCCCATGAGCTGCTGCTGCGCTGGTCTATCGCAGATGGCGCAGATACCTACAAGCTGGAAATTGCGACAAACGCTGAAATGACCGAAAATCTGCGGGAAATCGTCCTTGAGAAAACCCAGATTTGGCTGATAGAGGATGAGTACTTTAACTACGAATCCACTTATTACTGGCGCGTTACTGCCTATAGCACTGCAGAATCCCGTCAGGTAACACCGGTCACAACAAAGGTTATGTCCTTTACCACTATGACGAAGGACGGCTATCTGGAGTTCAACAAGGCAGACACCACACTTCTGCAGAACACCATTCTGGACGCAGAAGAGCTGGAGCAGATGATCAGGGAGAACGCAGACGGCTTGTTCGAAAGTGATACTGCCGCCATTTTGCGCGCTGCAATCGACGTGGCTATCGCTGCTAAGGACGATGCTACGCTGACTCAGCGGGAAATCAATGAAGCGAACCTTGCCCTTAAAGATGCAATGCTTGTGGCAAAGTCCAGCAGAAAGGTCAGCAAGGTCACATTTGAAAACATCGATAAGTCCGAATGGTCTGATCCGTTGGCAGGTACTATCCAGTTCGAGGATAAAGATGGCGAACTGAAGATGGTAGTAGACGACAAGGAACGTTCTGAAGCGATTTATGCACAGGAGCTGGGTCTTCGTGAGATTTTGTGCTTCAAGTATAAGATCGACACCAAGGAGAACTGGAACGGCTTTGCTTTGGCGCAGACCAACCCCGGCGCATTTATCACTTCCGGCACAGATGGCTACCTCATTGTTATCAATCCCGCCCAGATCGAGCTGCAGAAATACCGCAGCGGTAAAAAGCTGGTGCAGATCGATGTGAAGGTACCTCAGAACTTGTTTGTTGGCGGCGGCTATTACGACATTGAGATCGGCGCAATCAACAATAAGGATGGCTCTGTTGGTATCCACTTCAAGATCAATGATACGCTCATCCTTGACCCCACGATCTTTGTAGATACTGTGGACGATTTGGTAATTGGCAACACCGGCCAGAAGCTTTTTGAGGAACCGATCGTAAACTGCGGAAACTTCGGTGTGGTCGTCAATCCTGTCAATGGCGCTGCTTACTTCAAGCAGGCCGATGAGGATGTCCTGGGCGTTACAGACTACAAGGATCCTGTCCCCGGAGCTCCTGATGACGAACCCAGTGACGAACCCGGTGACGAACCCGGCGATGAACCCGGCGATGAGCCCGGCGCGGAACCCACTCCCGATGTGCCTGCAGATAAAGAAGAAAGCGGTGGCTTCTTCGCAGCAATTGCCGCATTCTTTGCAGCGATCATTGCATTCCTCAAAGAACTGTTTGGCATTAAGTAACCATGCTTTATAGAGTGTGCCACCCTGAAAAGTGGCACACTCTGGCAAATATTGTACCTCAACAAAATCCCCGGAAAGCATATGCTTTCCGGGGGTTTTGCTGCATTAAATAGTGAAAAAGGCAATGACCTTAGGAATAACAGACAAAGATGGCATCATTGACCCGAAAGTTGAATAGGGTGGGCAGCACTGTCCGTTTTTGCGGCTTGCAAAACGACAAATAAATGTATACAATGAAAGAAACATCCCCAATTATTTGCAAAACAGCAAGAAAGGAATGGGAAGAAAAATGGGCGTGTGTAATAAATTCTCCTATAAACCGGAAGACGGCCTTAATCCGTATATGGGTTTCGTAAGCTATCAGCACTTTAATGGCGAAAAGCTTTATTCTGATTCGGTTGTAAAACCTGAAAACAATTGGACGGAAACAGAAGCGTTTGAATGCTATCCCGTTCCTGAGGATGTAGAAGAAAACGGCAGGCAGCAGGGCTTTTATCCGGACTCCTCTGTGGCATATATTCGTGTGCTTTGGAAAGAGTTTGAGCCTGAGCAGGGTGTATATAACTATCCATTTATTGAGGATATTCTAAGCCAGGCAAAAGCGCACAATCAAACATTGGCATTTCGTCTTATGGCACACAGCACACGTGCCCGCGACGATGTGCCGGATTGGCTGAAAAAGCTTATCAAAACCCCGGAACGCCCCGATGGAATGCGGGTAAAGGATTCTCCCACCGATCCGCTGTTTTTAGAGCTTTTCTGCAAAGCGGTCAGAAAAATCGGTGAAAGATTTGACTCTGATCCTGCTTTTTACTCCATCGATATTTCTCTGCCCGGTGCTTGGGGAGAGGGACACAACCTGCACTTATATAGCCAGGAAGCCCTGAACGAAATCGTAGACACATACCTGGACGTGTTTAAAAACACGCAAATTATGACCCAGGTTTCACGCAACGAGCTTATTGAATACGCCAGCAAAACCACAAATATCGGCTGGCGAGGCGATGGTCTCGGACATCCGGAACATATCAATGAAATCTACCCCAGTCGTATTGCAAAAGTGCAAGATAACTGGAAAGTGGCGCCGGTATCCTTTGAATCCTTCTGGTGGCTTGGCGAGTGGAAAAGAAAGGGTTGGGACATTGACGAGATCATAGAGAAAACCTTAGGCTGGCACATCAGCTTGCTTAACGGAAAATCCCTGCCGATACCAAATGAATGGAAGGATAAGATCGATTATTGGCAGAGCAAAATGGGCTATCATTTTGCCATTGATTACGTATCCTTCCCGGAAAAATGCACAGCTTTGGATACATTGACTGTGGAACTTGGCATAGAAAATCGCGGTGTTGCGCCGATATACACGCCTGTACCCTTGAAGATCAGACTTTCAAACGGCGCAGATGCCTATGAATTTGAAACAGATGTGGACATAAGACAGTGGCTGCCCGGAAAGACTACCGAAACAATGGAAATCTGTATTCCTGAGAACACTAAAAAAGGGGAGTACAGCGTAGAAATTGGCATTTATAACCGTGATATTCCGGTTGTATATTTTTGCACAGATGCCACAAGAGATGGCGCATTCTATCAGGTTGGAAAAATAACAGTTGTGTAAATCTGACGAGCGCGCAAGGGAAAGGAGACGCTTTATGAAGGAACATTTGCATAGTTTTATGGAAAGATATGCTTATCCCGTGGAAGCGCAAAAGCAAATTCTTGCTGATTATGAAAAGGTGCGGCAGGACGATCGTTTTGCCCGTTTGGTGGAGCGGTTTTATGAAGAACCGGCACAGTCGGCAGAGGAACTTTTGGAGGTTCTTGATGGCATTAGCGGCTGCACGGGCGTTAACCGCTATACGCTGCATCTGATCTTCTTCCTTTGCCTGACAAAGGGACTGCAAAAAGCCTATGAAAAGGCAGGCCTGGACGAAAGCATCTATGAGGAAACAGTTGCGGATCTGCTTTATAAGCTTATGGAATGTTATGAAGTGGAAAAGGTGTGGGGAATTACCACATTTGGGTGGCACAACAATATGTTCCGTATGAAGATCCTTGCCTTCGGGAGGATGCAATATTGTTTCGGCAAATTTGGCGAGCCGGATGCGGTGGTGGCAGAGCACACCATAGGTCCGGAGGACACCGTTGTGTATATACATATTCCGTCGTCGAACAAGCCTTTTGACAGAGAAAGCCGCATCGCATCTTATGAAAAAGCATATTTCTTCTTCGGAGATTCTTTTGCCGACAAGGTGCCGATCTTCTGTTGTGACACATGGCTGCTAAATCCCGAAAACAGGGAGGTTCTGGGCGAAAAATCCAATATTGTTTCGTTTATAGACGACTTTAAGATCATAAAAACATATAAATACACCGATAACCGAAATATGTGGAGAATTTTTGGCGCAGAAGCGGACAAACCGCCACAGGATCTGCCGAGAAATACATCTATGCAGAGGAAAATAGCGGACTGGCTGCAGAAGGGCAACCGCCTTGGTGCAGGAAAGGGTTTGTTTATCTATGACCCTGTAAACAGGACGACAATAAAATAATTTTCGCTGAAGCGGTCTGAGATAAAGGGAGAATGAATCATATGTATATTGCAGAAAATGCAAAGGTTTTACAGAAAGTACTTGATGCCTATGAACTTCCGGAAACACCGGTAGGCGTTGTCCGTTACGGCAGCGGCCATATTAACGATACTTACTGTGTGGTTTGCCAGCCCAAAGAGGGAAAAGCTGTCCGCTTTATTTTGCAGGGTCTGTCTACTGCGGCGTTTCCCCGTCAGGAAGAACTGATGGAGAATTTTGTGGGCGTGACCTCTTTCCTCGGAGAGAAAATAGAAGAGGTTGGGGGAGACCCTATGCGAGAGACGCTGAATTTGGTGCCTACTCGCGACGGAAAACTCTATTACACAGAGGAAAGCGGCAGAGTTTGGAGACTGACCCATTATGTGGAGGATACGCTGTGCCTGCAAAAGGCAACGCCGGAGCTGTTTGAAGCTTCTGCCCGTGCCTTTGGTAAATTCCAAAGACTTCTCAAGGATTATCCTGCCCACACACTCCACGAGACTATCGTAAATTTTCACAATACGGAAGATCGATTTGAGAAATTTATGGCTGCGCTAAAAGCGGATAAGCTGAATAGAGCCAAGGATGTAGCGGCAGAAATCCAGTTTGTGCTGGATCACAAGGAAGATTGCTCTGTGGCTGTGAATGCGCTGAGAGAGGGAAAACTACCCTTGCGCGTTACCCACAACGATACCAAGCTGAATAACGTTCTCATTGACGAGGACACCTTGGAGGGCATTTGCATTATTGACTTGGATACCACAATGCCTGGCCTTGCCATTTATGATTTTGGTGATTCTATCCGTTTTGGCGCAAATCACAGCGCTGAGGACGAAAAGGATTTAAGCAAAGTCAACTTTGATATTGATCTGTATGCCCGCTATGCCCGTGGCTTCTTGCAGGGCGCGCAAGGTATCTTTACAGAAGCCGAGCTTAGCTACCTGCCTTGGGGCGCTAAGCTGATGACCTTGGAATGCGGCATTCGCTTCCTGACAGACTACTTAGACGGCGACAACTATTTCCGCATCCATTACCCGGAGCAGAATTTGGACCGTTGCCGCACCCAGTTTAAGCTGGTAGCCGATATGGAAAGCCAGTGGGAGCAAATGCACCGGATCATTGAAGAAATGAAGGGTTAAAACGGCAAGCAAAGCGGATAACCACGTGGGAAAAACAGACAAACTGCACCTGCAAAAAATTTTCTGATTTTACATATTGCATAAATGGAAAATGTGTGCTAGAATTACCATGTAGAGTAATCGGGATATGGTTACGAGACCTGTAACCCATAACTCAAATAATCATGAGGAGTGAATGAAATGTATAGCAGACTAAAGCAAAGCAAACGAGCATTATCCTTTGTTCTGGCATTGGCGTTGGTGCTCAACATTGT
>JAZKXS010000148.1:0-2510 GCA_045611745.1 Faecousia sp.
ATCCTGTTTGCTCCCCACGCTTTCGCGCCTCAGCGTCAGTTACCGTCCAGAAAGCCGCCTTCGCCACTGGTGTTCCTCCTAATATCTACGCATTTCACCGCTACACTAGGAATTCCGCTTTCCTCTCCGGCACTCAAGAACCACAGTTTCAGATGCAGCTCCGGGGTTGAGCCCCGACATTTCACATCTGACTTACAGTCCCGCCTACACGCCCTTTACACCCAGTAAATCCGGACAACGCTTGCCACCTACGTATTACCGCGGCTGCTGGCACGTAGTTAGCCGTGGCTTCCTCCTCAGGTACCGTCAGTTTTCGTCCCTGAAGACAGAAGTTTACGATCCGAAGACCTTCTTCCTTCACGCGGCGTTGCTGCGTCAGGGTTCCCCCCATTGCGCAATATCCCCCACTGCTGCCTCCCGTAGGAGTCTGGGCCGTGTCTCAGTCCCAATGTGGCCGTTCAACCTCTCAGTCCGGCTACTGATCGTCGACTTGGTGGGCCGTTACCCCGCCAACTATCTAATCAGACGCGAGTCCATCTTTCAGCGATAAATCTTTGACATATGTATCATGCGATACTTATGTGTTATGCGGTATTAGCACACCTTTCGGTGTGTTATTCCCCTCTGAAAGGCAGGTTACTCACGCGTTACTCACCCGTCTGCCACTAAGCTTCCGGAAATTCCATCCGAAGATCTCATTTCCATGGCCCCGTTCGACTTGCATGTGTTAGGCACGCCGCCAGCGTTCGTCCTGAGCCAGGATCAAACTCTCAATATAATTATTGAGCTACTTCCTCAGAAGTAGTTTGATTCTCTCATTCAAACATCTCGCGATTTACTTCAAAAAAATTAACGTGAATTAATTGTCTTTTTTGCTGTTTAGTTTTCAATGTTCATGCCTGTCTGACGGAGATTTTTGCATCTCTCTCGTCGACAGCTTAATCATTATAGCACTCTTTTTGAGATTTGTCAACCCCTTTTTTTAAAAATTTTTAAATTTTTTTCAAAACCTGTGTTTTTCTTGTGTTTTTAGTCATTTTGTAGTATAATAATCTTATATAAACCACGAAAGGCGGAAAAAATTATGCCTTCAATTTCAATAATAGGCGGAGGGGCATCAGGTCTTGCGGCGGCGATAACGGCGGCAGAGGCAGGTGCTGATGTTACTATATACGAAAAGAACGACCGGATTGGCAGAAAGCTTTTATCTACCGGCAACGGGCGGTGCAATCTTTCAAACACAGATATGGCGGTATCTCATTTCAGAGGAGATTCTTCCTTTATTAATGATATAATAAATACTGCTGATGTTGCTTCTTTCATAAATGACTGCGGAATCATCACCCGTGAAGAAAGCGGAAGGCTGTATCCTTACTCCAACCATGCATCCTCTGTACTTGATGCTTTAAGATTTAAAGCATTGGGACTTGGAGTAAAAGTGATAAATAACTGTACCATTACAAAAATATATAAAAAAATGGGCAGATTTTACATTGAAAATGTTAACGGAATAAAATACACATCGGACAAAGTAATCATTTCGCCCGGAGGCAAGGCTTCCCCTGCACTGGGTTCCGACGGAATGGGTTTTAAATTACTTTCATCTGCAGGGCATACCATAACTCCAGTTTATCCTTCTCTTGTACAGCTTAAATGCAAAAAGGAGCAGATGAAGGGACTTAAGGGCATAAGAGCTTATGCCAACGCAAAGCTTTACAGCGACAACACACTTATAAAGGAAGAGTTTGGCGAAATTCAGTTTACAGATTACGGTCTTTCGGGAATACCGATATTTAACCTGTCGTGCTATACAGGGAATTTATCAGGCAAAATTACCATTTCACTTGACCTTCTTCCTCAATACGAAAATGTGATGCCTCTGCTTCGGGACAGAAATCCTGAATACTTGTTTACGGGAATTTTCCAAAGACCGCTTGCAATAGCAGTATCCGATCGTGCAAAAAACGGAGGACTTTCAAAGGTTGCCTCGGTCATCAAGGATTTTCGGTTTGATATTTTGGGAACAATGCCATGGGAAAACGCACAGGTTACGGCAGGTGGTGCAGCAACCGCCGAGTTTGACAGCAACCTTCAATCAAAAATCGTCAGCGGCTTATATGCAGCAGGAGAGGTTTTGAATGTTGACGGTGACTGCGGAGGTTACAATCTACACTGGGCATGGGCGAGCGGAATTGTAGCCGGAAGGAGCGCTGCAGAATGATACGGGTATCAAACATTAAGCTTTCACCCAGAGAAGCAGAATCGGCACTCATAGAAAAAACCGCTTCTTACCTTAAAATAAACTCTTCGGAAATAGATTTCTTTTCAATAGGAAAGAAATCTATTGATGCAAGACGAAAAAGTGACATACATTATGTATATTCTATAGATATCGAGGTGGATAATGAGGAACGGTTTCTCAAACTAAAAAATGTGTCAAAACCACCTGTGTTTCATTACCAATATACTGGAGTTTCTCCAAAACGAAGGCCTGTAGTTGTGGGCTTTGG
>JAZKXS010000149.1:0-25149 GCA_045611745.1 Faecousia sp.
CGGGAGCGCGTCCCTTACGGAAGATCATCCTCCTGAATTTCCGGCAGCTGCTCTAACTGCCGTATCCAGTCAAGGAGGAACTTGTATAAGTAATCCTTGGAAACAAATTCCTTTTCTTTGATTTCTCCCTGCACAAATTCCGGGCAGGCTCTTTGATAGGGCTTTCTGTTTCGCAATCGAGGATGTACACAATGCCCACATTACAGACGATAGATTTTCTTCCCGCCCAAGCCATAGTGTTGATAAAAATATTTACAGTTTTGACAGGCTTGGTTTTCCATATATATTACCTCCTTATTTTAGTAAGATGATAGCATATATAACCGAGAAATGTTTTAATTTAGGTGACATATGACCTTGTAAAAATTTGCTTATGCTGTGATACGAAAAAGTGGAGATTGCCACGGGCACATTCGTGCCCTCGCAATGACAACGAGAAGCGATTGGTAGGGGCGACCATCGGTCGTCCGCTTATGCGAAAACCCGTTCCATACGAGGAGAGCATCAAAAGGTTTTTGATGGTGTATTTGCGTTAATATCTTGCTTATTCTGTGCAAATGTGGCATAATTAAGAAAAAAGAAAAGGGGTATCCCTATGCGAGAGATAAAAAAGGTTTCTGAGTCCTTTACGGAGCAGCAATATCTGATTTGCCCTGCCCATATCAACCACTACGGACGGCTTTTTGGCGGTCAGCTTCTCAAATGGATTGACGAGCTGGCGGGCATTGTTGCCATCCGCCATTGCGGCGGCACGGTCACCACAGCCGCTATCGACAATCTGCAATTCAAAGCGCCGGCCTATACCGGGGATATGATCGTTTTACAGGGTGTGGTCACCTATGTAGGCCGTACCTCTATGGAAGTGCGGGTAGACACCTACCGGGAAGCTTTGGACGGCAAGCGGGAGATGATCAACCGGGCATATATCGATATGGTCTGTATCAACTGTAAGGGAGAGCCTACGGAAGTACCGGAACTGCTGCTTGAAACAGAAGAACAGAAACAAGAGTACGAAGCCGCCAAAAAGCGGAAGCAAATGCGCAAGCAGCGCCGCCAAGAGGGTTTTTGAGAATAAAAAGATACCCATTTCTTCGGAAATGTGCACCTGTAAAATAAAAGTAGACACTCACAAAAGTGTGCATCTGTCAAGGAAAAGTAGACACTTAAAAACACCATAGCTTTAGAAGCCCAGTTCAGTATAAGACCGAACTGGGCTTCGTGTAATTATGCTTTTTTAGTGTCTACTTTTTCTTGACAAGTGCAGAACCACTTAACGGTGCTGCGGTTGTGTTTTTTTGGTTAGCGGCGGGAGCAAGCCCCCGCCCTACAATTTCTGTGTTAAGTTTTTTATTCTCCTTTGATTCTGGCTTCGATGCGGGATAGGGCATATTCCATCGCCTTATAGACGCTTTCGGGGACCCGGTCCATATAATTGTTGTCGTAGGCGGCCATGGCTTCCGCGATCCGCACCACACGCAGCTCCCGACCCTCCTGACGGACGGTGAAAATGGGAGTGTAGCTGTAATTGGTGACCTTCGTCTCACCGGTGTCGTGATTCTTGGTGATCTCCAAATCCAAGATGATGGAATACTCCGAGCCTGCCCGGGTGGCATCTCCGAAGAAATCGCCTAAGGAATAGGCAACGAGAGCGCCGGTTTCCTTGTCAAACTCTATTTTCTGCACATAGTGAGGGTGTGTGCCGATAATCACATCTGCGCCGTTTTCCTGCAACAGCTTTTTGATCTGCTCCTGACTTTTGCTAATGGAGTCATTAAACTCGCTGCCCCAATGAAGCATTGCCACCACAATGTCCGGCCTTGCGGCATTTACGTTTTTCATCACCCGGGTGATGCCCTCGGTATCCACCTTTTGATAGGTGCTGTCGTAATCCTTATAAAGGAGATTGACACAGCTCTCACTGCCTGCAGGGAGCGTCATTCCGTCCATACCCTTGGTAAAGGCCACAAAAGCAATGCGAACGCCTTGTACCTCCATTAAGGTAAAACCCTTTTCCTTTTTCGCTTCCTCGGGATTCCGGTATGCGCCCAAGGGCACAAGACCGGCGTGCTGCGCTGTATCCAAAGTGGAAACAAGGCCGGCCATACCGCCGGAAATAGAGCAGGAATTGGCAAGCTGCAAAAGGTCTACACCGGCGGATGCCAAGGCTTTTGCCAAGCTTGCAGGAGCGCTGCGGCTTTCACTGCCGTATGGCTCACTGTAAAAATTGCCTTCAAAATTCAAAACAGTCAAATCGGCATTGCTCAGCAGCGGCAGCACATCCATAAAGGCATTTTTGAAGCTACCGTCACTGCCGGCCGCAACCACCACATCGTCCGTAACATTCAAATCGCCGCCGGCGGCAAGATGAATGACGGTCTTATCGCCGCTGCCTGCATTTTGCGGTCTGTTATTTCCTATCAGCCCGGCAATGACCACAACGCCAATGATACACGCCACTGCCAGAACAAGGGGTAGCCATAAATTATGCTTTTTCGCCCTGCGGGGCGGTCTTTTTTTGTTTTTGGGTTCATTTTCCATTATTCTATCCTCCCCACAGATCAAATTCATTATACTATACCCCGCTCTGTTTCACAAGTACCAACTTTACAGAAAGGGGAAAATGGTGTAAAATAACAAAGAGGGAGGTGAGGCGATGGATACTACACCCGTGGGCAGATTTGCCCCGACCCCGTCCGGTAGGATGCACTTGGGAAATGTGTTTGCGGCCTTGGTGGCTTGGCTTTCCGTCAAAAGCCGAAACGGACAGCTTGTTTTGCGGATGGAGGATATCGACACCCAGCGCACAAGCGCGGAATTTGCGGAAATTCTCCGGGATGACCTGCGGTGGCTTGGCCTTTTGTGGGACGAGGAAACCCCTGCCCAAAGCACCCGAAGCCAAGTTTATGACCGCTATTTTGCCATATTGGAGGAAAAAGGGCTGCTTTTTCCTTGCTTCTGCACCCGCAGTCAGCTTCACAGCGTCAATGCGCCCCACGCCTCCGACGGCACCTATGTCTATCCCGGCACTTGTCGGAATCTGACTGAGGAACAAAAAGTGGCATTTGGGAGAGCGCCTGCTTGGCGGGTCAAAGTCCCGGATCGGGAATATATCGTAAATGATCTATGCCAAAGCATCTATCGGGAGAATCTGCTGACCGATTGCGGCGATTTCGTTGTGCGTCGGGCTGACGGTGTCTATGTCTATCAGCTGGCGGTTACAGTTGATGACGGAGAAGCGGGCGTTACCGAGGTGGTGCGGGGGCAGGATCTCCTTTCCTCTGCGCCCCGGCAGATGTATCTGCAGGAACTCTTTGGCTTCTCTCAACCGGTGTATGGCCACGTGCCTATGCTCCTTGCGCCCGACGGTCGACGGCTCAGCAAACGGGATAAGGATTTGGATTTAGGCTATTTGCGCCAGCATCTTGCGCCGGAGCAGCTGATTGGTATTCTTGCTTTTTCAGCAGGTCTTATTGACAGAGAGGAAGCGGTCTCTGCAAAAGAGCTTGCGACCGTTTTCTCTTGGGAGAAATTACGGGGCGATGCCATTACTATGACTGACACGTTATTTAACCGCAAATAAATCTATCTTTTTTTGCGAAGATGTGTTATCATAAAGAAAAATACATAGGAGGGAATTTTATGCAAAAACCTGTTCTTGTTGTGATGGCGGCCGGTATGGGCAGCCGCTACGGTGGGCTTAAGCAGATCGACCCGGTGGGCGGCCACGGGGAAGCGATCTTAGATTATTCTCTATATGATGCCTATGAAGCCGGTTTCCGGAAAGCAGTCATTATTATTAAAGAGGCGATTTCTGTTGATTTTATGGAGACCGTAGGAAGACGGCTCCAAAAATGCCCTATGGAGATCGCATACGCCTATCAGGAGCTCTATAAGCTGCCGGAGGGGTTTTCTATTCCTGAGGGTCGGGTGAAGCCTTGGGGTACTTGCCACGCAGTACTTTGTGCCAAAGACGAAATCGGCGGCGCACCCTTTGCGGTCATCAATGCCGACGATTATTACGGAAAAGATGCCTTTAAGGTCATTTATTCCTATTTAAACAGCCTTTCAGACGGCGATGAGGGTAAATACTGCATGGTAGGCTATGAGCTTGGCAATACGGTTACTGACCACGGCTCCGTAGCGCGCGGTGTCTGTCAGGTAAGCAAGGACGGTTATCTTACGGACATTGTGGAGCGTACACGAATCGAAAAGTACGAGGGTGGCATCCATTTTACCGAAGATGATGGCGCAACATGGGGCAACCTCGCTTTTGATACACCTGTCTCTATGAATATGTTTGGCTTTACCCCCGGCTTTTTAGGCGCGATGGAAGAGGGGTTCCCGACATTTTTGGAAATCCAAGTGCCGGAAAATCCTATGAAAGCAGAGTATCTTCTGCCTCGGATGGTAGACCGGTGTATGAAAGCGGGCAAAGCCACTGTAAAGGTATTGCATTGTACCGATAAATGGTACGGCGTTACTTATGCGGCAGATAAGCCCATCGTGGTTGCCGCCCTGAAAGGTTTTACAGAAGAAGGCAAATACCCCGACGGCTTATGGAAATAAAAGATTTGCAAAAAGAGAGTAGCCTTGCTGCTCTCTTTTTAAAAGGAGTGTGATTTGCTTGTCAATGGAAAGACTGTTCTCTATGAATGGCGCGCCCTGCCCCTGCGGAAAAAACCATAGCTTTTCTGCGGAGGTGCATTGCGGCGCAGGCGTAATCAATAAGCTGCCGGACATTCTCCGGGAGAGAAAGATAAAAAAAGCATTTATCCTGACGGATGAAAATACATACATAGCGGCAGGCGCGCAGGTCTGCAAGCTGCTTGCGGATGGGAAAATCGGCTACCAAAGCTATACCTTGCCCGAAAAGGAGCCCCACCCGGACGAACAGCGAGTTGGCACGGCGGTAATGCATATGGAGCCGGACTGCGATGCGGTCATCGGCGTAGGCAGCGGTGTCATTAACGATATCGGAAAAACGCTGGCAGCCCTTTCCCGACTTCCTTATATCATCGTAGGCACAGCACCCTCTATGGATGGCTATGCCTCTGCCACCTCTTCTATGACCCGGGACGGTCTCAAGGTGTCCGTTAACACCAAGGCGGCAGATGTGATCATCGGCGATACGGATATTCTGAAAAATGCGCCTCTGCGGCTGCTGCGTTCGGGCTTGGGCGATATGATCGCCAAATATGTAAGCATCTGCGAGTGGCGCATCGCATCGGTCATCACCGGGGAATACTATTGCGAGGAAGTGGCACAGCTTATTCGCGATGCCTTGCAACAATGCGTGGAACGGGCGGAAGGGCTGTTGAACCGGGAAGCGGATGCGGTGGAAGCGGTATTTGCGGGATTGGTCATCGGTGGTGTTGCCATGAATTACGCCGGCTGCAGCCGTCCCGCCTCCGGCAATGAGCATTATATTTCCCATATCGTGGATATGCGGGCGGTGGAGTTTGGCACCGCCGAGGATCTCCATGGCATCCAGTGCGCCATCGGCACGCTGGAGACCCTACGGCTATACGAAAAACTGCAAAAAATCACTCCCGACCGGGAAAAGGCGCTGCGCTACGCAGAAAATTTCTCTTATGAGGACTGGGCGCAAGCGCTTAGAAGCTTCTTAGGCCGCGGCGCGGAGAGTATGATCGCGCTGGAGCAAAAGGAAAAGAAATACGATGTTTCTGCCCATAAGACACGATTGGAAATCATACTTGCCCATTGGGAGGAACTTATGGAGATCGTTCGGCAGGAGCTGCCTGCAAGCGCAGAGGTAGAACGCTTGCTCGATACCATCGGCGCGCCCAAAACCCTTGGGGAAATTGACGTGGATGCAAGCCTTTCTATGATCTTTCGGGCAACCAAGGACATTCGGGATAAGTATGTGCTGAGCCGCCTCCTTTGGGATTTGGGAATTTTGGATGAAATTATTGGAAATATGTGACATATATCACATAAATCTGCATTGTTTTCGGATATAATAAGGCTACAAAGAAGAAAACAAGGAGGAAACGAATATGTCAGCGATCCAAGTAACGAAAGAGAATTTTCAGGAAACCGTATTAAATGCAAGCAGTAAGGTCCTGTTGGACTTCTGGGCGCCATGGTGCGGACCGTGCCGGATGGTACTTCCCGTGGTGGAAGAAATTGCCGAGGAGCGGGACGACATCGTAGTAGGCAAGGTCAATGTGGACGAACAGCCGGAACTTGCAAGCCGTTACGGTGTTATGACCATCCCCACGCTGATCGTCTTTGAAAAGGGCGAGGAACAGCAACGCTCCGTCGGTGCCAAAAACAAAAAAGCAATTCTCAATATGGTAGACTAACAAAACGCACCCAGTCACTGGGTGCGTTAAAACTTTCAAAAAACCACGTCATTGCGAGGAGCGAAGCGACGTGGCAATCTCCTTTGATTGTTATTTTCGGTAAAGCATTTCGTCATCCACCGGGATGCTGCCATTGGCGGCTTCATATTCCTTAACACAGATTTGTGCAAGGTATTCAAGCTGTGCATTCAATGACCGCTTGCTGTCCTTGGCGACATAGGTGATTTTATAAAGAAGCTCCGGATCAAATCGGATGCCGGTTTGGATTTTGTTTGTCGCCATGATAACACCTCGCTAAAATTATGATAACAGTATAACAATTTAGCTATTGAATATATACAAACAAAGTGTTATCATAATACGTGTAATTTTTAGTTTGTGAGGAGGTGATGGCGCAATGCATGATTTAATAAAGAAAATCGCACAGGTGGATGATATGGAGATCAGCAACGTTTTGGACGCGGTGCGGAAGCGTTATAGTAAATTGTTTCCGGATTGGGAGGTCTGCATAGTATCTCTGGAGAAAAGTACTGACCGAAATGAGCAGCTTGACCGCTTGATTGCAATGCTGCAAAATATGAAAAAATAAATTCTAAACTATCAATTCTCAATTTTCCGTTATTTCTTCATTCTTTTCAAATAATTCTTGACATTTTGCGCTATATTCTATATAATATTCAAGCTTGCGTGTGCAGGCATATCCTTGCTCCCGACAGCGTCGGGGGCCAAAAGTCCAAAAGGAGGTGCAAACAAAATGGCTAAGATCACCGGTAAGTATGAGGTGCTCTACATCATCGACCCCGCACAGGGCGAGGAGGGCATCGCTGCACTTGTGGAAAAGTTCAAGGCTATGGTGGAAGCGGAGGGTACCCTGTCCAATGTGGATGAGTGGGGCAAGCGTCGGCTGGCCTACCCCATCAACGACCTGACCGAGGGTTACTACGTTCTGATGAACTTCGAATCTAACCCTGCTTTCCCCGCTGAGCTGGAGCGTGTGATGAAGATCACCGAAGGCGTCCTGCGTTGCCTGACCACTGTCGTGGCAGAGTAAGGAGGAACCGAAATGCTCAACCACATCATCGTAATGGGTCGCCTGACCCGAGACCCCGAGCTGCGCCGTACCGGCAGCGGCACCGCAGTAGCATCCTTCACCATCGCGGTGGACAGAGATTTCTCTCCCAAGGATGGCGGCGAACGGGAAACGGATTTCATTGACTGTGTTGCCTGGCGGCAGACTGGAGAATTTGTCTCCAAGTACTTCCAAAAGGGCCGTATGGCAGTGGTTTCCGGACGGCTGCAGATCCGCAGCTGGAACGACAAGGACGGCAACAAGCGCCGCACCGCCGAGATCGTTGCAGACAACGTTTACTTTGGCGACAGCAGACGAGACGACCAGGGCGCAAGCGCCTTCGGTGCAGCTCCTGCAAACTACGGCACTTACTCTGCGCCCACAACCCCTGCATCCGATTTTGCGATGCTGGATGACGACGACGCACAGCTGCCCTTTTGATGATCGACTTTTTCACAATGCTTACAAGGAGGTAAAACCCAATGGCTAACGAACAGCGTGTTCATCCCCGGAAGCGTCGCAAGGTCTGCGCTTTCTGTGTGGATAAGGCAACCAGCATCGATTACAAGGATACTGCGAAGCTCCGCCGTTATCTGTCCGAGCGTGGCAAGATCCTGCCCCGCCGTACTACCGGCACTTGCGCAGCTCACCAGCGTGACCTGACTTCCGCTATCAAGCGCGCCCGTCAGATCGCTCTGCTGCCCTACGTTGCTGACTAATAAACAATTAAGCGCCCTGTTTCCAAGAAACAGGGCGCTGTTTTTTTAACACCAGAAGAATCTGCAGCGGCAGCAGAAAATCTGGCACAAGTAGCAAAGGCACAACGATGTCAGCGGACTTCCGCCAAAGCTAAAGCCGCGGTAGGTCTCTGCGTGACGACGATACTCTGTTCCTCCGGTTTCCATCATTTTAAGGGTCTGCAGATATTCCCGATTATCCGGCTCCATAGACACCGCCCGACGAATGTGCTCCAAAGCGGTGACTTGATTGCCAATGCCGTGATTTGCAATTGCCGACAGGTAATACCACCGGGCTGTACGCTCTCCGGTAGACTGCAAAACCTGCAAGGCCTGATAATAGCGGTGGAAGGTAATGTACTGATATGCCGCATTGAGAATTTGGGAATAGGACGCGCTCCCCTGCTGGCCATAGGGGTCATAGCCGCCCCACTGTCCGTAAGGACCTTGGTTTTGCGCCTTTTCAGGGTTTTTGATCTGCTCATAGGCGGCATTGACTTCCTGCATTTTCTTTGCCGCTTCTGTATCGCCGGGGTTTCTGTCCGGGTGATATTGTTTTGCCAAACGGCGGTAAGCCTTTTTGATTTCCTCGTCCGAGGCGTCCGGGCTTACCCCCAACACTTTATAGGGATCTGTCATTGTTTTCCTCCACGGGTCTGCCGGCGCTGCTTTTGCCGATACTGCAGCCAAACTCCACTGTATAAAATATTATCCAAAATTTCCTTATCCTGCACCAAGGGAAGCTGCTCGAAGAAGCCTGTGCAGCGCTCCATCAGCAGCACCAGAATATGCTCCCATGCGTTCCAATCTTGCGGCATATTGGCTGCCACAAAGGGGTTATATTGCCCCTTTTCCTTATCTTTTTTATAATCCACCGCTGCATCGGCCAGGTAAATGAATCTGCCCAGCGCATCTCCCAAGGCACGAAGTCTGTCTGCCCACATATCCTCCCGGTAGACAAACAGTTCTCCCAAAAGCGCACCAAAGCAGGCTGCCAAGCGGTCGGGGTCAGAACAATTTTCTTTTTCCAGCGCCCGAAGGTCTGCCAAATTGTCCGCAATGGCCTTGCATTTTTCCGGATACAGGGCGCAAATGGTCTCCATCTCCTTGCCAAAAATATTTTTGGCAATTTTTGCAGAGAGCTTCCCCTCATCCTCCAAATCGTCCAGCGCATTATAATATGCAAGGGCAATGTTCATATCCGCCCCATAGGTGATATATTCGTTATCTACCCAAGGACGGGGACGGACGGGGTGGATACCGCAGGCTCGTTTCCCTGACGTTTCCTCCGGCTCATATAAGCTCATAAGAAGCAGCGACAGGAAAGTTACATCATAGCTCAGTCCCAATCTGGCAGAGTTGGTCGCGCGCATACGCATCCGTCGGCAAACACCGCAGTAAACGCTGTTATACCGCCCCTGTTCCTCCCGGGACAGTTCTTTAATATCTGCCATAACGAAGCCAAACATATCGCTCACCCCTTTTCCAGTTTTTACTATATCATAACACACATTTATGAACAAGGGGTAAACTTTTTAATCTCATTTATTTTTCATTAAATATACATTCAGCGCGCCGCCATAAAACACAATGCTAATGCAGCAGTAAAGCCACAGCATACTCAGGGCAACGCCATATACCGACCCGTAAATATTGCTGTACTGGGAAAAATGCGCCACATAAACGGAATATATTTGGGAAAATATCTGCCAGCCGCAGGACACCAAAAGCGCCCCCGGCACGCTATCCATAAAGCGATTCCTTCGGTTCGGCAGCACCATAAACACCGCCGTAAACACGGCCGTTTGCAGAAACAGCAGCAAAAAGAACCGCAAGTCGAAAAATCCGTTGAGGGCATCCATAAGTGGCAGCAGAAGTAGTATTTCCCCGCCGAAAACGTGGAGCACCACCGTGGCCAACAGCACCAAGAGAAACAAAAAGGTATATACAATGCTGATGCTCCGGGTATAGATATATCCACGATCCTCCCGAACGCCATAAATGGTATTGAGCCCTGTGAGCAAACCGTATACGCCACGACTGGCAGACCAAAGGACCGCAATGGCGGAAAAGGACAGCACGCCGCCGGTAGTGCCTTGGTACGCCAAGATGATCAGCCGTTTTGCCGCAGAATATAAGGCGCCCGGCACAACGCCCCGGAGCACACTTGTGAGTACCTCCACCTCCAAGCCTGCATAGCGAAGCAAGCTCAGCAAAAGGATCAGAGACGGAAAGGCAGATAAAACAATAAAATACCCGGCATAAGCCGCATAAACCGGAATTTTCAGGGTTTGGATATACCGAATTGCCCGGTAAACCATTTGTATGAGTGTCACCGTCACCCCTCCCCTATCATAAAATGCCCAAATTGAAAAAAATAAAACCGACCGACAGAGTTTTCTCTATCGGTCGGTTTCTGTTGTTTCGTTTATTCTGCGGAAATCAGGTAATAGTACACCGGCTGTCCGCCACAAATGAGATTTACATCTGCATCGGGGCAGATCTGGGTGAACAGATCCAGCGCCTTCTTGGCTTGCTTTTCCTGAATGTCCTGGCCGTAATAAATGGTAACAAACTCTTTACCCGTATCCCGGACCTTTTCTGCCAGCGCTCGGAGCAGAACCTTAATATCCCGGCTCGTGCCAAAAAGTGCGCTTCCGTAAATGGCAAGGTAATCGCCCTCGTGGATATCGTAGCCGTCGAAATCAGAGTTTCTTGCGGCGTAGGTGATCTGCATAGTGTCCACCGTGCCAAGAACTTCCGTCATAGCCTCGGTATTTTCCTCCACTGTTCCGTCGGGGTTAAAGGACAGCATAGCCGTTACACCCTGAGGTACAGTCTTAGAGGGGATCACGATTACATTTTTGGGGGTCAGAGCATTGACCTGCTCTGCCGCCATAATGATGTTTTTATTATTGGGCAGGACGAACACCGTTTCTGCAGGAACGGTATTGACCACCTCCAAAATATCCTGGGTGCTGGGGTTCATGGTCTGGCCGCCGGAAATAACACCGTCAACGCCCAAGTTGGAGAACACCTCTGCAAGACCCTTGCCGGCGCAAACTGTTACGACGCCAATGGGCTTTTCCGGCTCTGCGATCTTCGGCGCCAGCTCCTGCTCGCTCATCACCTTTTCGGTGTGCTGCAGGCGCATATTTTCGATCTTCACAGTTACGAAACTGCCGTAATCCATTGCTTCGTGGAGTGCCTTGCCGGGGTCGTTGGTATGCACGTGAACCTTAATGATCTCCTCGTCATCCACAAGCACCAAGCTATCGCCTAAGCTGCTGAGGAAATCCCGCAGCTTTTCGGGGTCCATATCATTTTCCCGGGAGATGATAAACTCTGTGCAGTAGGTAAAGTTGATATCCTCGGTATCAAAATCGGCAAAGTCTGCCTGTTCCTTGGTATCTCCCACACCGCCTTCCGGTACGACGACATCCTCGCCACGCAGAGCCGCGTCCATAGCCTCCAGAACCAGCAACCAGCCCTTACCACCGGCATCTACAACGCCGGCCTTTTTCAGAACCGGGTTTTGGTTAACGGTATTGGCAAGTGCCACCTTGGCTTCCTCAATGGCCGCCTGATGGACAAACTCAATATAATTATTTTCCTCGGCTGCTGCACGAGCCTTCGCTGCAGCCAAACGGGCAACGGTCAAAATCGTGCCTTCCGCAGGCTTCATAACTGCCTTATAGGCAGCGTCCACACCTTCCTGCAGTGCGTTTGCCCACAGGACACCGTCACAATGGTCGCAGCCCTTAAGCTTTTTAGAAAGGCCTCTGAAAAGCAAGGACAGGATAACACCGGAGTTTCCTCTTGCGCCACGCAGCATAGCAGATGCAGCAACGGAAGCAACCTTATCCAAAGAGGGATCATCGGTTTTTCTTAAATCGCCGGCGGCAGAATTGATGGTCATAGACATATTCGTGCCGGTATCGCCATCGGGAACAGGAAATACATTCAGCTCATTGAGCTTCTGTTTGTTTATCTCAATAGATGCAGCTGCGCTGATGATGAGTCTTCGCAGGTCTGCACCGTTAATTGTCTGTTTCACTGGTTAAATACCTCCGTAGCTTTCTTAGGCCATCATAGAGTCGATATATACGTTGACGGCGCGCACCTTTGTATCTGTGCACTTTGTAATCACATAGCGCACTTCAGAAATGATGGATGCGCCCACGGCAGACAGATTGATGCCGCTGTCCACCATAATGTGCAGATCCACAGAAATCGCACCATCCTCGTGAAATTCCACACGGACGCCCTTGCTCATAGATTCTTTCCGGAGCAGGTGGTAAACACCATCCTTTACAGAACGGGCGGCCATACCCTTTACACCAAAGCAGTTAGAGGCGGCTGTGCCGGCAATATCGGCATACACGCTTGCGCTGACACAAATCTTGCCGTTTTCATTGTTTTGACTGATCATTTTGATTCCTCCAAGTCAAGTATTTGCAGGGGGCTATCAGATAATGCTCTCTTCCCAGCATGCAGGTGCTTCCAATCCTAAAAGCTTTACCACAGTGGGGGCAACGTTGGCAAGGCCAAAGGCGCCATCTTTTACGCAGAAGGTTTTTTCTTTATCGTAAATAATAAAGGGAACGGGATTCAGGGAGTGAGCCGTACGCACCGCCACCTTGCCCTTGCTGACTTCCGTCATCTGGTCGGCATTGCCGTGGTCTGCGGTGATGAGCAGGGTGTAGCCGTACTTATCTGCGGCATCCATAATGGCCTTGAGGCTATTGTCCACACACTCCATTGCATAAACAACTGCATCCATTACGCCGGTATGACCTACCATATCGCCATTGGGGAAATTGCAGCGCAGGAACTGATATTTGCCGGAAGCCATAGCAGAAAGCATCTTTTCGGTGATCTCCTTGGACTTCATAGCAGGTGCCTGCTCGAAGGGGATCACGTCAGAGGGGATCTCTTCATAGGTTTCCAGTGCTTCACAAACCTTGCCGGAACGGTTACCGTTCCAGAAATAGGTCACGTGACCGTATTTTTGGGTCTCAGACACTGCATATTCAGAAATGCCGGCAGCGCACAGCACCTCGGTCAGCGTATTGGTAATGACAGGGGGCTGAACCAAGTAGTTTTCCGGAATGTTCAGGTCACCGTCGTACTGGAGCATACCGGCAAATTTTACGCCGGTGTAGTCGCCACGGTCAAACTTATCAAAGTCCTTACGGTCAAAGGCCATGGAAATTTCCTGCGCACGGTCGCCGCGGAAATTAAAGAGAATAACGCTGTCGCCATTTTCAATTTTGGCAACGGGAGCGCCATTTCTTGCCACCACGAAAGCAGGCAGGTCCTGGTCGATACAGCCGGTCTCTGCACGGAAGGTTTCAATGGCCTCTGCGGCAGAAGCAAACTGCCGGCCGATGCCCTGCACGTGGGTCTGCCAGCCCTTTTCTACCATTGCCCAGTTGGCTTCATAACGGTCCATAGTCACCTGCATACGGCCGCCGCCGGAAGCGATGGCGTAGTCAAAGCCATCTTCCCGCAGGGAGGACAGCAGGTTTTCCAGCTGCTCTACATAGGTAAGGGCAGAGGTAGCAGGTACGTCACGGCCGTCCAACAGGATATGGCAGTAGGCTTTCTTTACGCCTTCCTTTTTGGCCTGCTTTAAAAGAGCCATCAGGTGAGCGATGTTGGAATGGACATTACCATCGGACAGCAAGCCCAAGAAATGCATAGCTTTGCCGGACACCGCATTGGCAACCAAATCTTTCCAGGTGTTGGATGCGAACAGAACGCCATTTTCAATGGACTCGCCTACCAGCTTTGCGCCCTGAGAGTAGACCTGACCGCAACCAAGGGCATTGTGGCCAACCTCAGAGTTGCCCATATCCTCGTCGGAAGGCAGACCAACCGCAGTGCCGTGAGCCTTCAGATAGGTATGGGGGCAGGTGTTAAGCAAGTTGTCTAAGGTAGGTGTATTTGCCTGCTTGACGGCATCTCCTGCGCCGCCGTCGCCTTTGCCTACACCGTCCATAATTACAAGTACAATCGGTTTTTCCATAAAAGGAGTCCTCCAAAATTTATCTGCAATTTATAATGTGCATAGTTATAGTTATAGTATTTTACTACATTTTTATGAAACTTGCAACTACTGTTTTCTATTTTGACCAATATAACAAAATATTCCCCGTACAAAGCCTGCAAAATGCGGATCTGTACGGAGAATATTGCGGTTTTTTCGTTTCAGTTCATGGTGCCGGCGCTGCGGCGGAACATTTCACCGATTCGGCGGCGGAGCGCCTCTCCTTCCGGTGTATCCTCCGTTCCCCTTTCCTCGATCCACCGGGCAGATGCCGCCTGGGCTTCCTTCAGCGTTTTCAGATCGCAGGACAAATTGGCCACCCGGAATACCGGCAGACCGGACTGGCGGGAGCCAAAGAAATCACCGGGGCCACGCAGGCGCAAATCTTCCTCCGCAATCTTAAAGCCGTCACACGTATTGCACAGCGCTTTGAGTCTGGCGACAGTTTCGGGATTTTTGCTTTGGGAAACCAAAATACAGTTGCTCTTGGCGCTGCCGCGGCCAACTCTGCCCCGAAGCTGATGCAGCTGAGAAAGACCGAACCTGTCTGCGTCCTCAATGACCATCAGCGTGGCATTAGGCACATCTACGCCTACCTCTATAACGGTAGTTGCCACCAAGACATCTGCATTTCCTGCGGCAAAGGACGCCATAACCTCTTCTTTCTGGCTGCTTTTCATTTGTCCGTGGATAAGCGCAACACGCAAATCCGGGAATACGGTTTTTTGCAGGGTTTCCGCCCAGACAGAAGCTGCCTTAATGTTTAATTCCTCTGCATCCTCTACCGCCGGACAGACCACAAAGCTCTGGTGTCCTTCCTCCGTTTGTTTGCGGATAAAGGCATTGATGCGGCCACGCATTTTTTCGCCCACAAGGAATGTGTCCACAGTCTGCCGCCCGGGAGGCAGCTCATCGAGTATGGACACATCTAAATCGCCATACATAATTAGTGCCAGCGTCCGGGGAATGGGCGTTGCAGACATCACAAGCAAATGGGGCATATTGCCCTTAGCCGCCAGCGCCTGCCGCTGGGCAACGCCAAAGCGATGCTGTTCGTCCGCAATTACCAGGTCCAGTTTCGCAAAGGCAGACCCCTCCGAAATCAGAGCGTGGGTGCCGATTACCAGATCTGCATCGCCGGAGGCCATTTTTTCACGAACGTCCTTTTTCTGCTTGGGTGTCATACCGCCGGTGAGCAACTGTACCCGGACGCCCAAAGGCATCAGGATTTTGGAAAGACCCTTATAATGCTGCTCTGCCAGTATTTCTGTCGGCGCCATCAACGCTGCCTGATAACCGTTTTGTACCGCAAAACAGGCTGCTGCCGCCGCAACCATAGTCTTACCGCTGCCCACGTCGCCTTGAAGCAGACGATTCATAGGCTTGCCACTTTGCAAATCCACAAGCACTTCCTCTATGGCTCTGGTTTGCGCCCCGGTAAGGGCAAAGGGCAGCGCTTTTTTAAAGGATTCCAAATTGCTTTTTATATAAGGAATGGTTTTTTTCTGTTCCCGGCTGGCACGCATCAGGCTAAGGCCTGCGGAAAAGACAAAAAATTCTTCAAAAATCAGCCTGCGCTTGGCAAGCTCCGCTTCCTCCATAGAGGCCGGCATATGGATCGCTTGATAGGCTCTTTCTGCAGGCAGGATACCATACTGACGACGGATCGACTCGGGAATGATCTCTGCCGGCGTATCGCAAATGGCCATCGCCTGGGCAATGGCCTTTAGCATAGTGGCATTGGAAATGCCGGCAGTCAAGGGATAAACAGGCAGCACCCGTCGTGTTACCACCGGAGTGCTGTCCAGCCGTTCAAAGGACGGTGATGTCATCTGGTAGCCGGAATAATCTCCGGAAAGGGTACCATAGAAAATGTATTCCTCTCCGTAGGCAAGCTGCTCAGCCGTAAATTTCTGGTTAAAAAAGGTGATGTTCAGCCGTCCGGAGTGATCTGCTACCTGCACCTTGGTAATGTCCAAGCCCTTGCGCACGTGGTGGGTACGGGGGCTGCTCATAACAATAGCTTTAAAGCAGGCAGGCTTGTCCGCTTCCAAATCGGCAATATTTACGATCTTTGTGCGATCCTCATAGCCCCGGGGGAAATGGCAGATGAGGTCTTCCAGGGTATATATATTCAGATTGGCAAATTGCTTTGCCTTTGTGGGGCCAACGCCTTTTAATATGGTAATAGGGTCAGAAAGATGCGCCATAAGACCTCACCTCCTTCTTTTTTTACATTATAACATAAGTGCGCAAGGATTGCGAATGGATAATTGATAATTGATAGTTGAGAATTGATGATTTATATTTCCAAATTAGATTCAACAACCACTTGGTAAGCAAACGCTATATAATGAAAAAACGCCTTCCGGAATGAATCGGAAGGCGATATTTTCAGAGAAATCAGGCCAGCTTGTTCATCTGCAGAGCCATGCTGCTCTTCTTACGGGCAGCGTTGTTCTTGTGCAGAAGACCCTTCTGCTCTGCCTTGTCAACAGCGACAACGGCAGCCTTAAATGCAGCTTCAGCAGCAGCACGATCACCTGCGACCAGAGAAGCCTCAAACTTCTTGATAGCGTTCTTCAGATAGGTCTTATCAGCCTTGTTCTTCTCGTATGCAACCTTAGACAGTTCCACGCGCTTCATGGCGGATTTGATATTGGGCATTGTTACACCTCCTGTTTTCATATTCAATACATACGCTCACCGATTATACATCTCTTTTTAAAGAAAATCAATAGTTTTTTCAATTTTTTTGCGATTTTCCTTTTTAAAGCAGGATAAGGGGGTTTTTAGAGCAAAAAGTCCTTGTCAAGAACTATTTTTTACAAGTGGTTCGTCATATTTTCGTTTTTTCGGCAAAATTAAAAATCGAAAAATGTTGAAAGCTGTCGAAATTACTTATGTAAACCAAAATGTATACAACTGCACGCCGCCTTTTCCCAAGTCTGCTTGTGGAAAAACCTGTGGAAAATGTGGAAAAGTCCACTGTTTTCACGGTTGCAGAGCTGGTTTTTCCAATTTTCCCCAAGGAAATATCGTATACAGCCTTTATGTATAAAGTCTGTTTTTTTCGATTTTTTCTAAATTATGTCGCCATGAAATTTCCGGTATTTTTTGAAGAAAAAGAGGCAAAAAGTTCGGGTTTTGAAGATTTAGCAAAAACTCGCAAGGCTGATAAGTTTTTTTCTGCGCAAATTTTTGTGAAATTTCCACAAAAATTTACTGCTGTATGTTTTTTCCTGTCCGGGACATAATAACCGGTAGCGGTTTCCTTTTCGAAAAGACAAACAGGATAGGGAGGAACACGATGCAGGGAAAGGTAGAAATCTGCGGTGTGAACACCGCCAAGCTCAAAACACTGTCCGCAAAGGAAATGGATGCGCTGCTGTTAAAAGCGAAAAAGGGCGACGCATCTGCCCGGGAACAGCTAATCGAGGGCAACCTCAGGTTGGTATTATCTGTTATCCAACGTTTTGAAAAACGGGGCGAAAGTCCCGATGACCTGTTTCAGGTGGGCTGTATTGGTCTTATGAAAGCCATCAATAATTTTGACGCCACAAAGCAAGTGCGTTTTTCCACCTATGGCGTGCCTATGATCGCAGGCGAAATTCGGCGGTATCTTCGGGACAATGCCACCATTCGGGTATCCCGTTCCATTCGGGATGTGGCATATCGGGTTTTGCAGTGTAAGGAGGCGCTGATTTTAAAGTTAGGAAGAGACCCAACCCTTGAAGAAATTTCCAAGGAGCTGGAACTGCCGGAAGCCACGGTAAGCGAGGCGCTGGACGCTGTGTGCGCGCCGGTAAGCCTATATGACCCCGTCTATGCCGACGGCGGCGATCCTCTTATGATTATGGATCAGGTTCGAGATTGTCGGAACACCGACGAAAACTGGCTGGAGCGCATCGCCCTTCGAGACGCCTTCCGCGCCTTAGATGATCGGGAAAAGCACATCCTCTCCCTTCGGTTTTTTGACGGCAAGACCCAAATGGAAGTGGCTAATATGGTCGGCATCTCCCAAGCCCAGGTATCCCGACTGGAAAAAGGCGCCATCTGCGCTATGCGCAAGCAGGTACTTCCCAGTTAAGGCATATCTCCCCTCCCCGGCGCATATGGTTTTGCAGTATGATAGGGAGGTATTGCTATGGCCTGTAAATTTACGGAACTGCACTGCAAGGAAGTTATCTGTATTTGTGACGGACGGCGGCTGGGGTTTGTTTCCGATGCGGTGGTGGAGCTGCCGGAGGGCAGGATCCTCTCCATTGTAGTTCCTGCCCCATGCCGTTTTCCCCAATTCGGGCATCGGGATGATTTTTTGATCCCTTGGGAATGTGTCAAAAAAATCGGGCCGGATATTATTTTGGTAGACGCAAAGCCGGACCAGTGCCGTGTTCCCCGGCCTCGGCTGGGCTTCCTGTGCTAAAAGGCGTTTTTTCGTAAAAAAAGCAGAAAAAAATAGGAAAAATTTTCAAAAAACACTTGAAAAACGAAAGTCCTTGCATTATAATAACTCGGCACGGAAATTTTCCGTAGTATTTTCAAACCACACACCCGGGGACCTGTCGCTCCCGTGTCTTTAGCCAGACGGGCGGCCGGAATGAACGGGGTGGAGGACAAAACAAAAGGAGAAAACAAAAAATGGCTGTCGTATCTATGAAACAACTGTTGGAGGCCGGCGTACACTTCGGTCACCAGACCCGTCGCTGGAACCCCAAAATGGCTACCTACATCTACACAGAGCGTAACGGTATCCACATCATCGACCTGCAGAAGTCCGTTAAGAAGCTGGAAGAGGCTTACGACTTCGTTCGTGAGATGTCCGCTAATGGCGGCAACCTCCTGTTCGTCGGCACTAAGAAGCAGGCTCAGGACGCAATCAAGGAAGAAGCTATCCGCTGCGGTGGCTACTACGTCAACGCTCGTTGGCTGGGTGGTATGCTGACCAACTTCCGCACCATGCGTACCCGTATTGACCGTCTGGCTCAGCTGCGCAAGATGGAAGCTGACGGCACCTTCGCTATGCTGCCCAAGAAGGAAGTTATCAAGCACCAGGGCGAGATCGAGAAGCTGGAGAAGTACCTGGGCGGCGTTAAGGAAATGAAGAAGCTGCCTGCAGCTCTGTTTATCGTTGACCCCCGCAAGGAGCGCAACGCAATTGCTGAGGCTAAGAAGCTGAACATTCCGATCGTTGCTATTGCTGACACCAACTGCGATCCCGATGAGATCGATTACGTTATCCCCGGCAACGATGACGCTATCCGCGCCATCCGTCTGATCGCTGCTGCTATGGCAAGCGGTGTGATCGAAGGCCGTCAGGGCGAGGACGCTCCCGCCGAGGCTGCTGAGGTTGTCGAGGCTGTTGAAGAAACCGTTGCTGAATAATTAAAACACAGGAGGATATAAAAATGGCTTTTACTGCTCTTGATGTTAAGAAGCTCCGCGAAATGACCAACGTCGGTATGATGGACTGCAAGGCTGCTCTTGCTGCCACCGACGGTGATATGGACAAGGCTGTTGACTGGCTCCGTGAAAAGGGTCTGGCCAAGGCTGCTAAGAAGGCAGACCGCATCGCTGCTGAAGGCGTTGCTTATGCAACTGTCGTTGACGGCGTAGGCGTTGTCATCGAGGTCAACTCCGAGACTGACTTTGCTGCTAAGACCGATTCCTTTATGGATCTGGTTAAGAACCTGGCTGTTGTTGTTGCACAGCAGAACCCCGCTGATGTGGAAGCTCTGAAGGCTTGCACCTACCCCAACTCCAACCTGACCGTTACCGAGATCATGCAGGAGAAGGTTATGTCCATCGGCGAGAATATGCAGATCCGCCGCTTCGACCGCTTCGCTACCGGCACTTCCGTTGCTTACGTCCACATGGGCGGCACTCACGGTGTTCTGGTTAACCTGACTGTTGAGGGTGACATCGATGCTACCGAGATCGGCAAGAACGTCGCTATGCAGATCGCTGCTATGAACGCTAAGTACTGGGATAAAGCTCTGGTTCCCCAGGCTGAGGTCGACAAAGAGCTGTCCGTACAGCTGGCTCTGATGGAGAACGATCCCAAGATGGCTGGCAAACCTGCTCAGGTTAAGGAAAAGATCGCTGCCGGCAAGATCAACGCCTTCTTTAAGGATATCTGCCTGCTGCAGCAAGACTTCGTCCGTTCCGACCTCTTCCAGGGCGATGTAGCTGGCTACATTGCTGACGCTGGCAAGAAGCTGGGCGGCAAGGTCACTTTCGTAAACGCTATTCACTATGTGAAGGGCGAAGGCATCGAGAAGAAAGAGGAGAACTTTGCTGCTGAAGTTGCTGCTCAGATCGCCGGTGCTAAGTAATTAAACAACAAAAAGTTTTTCCGGGTGTCCGATTGGACACCCGGTTTTTGCGCTATATCCAAAGCCTCCCTTGTGTAAGGGGAACCTTTTACGAAAACAGTTTATCAATCGAGGCAAAGGAATAGCCCATTTCTTTCCATTTGGTCAGCAACTCATCTAAGATTTCTGCGTTGGTTTTGGAGGTGGAGTGCAAGAGGATCACTGCGCCGTTGTGGATACGAGGCAGAAGCTTTGCAAAGGCCTGCTCCTTTGTGGGCTGATTGTCGTTATTCCAATCCACATAGGCAAGACTCCAAAACACCGTTTTATAGCCCAATTCTTTGGCGTTTTTCAAATTTTCCACGCTGTATGTCCCCTGGGGCGGACGGTAATATTTGGGCAATTCCTTACCGGTAATGTCCAAAAACAGCTTTTCCAGTTCCTGCAGCTCCTTGGCAAAGGCCGCCCGGTCAGAAATTTTTTCCATATTATAATGGTGCATGGTGTGGTTTCCCACGATGTGCCCCTCATTTACCATTCTTCGCACCAAATCCGGATTTCTTTCCATATAGTTCCCCACCAAGAAGAAGGCAGCTTTTATATCGTGCTTTTGTAAGATGTCCAAAATCTTTGCCGTGCAACCGTTTTCATACCCTGCGTCAAAGGTCAGATAAACCACCTTTTGACTTGTATCTCCCAAGTAGGCGCTGTCGTATTTTTGTAGTTGGTTTGCATCTGCGTTTCCCACCGGTGGTTGCCCCTCTGTGCGGAAGCTCAAGCCCCAGTTCCCTGCCGGAACGGACTCGCCAAAAAAGGTTGCCGCAATACCGATTATACAAAAAACACCGATCGCAACCAACGTCCACTTTTTCCTTTTCATACCATCCCTCCCTTGGACAATCTATGGCGCAGCAGGCAAAAATATGCCTTTGTGTGCATTTTATACACATTTGTCTTTGCTGCACGGTCACACTTTGGCAGGTTTTCTCCGAAAAAATGGTTGCAATCGTTTTTTTCATTTGTTAAAATAAAAGAAAATTTTTATTAGGAGGCATCCACTATGGGTTATATTGATGAAGTATTGGAGCTGGTCGCCAAGCAAAATCCTGACCAGAAAGAATTTCAGCAGGCAGTTAAGGAGGTTCTCTCCTCCCTGCGCCCTGTAATTGAGAAGAACGAGGAGCGCTACCGCCGGGAAGCACTTTTGGAGAAAATGGTCAATCCCGAGCGCATCATTATGTTCCGTGTGCCTTGGCAGGATGATGCCGGCAACACCCAGATCAACACCGGTTACCGTATTCAGTTTAACGGCGCAATCGGCCCTTATAAGGGCGGTCTGCGTTTCCACCCCTCTGTAAATTTGAGCATCATGAAGTTCCTGGCCTTTGAGCAGTGCTTCAAGAACTCCCTCACCGGTCTGCCTATGGGCGGTGGTAAGGGCGGCTCTGACTTCGACCCCAAGGGCAAGTCTGACCGGGAAATTCTCCGCTTCTGCCAAAGCTTTATGACCGAGCTGGTTAAGTACATCGGACCTGACACCGACGTGCCTGCAGGCGACATTGGTGTTGGCGCAAGAGAAATCGGTTATATGTACGGTCAGTATCGCCGTATCCGCGGCGCTTACGAGGGCGGCGCGCTCACCGGCAAGGGTCTGACCTACGGCGGTTCTTTAGGCCGCAAGCAGGCAACCGGCTACGGTCTGTTGTACCTGACAAGAGAGCTGCTGAAAGCCAATGGCCAAGAGATCGCCGGCAAGACTGTCGCTGTTTCCGGCGCTGGCAACGTTGCTATTTACGCCATTGAAAAAGCTACCACTATGGGCGCAAAGGTTGTTACCTGCTCCGATTCCACCGGCTGGATCTACGACCCCGAAGGCATCGATGTGGAGCTGCTGAAAGACGTTAAGGAAGTCCGTCGTGCCCGTTTGGATGCTTACGCCGCTGCACGAAAGAGCGCCCAATACAAGGAAGGCCGTGGCGTATGGTCTGTTAAGTGCGACATTGCGCTCCCCTGCGCAACCCAGAACGAGCTGCTGCTGGACGATGCAAAGATGCTGGTAGCCAACGGCTGCACCGCCGTTTGCGAGGGCGCAAATATGCCCACAACCCTGGAAGCTACCCACTATCTGCAGGAAAACGGTGTTCTGTTCTGCCCCGGCAAGGCTGCTAACGCAGGCGGTGTTGCTTGCTCCGGCTTGGAGATGAGCCAGAACTCCCAGCGTCTTAGCTGGAGCGTGGAGGAAGTGGACGAAAAGCTGCAGACCATTATGGTAAATATCTTCAAGAATCTGGATCAGGCCGCCAAGGACTACGGTATGGAGGGCAACTACGTTGCCGGTGCTAACATCGCAGGCTTTGAAAAGCTGGCCGAGGCTATGATCGCACAAGCCTCTTTCTAAAACATATTAAGGGACATCTTCTGCTTTAGAAGATGTCCCTTTTTTATTGTGCAGCCTTTAACCGAACGCAAACCACCGTGGCATCGTCGTCTCCCTGGCGGATGCCGCAATCGATCAGACACCGGGCAAGGATTTCATCGGGAGCATCTGTCTCTTCCCGGCAGATGCGAAATGCGCTTTCCTCCCCTACGCCATCGCTGACCATAATGAGCCGTTCTCCGCAGCGCAAGCTTGTGCGTTTGGCAGGCGTCTGCCAGCCGGAGGAGGAAAGCCCCGGAGGCAGGGTCGGTGTACCGATTTTTTCCGTCTTGCCGTCGCAAATTAAGTAAGACGGCGCTGCGCCCCATTTATATATCGTAACTGCGCCGGTATCCAAATGAATTTCCGCCATATCCACCGTCAGCACCCCGGCTCTGTCACGGAGAGCGCAAATGCTGTTCAGGCTTCCCAAGGCGTGTTCCGCAGGATACCCGGCAAGGAGCAGTCTGCGGAGCATATCTCCACCTGTTTTTGCTTCCCAGTTTGCCTCCGGGCCTGTGCCCATTCCATCACATAAAATAATGTAGTATTTCCCCTCTGTGCCCATAAAGCGCTGACACCGATCGCCGTTTCCCGGGTCTGCGTGATTGCCGAAAATCCGGGATTGTACCTGAAAATTGCATTTTATGCGGTCGGGTTTTCTTACCAGCATATCGGAAAGCTCCTGCAAATATCCTGCCAAAAAACCGTACTGCTGCAGCACCGCCGCCCGATATTCCCTTTGGCGCTCCCGGTCTGCCAAAATGGAGCGCAGATGCTCCTGCGCCCGGTGAAGGGACGCCAAAAAACGTCCGCTTTTCTTGCACAAAATGGGCAGCTCTTCGGCGCTGACCAGAGGTTTGTGCAAAAGCGCACCGGGCAGTTGGGCAATTCTGCGCACATCCTTACAGTTTTTCCTATATGGACAACCGCCGCAAGCCTCCTCTGCCGCCCGTTGAATCAGACTCCCCTCGTCCACTGGCAGTTGGGGCGTCTCTGTAAGAAGCTGTCGGGTTTCCGCCATCACACCGGATGCCAGCTCCAGCCGAACCTGCGCCAGCCCAATTTCTCCCCTACGGTGGGTCGCAGGCCCGGGCAGGGGCAAATACACCCCCAGCATTGCGCCCAAAAACAGTCCCGGAACGGGATAAATGTCCCAAATACCACACACATACATAACCATACCGGAAACGCACACCACCGTGCAGCCGCCCAGCCATTGGGGTTGCCGTGGCAAAAAGCGAATTAAGTAAGAAAGGCACACCACCGCCGTCATAGGAAGGGGCGTAATGCCTGCAAGATCCAACGCAAGACCCGCCAGTGCCGCCGCCGGGAACGTTCCCCTCGCAATGAGTGCACCGGCTGCAATATACCCAAGGCCCAAGTAAGATGCCGGCACGATCTGCGCCAATGCCAGCACCCCAAAACCGCAGGCAAACCAGTCCAAAAGAGGGTTTCGCTCTCGAAGCACCCGGGAAAATAATCCGCAAGTTACGCCCCCTAATACGATGCGCAGAACATAAATGGCGATCGGCGAATCATCTCTGCCCAGCACTTGAAATACAACGCCCCAAAGCGCCACCATCAGCGCTGTTGCCATTGGCAGCAAAAGTGGTGTTTCCCGACAAATCTTCCGGTTTCCCAAAAGCGCCGACAGCAGCAGCGCCACCGCACACCACGCCATAGGCTGAAGATCATTCCAAAAAACCAGATAGCCCAGTACGCCGCCGACGGTCGCCAGGATTGCGCCCATACCGGTGCAGGCGCAAACAAGTCCCATGGCAAGGGGCAGAAAAGAATTCCCCAGGCTCGCCGCGCTGAAGCAAAAGCCAGCTAAAAAATATCCGCACCCTTCCATTGCTGTATGCGCCATAGGCTGCATAGAAAGCTGCCGCAAAAAGCGCCTGCCCTGTCGCACAAATACCAACATATGTACCACAACCTTTCTTTCATACCAAAATCCTACCACGAAAGAGGGAAATTTTTTGTCGTTTATACGGAGCGAATAAAGATTCTTGCATACAGCTGCAATAAGGTGTATAATGGCACAAAAGGAGGGGTCGTATGGGACTTGAGTACGAAAGAAAATATACAGCAGACGAACATACGCTGCAAAAAATCCACGCTTCCCTTTCAGGGCCCCCCTATATTTTGCAGATGGAAACCACTTATTACGACACTGCCGACAGCGCCCTTTCCCGGCAGAAAATCACCCTCCGACGCCGCTTTGAAAAC
>JAZKXS010000150.1:0-3265 GCA_045611745.1 Faecousia sp.
AAGGAGTGCATCAATATGAGTTCTTGCAGTGGTAACTGCTCCTCTTGCGGCAGCAATTGTGCAGACCGCAAAGCAGAGAGCCTGCTTGCAAAGTTAAACGAAAAGGCAAGTGTTAAGAAAGTGATTGCCGTTGTTTCCGGTAAAGGTGGCGTTGGCAAAAGTACCGTCACATCTTCTCTGGCTGCAGCAATGGCAAAGAAAGGCTATAAGGTCGGCATTTTAGACGCAGATATTACCGGCCCGTCTATTCCCACGGCTTTTGGCGTGACCGAGTGCAGCGGTGCGACGGAGGATGGCCTGTATCCGGCTATTACTGCAGGCGGTATTCAGGTAATGTCTATCAATTTGCTTTTGGATAACTCCACCGATCCGGTGGTTTGGCGTGGCCCGGTGATCGCCGGTGCGGTCAAGCAGTTTTGGACAGATGTGATTTGGGAAGATGTAGACTATCTGTTCGTGGATATGCCTCCCGGAACGGGTGATGTGCCGCTGACGGTGTTCCAAAGCCTTCCGGTGGATGGCATCGTCATCGTTACCAGCCCTCAGGATTTGGTTTCCATGATCGTTGCAAAGGCAGTGAATATGGCCAATATGATGCACATTCCTGTACTGGGCTTCGTGGAGAATTATAGCTATTTGGAATGTCCTGATTGCGGAAAGAAAATCGAGGTGTTTGGCAAGAGCAAGCTGGACGATGTGGCAAAGAAATTTGACCTGCCGGTGCTTGCAAGACTTCCCATTGACCCCAAGGTGGCAGAAGCCTATGATGCAGGTAAGATGGAAGATGTAGATGTTTCCCGTGTGGATGGTGTAGTTGCCGCAGTAGAAAAGGTATAAAAATATCGGGCGAGGATTGCTCCTCGCCCGATTTGCATTTATTCTGTTGTATAATTATCAAAATAACCTTGGATATAGACGATGGGTGTGCCCTTGTCGCCAGAGCCGGAGGTCAAGTCGCACAGAGAGCCAATCAGGTCTGTGAGACGACGGGGGGTGGTGCCTTGGGCGGCCATATTGCCAACCAAGGAGGAACCGTCCTTCTGCTGAATTTTTGCCTTTATGGCATCTTGCAGCGCCTTGCCGCTAAGTCCTGCAAAGTCGTTATCTGCCAGATACTTTAGCTTCAGCTCGTTGGGTGTGCCATCCAGACCAGGGGTGTAGGCAGGGGAGACCACCGGATCAGCCAGCTCCCAAATCTTGCCTACAGGGTCTTTGAATGCACCGTCACCGTAGACCATAACTTCGATATGCTTGCCGGTTTTTTCTAAGAGCTTGCTCTGAATATCCTCTACTAAGCTCTGACATTCCTGAGGGAACAGCTTCACGGTATCCTCTGTGGCCTTGTTAGAGCCCAGCAGGCCATACTTTGTATTGTAGCCACTTCCGTTTATGGGGGTGGTCATAATTTCGTCTAAACCGCACACACGCTCTCCACCGGCAGCAAGCAGCAACCGCTTTGTCCGTGCCCGGGTGTGAATGTCGCAGTGAATGACATTTTTGGTGTAGTCTAAAATAACCTTCGGATTATTGGCGAAAATCACTTCTACATCAGCACCGCAATCCCGGATGAGTTGGCTGTAATATTCCACATAGTCAACACCGGTAAAGGTGTGCTTGATATAGCCGAACAGGTCACGGTAGCGTTCTTCTGTCAACACATCTTTGTAGGGGTCAATGCCCTTTTCGTCCAGCGCATCCAGACTAATCAGGTGATTGCCTACCTCATCAGAGGGGTAGGAGAGCATCAGAACCACTTTTTTGCAGCCCTTTGCAATACCGCGCAGACAGATGGAAAAGCGGTTACGGCTGAGAATAGGGAAAATAACACCGACGGTTTCACCGCCCAGCTTTGCACGCACATCGGCAGCAATATCTTCTACGGTAACATAGTTTCCCTGCGCCCGAGCTACGATTGCCTCGGTCATAGCAACGATATCTCTATCCCTGGGATTTAGACCGTCACATTCCATAGCTTGCAAAACGGTATCAGTAACGATATCCACCAGATTATCCCCTTGGCGAATAATCGGTGCGCGCAGACCAATGGAAACGGTACCGAATGTCCGACCCATAATAACACATCCAATCAAAAGTAGAATCGGCAAATTGCCTTAGATATTATAATACATGAAAAGGGATTTGTAAAACATAATTTACAAAAAACTCGTAATTTTTAAAGAAAATATTTAGAACAGACGATTGGACAGATACCAAAGTCCCAACAGCCCTGCTCCGTAAGGAATATATAGCATAAGACTTTCTGCGCTGATGCTTATTGCGGAAATACCAATGGATTCCAAAGCAAAGATCAGTAGGGCAATGATTGCGGTAGTTAGCACACTACGGGTAAGCTGCTTTCCAATAATATTGGCGAAAAAGAAAGTGTACAGCGCCCCAATAAAAGGATTGACCGCGCCAAGTACAAAACCCACAAGGAATTTTAGCGCACCGGTCAGCAGCAATGCGCCTAACACGATGAGCATTACAGTAGGTGCATATTGGGCAATTCCTTCCGGTACAACATTTGCCAGAAGATAGCTGATAAGAAAGTGGGCAACAAAACCAAAAGCAACTGTGATGACCCGGAAGATAATCCAGATAAAAATATTCTTACCTCTGGGCAAAAATCGGTCTGCGATACAGACAACAAAAGCTAAAATTACCATGTTTAGCAGTTGCGTGCAAATTGCTGTGTGGTCGTTTCCGGAAAAGGTAAAGAATATCATAGAATCACCCTCTGTGGTCACAAAGGGCAGGGGGGCGGTGAAACGGGAAAATTCGCTTCCCAAAGCGAGGAAAGTGGCGGTCAACGCATAAAGAAAAACAATAGCAATAGCAGAGGACAAAGCTGTACCCAAAAGGGAACGTTTGCCAAAAACAAATCTACCTGCCGCACCAATGGCAAGAGAACCTAAAACAAGGATCACACCGAGAATAACATAGCGGTTCAAATTGCCACTGTTTATGAAATCGTTCAAGAATGCTTGGAATTTTTCCATAAATCAAACCTCCCAGATAATAAAAACAACCGCCAGAGAATTCTCTCTGGCGGCTGTTGTCTTTCAGTAGAATGAAGTAAAATTACTTCAGCTCTGCGGTAGCGCCAGCTTCCTTCAGCTCGGCAACCAGCTTCTCTGCGTCTTCCTTGGAGATAGCTTCCTTCAGGGTCTTGGGGCAGTTGTCAACCAGATCCTTAGCGTCCTTCAGGCCCAGGCCGGTAGCAGCACGGACAACCTTGATGACGTTCAGCTTGGAAGCGCCAGCG
>JAZKXS010000151.1:0-1234 GCA_045611745.1 Faecousia sp.
TGTGGAAAAATCACCAGCAGCAGTACGCACAAGCAGGCGGTAACAGCAAAACCGATGGGATATAGCCGTTTTTTGGGTGTCTTTGGAAAATAGCGGACGGTAAATATGCTGATGCAGACAACGGCAGCTAAGCAAGGCCACCACAGAAGGGGGAAGGAACGCAAAATGTCCAACAGGAATACTGCGCCTTCACCTGCATAAAATACAGAGCAGAAAAAGCTCAGCTTCCGGAACATATCAAAATGAGCGCCCTGCACCAAGGAATAAATACCGAAAAAGCAGAATGTAACCAAAAAGAAGATGCGACCGATCTTTCGTGGCAAAAGCAGAGATACGGAAGCAAAAAATAAAGACCAAAGGAAACTAAAAACAAAGGCAAGGGGCGTTCTTGTTCCCACGAATAATGCTACGATTATTTCTGCAGAAAAATAGGCCAGCGCAAGCAGTAATGTCTGCGCTGCAAAACGCAGAGAGTCTCGCTTCAAGAACCGACGGAGGCCGTCAGTAGTAATGGTGGGTATATTCAAAGAAAATCACGGCCTTTCGCAAAATGATTTGGTTTATCGTATCATAAAATAATGAAAAAAACAACCGCTTTGTTTAATAATACAGTTGCCGGATAACCTGCTCGCATTGCTCTGCGGTCATTCCCGGCAGGATGTCGCGATGGTAGAGCAGCCGCAAAATCAGCTCGTCAATGTCAGTAAGGGCTTGTGGCTCGGAAAAATACTGATAGATAATGCTGTCAGGGCGAAGAGTTGTGTCCTGAATGGGACCCAAACCGTTGTAGATTTCCTCGAGAATCACGGAGTTGCGAGTATATTGCGCAATTTCCGTGCGGTAACAAATTGTGGCATCGTATATGATGTTATCATCGTACCAAAAAGTGACGGCACCATCTAAATCCTTAAAATTGGGTCCCATAATGTTGAGCAGGTTTTTCTCGTTGCAGAAATAGATTCTCAGATTCACCGGATTTGCATCGGTGGCTTCGAAAATGCCGGGGAAGCCATCTATGGTATTTAACCATATTACAAAGTCGTTAAGCACGGACAAATCCTTGTTTGTATATTCGCCTGAAATACGGTAGTAAATAGGGGCAGCCCATTTTTGAATAACGGTTGGGTCACCGCCGTTTACGAACTCGCTGTCCAGACAAACCTCGTTAAAATAGAGAATCACATCATCAACGGAAAGACCAGGAAAGTACAGTTCGGAATGTTCCGGCTGGGTT
>JAZKXS010000152.1:0-5043 GCA_045611745.1 Faecousia sp.
GTTGTGGGTTTTCTCCAAATGCTCCGGATCGGGCGCATTCCAGTCATAATCGTAAACAAATACGCTCATATCCAGCATTTTAATATAGTCTGCCATTTCCTGCTCACCTTTGGCGTTCCCGGAAAAGCCTAAGTTGATATAGTCAAAGCCAAACTGTCTGGACAGCAGGCTTTCATAACTGCTGCCCGGTCTTGATGCGCAGCCTCCTTGCGTAATCGATGAGCCATAAAAAACAACCGGTTTTTTTATTTTGTAGTCAGGGGCAGCTTTTAGCACAGACCCTTCCTGCAGACCTACATACAACTTATAAACTGTACTGTACAGGGGAAAATTGATTGTGACACATCGTTCTCTCCGCTCCGGAAAATCCACTACGCTTTCATATCCATTTTCTACATCCCAGGGAGTCTTAAATGTTCCTAAATATCGGCTCTCATCGTTTATGTCTTCGTACATATCAAAACCAGAGCTTCCAGTCAAAGCCATGTGGGACATTTTATTAGGCTCATATTCCGTCTTAATCGCTACATAGGGACTGTCTGTTATGAATCGAACCCGGCCGCCTGCGCCGTTGGTATGCAGCATACAAACTCCTGGGCTTACCTGTTGGGCAACTGCCTCCGGAATCCGGCGAAAGCATCCGTTTTCTTTAAAGATACCGTGGATCCGAAAGGGCGCTTCCTCTACGTCGTAAAAGCAAAGGCCTTCTCTTTCAATGTTGGTTTCGATCGCAAAATTGCGGTCAATTTTTGCAATTGCGTTCATACTCTCAAGCCTCCTAAGCAACGCTTTCTATGTGCTCTCATCATCATTATAGAATACGCTGCATTTAACTACAATAGGGAAAAACGGACAACCTCCCATTGGCGCTCATCATTTTGAGACATTTTTCTTTCTGCGCTTTATAAGTAACAAAAACTCATCCTTTCAAGCTGCTGTATAATGCATTTCGAATTCGCGGCTGATAGTATTCCTCTTGGGGATTTAACATATGGTGTGCGTAAAACAGCGCTACACCGTTTTTCACATCAATATACGCCGATGCGCCTGCCGCACCACCCCATCCAAATTCCGCAGCCTCCGGTGCTGTTCCGGCAGCAACCGGATCCAGCATTGTTCGAACACCCAAACCGTAACCGCAGCCTTTTAACTGTGGCCAAGAGAAATCCCGTAACTGGGTTTGCGTCAACTGGTTGTGCCGCATCTTCTCAACGGTATCTGCTTGCAGGATGCGTTCTCCGTTAATTCCCATTCCGCCACCGGCCAATGCAGCGCAAAATTTTCCGTATTCCTCCACGGTCGTAGTAATGCCTGCGCCACCGCTATCGTATTCCGGACCAAAAACATAGTGCGAATCTTTTGGCATCACTTTCAGATAGCCATCTTTTTGCGAAATTGCCCCCGATTGCAGTGTTACAGCATCAACCACGTCACTATTTACATAGCGGTAAACGGTTGCCATTTTGTCCTGCACATCTTCGTTATGGTACATCGAGTTTGTCATTTCCAGCGGAGTGAAAATGTTTTCTTTTACGTAATCCCTAAACTTTTTTCCGGCGACGACTTCCACGACGCCAGCTAATACATCGTGACCCAAGCTGTAACGCCAATGGGTGCCGGGATCAAATTCCAGAGGTTCGTCCGCCAGGCAACGGATCAGCTCTATGGTATCCATTCTGCCATTGGTCCTCTGCCTTGCTTTTTCAAAAGCCGGTGAGCCGCAATCATAATTAAAACCAGCTGTCATTGTAAAAAGCTGCTCAATTGTAATTGGCGATGCAGCCTCTTTTAACCCCTCTGCGCTTTTCACTTGCATTTTTCGAAACTCCGGGATAAACGCGTACAATGGATCCTCTAATTTTAATAGTCCCTTTTCACATAGCTGCAACGCAGCTGTAACGGTAACCAATTTTGAGCAGGAGTAAATGTTAATCAAATGCGCAGGCGTCATGAATTCCTGTGATGCCACATCTGCAAAACCGGAAGAAAAGGAAAACACCTTCTCCTTCCCCATATAAGCAACAGCAGCATTTCCCGGGATCCGCCACTGTGTTAGCTGATTCATTTGCTCTCTAAGCGGTTGAAAATCCATATGCAAACCTCCTCATCATACGCTTCTATTCTTATTATAATAAAACTATATTTAATCCACAAGTAGGAAAAACAGACAACGTCTGTCTTTTTCGTAGATATTTGCCGTTTTTCCTTATTTACATTCCCAACAAATTGTGCAATAATATAGTTACTACATACGGAGGTAAAACACAGTATGCATATTATAGACAGTTGTTGTTATTTATGTGACAAATCACCGTCCCCGGAAGCACTGCTGCAAAATATGTCCAACGCCGGCATATGGGGAAGTTGCGTTTTTTCCAATCCGCCCAAACTTGCAGAAATATTTGAAGGTGGCAAAGGCTTTGAAGATCGGCTGGCAGAACTCCTCAACATAACTGCCGGTCACAAAGACCGTATGTTCCCCATTCTTTGGATCCATCCGGATGAAGAAAATATTTCGGAGAATATTCAAAAAGCCGTCGACGCCGGTGTTTGCGGTTTCCTAATGGTATGTGGCGATTTTTATGTGCACGAAGAAAAATCTATGAACTTACTGCGTCAGATTGCGCAGTTAAATAAACCTGTATTTTTTGAGTCGGGAATCTTGAAAAATCCTCGTGCTTCCTCGGAATATAGCAGACCCCTTCATTGGGAAGCCCTGTTATCGATCCCCCATCTTAGATTTTGTCTGCGTGATTGTGCGTGGCCTTGGATAGACGAATGTATCGCACTGTTCACGAAATACTGCCACAACCAATCTGCGGAAAACACCGCACAGATGTTCCTTAGCATTTCAGCCACGCTTCCTGCAGATGTACGGCAAAAGCTTTTTGATTGTCTGTATGCCACACCGAATGTCTATGGCAACATTCTTTTTGGCACAAACTCCAACACAGCAGATTATTGTGCAGAATCCATCACCACCTGTTTACATTCTGATTATCAACATCTCCTTAATTTGGGTATCAGCAAAACAAATTTAGAGAATCTTTACGCAAGAAATTTACTGCGCTTTTTGGGTAAAATTGATGAATCAGAATGTGTGCAAACCCATTCCGCCACAAATCCCGCGGTCAAAGAAGTCATGCTGCGTTGGTTCCTGAAACTGAATTTCCCCGGAATGTATTACAGGCCCTTTGTTAACGCAATGGAACGTATCCCCATATCGGATGCTTTAACACCTGAGACCTACGATTGGAACTGCAGCGATGGTCAGAGAAATCTGCTGTCTATGATGTATATGTGCGAAGGGTTGTCTAAGCAATATACTGCCCTCGGAATTCCAGAAAACGTCTTAATGGATACTTTATCCGATATTGTTCGGTGGCTGGAGGTTTGGAGCGATATTAAATCCGACCTGTATTTGGGTGAGCTGGGCTGGCTGAAGGAGCATATGCTATTGCACGTATTCCAGCTTGGCAGGCTTCATTTCCGTATGAGTGTTGCCAAGCACGATATCCCTCAGGCAAATGTGCGACAAGGCGATCCCGTTATGGAAATTCACATTCCGGACACCGGTCCTCTGACACCGGAAGAATGTGACGCGTCCATAGCGATGGCAAAGGCGTTCTTTCCAAAACATTTTCCCGAATTTTCCTGGAATATCTTTACCTGCCATTCTTGGCTTTTAGACGATACGCTGCAGCAGCTTTTGCCTGCACACAGTAACGTTCTAAAGTTCCAGAAACGTTTTACCATCGTATCCAAGAGTCGTTCTGACGACATTTTGGGCTTTGTGTTCCGTTGGCAGACCAGCCGTGGACAGGTAAAACATCGTGTTGCGGACAGCAGCTTTGCGCAAGCGGTAAAAGCCCATATTCGCAAAAACGGAGACTTTTATTCTGTTCTTGGCTACATTCCAAAGGACATATAACTTTTTATAAAAACCACCGACAGTAATGTACTGTCGGTGGTTTTAACATTATGCGACAACCTCTCGGTTAACTGCACGCTTAACGCAGTCCAAAAGCGCTTGCTCCGGTTCTTCCGTAAGGTTCAGTGATTGGGGGAAATAGGGAATCTTCTCCGCATCGACACCAAAAAGCGTCCGCAGCCAAACAGCGCTGACTAAATACCTTCCATAGTCAAAAGACAGGTGGAAACCGTCTCTGCACAAGGATTTTCCGCCGTTGCCATAATCAAATTCCGGCAGCTTCCGCGCCTGCTGAACTACCGTGCCGGAAGGTATTAGCTTAAGATCATACTTTTGAGCCATGGATGTATAACTATGATGAAGCTGCGCATACATTGTCTGCTGGTCTCGGTTATAGCGCGCAAAACTTCCGTGGATACTATCAACCTCGTAAGCCCACGTCTCGTGCAGGCAGATCTGCGCTGTGGGGACTTTCTCTTTTATGGCTGCAACCATTTTCCCTAAGAATGGATCATAGCTGCAAATCCAACCGCTATCGTGGCTTGCCTGTTGGGTAACGACGTAGTCCCACGTTTCGCTTTCCAGTATCTCATTGATCGAAACCATCCGGCAGGTTTTAATTCCGTTGATTTGGTACACATACGCCTTTTCTCCCGTCTCTAAGTTGCGGAAATGGCGTTCCAAGGAGCAGCCGCCAACAAACAAATTGACAACTTTCAGGTCGATACCCACAGAAGATGCCATTTGTTGCAGATAATGCGTAGCATCCTCAGAAAAGCTATTGCCAATGACCAGTATTTTTACCTGTTTCATACCTATCTCCACTTCTGTCTCAAGGTTTTTGGCTGACATATCCAAAGACACGATGGCAGTACCAAGAAATCGGGAAAGCATCTTCCGGTCTCAATTCATTTGTCTCAGCACCCTGGGTATCTTGAACCAAGACATCCCAAACCGTATTAGGACCTGCTCCACTGCTCATAGCAAATATAGCAATATCCGAATCTTTATTTGCATACAAAGGAACGCCTGCGCCACCGATCCCAGAATAGCATCCAAAACACTCCGCTCTGGCGCCGCCAACATTCTGCACAGCCGTCGTGCCACCTCTC
>JAZKXS010000153.1:0-1010 GCA_045611745.1 Faecousia sp.
CAGGAAACCTGCAGCGATGGCGGAGCCGATAACGCCGGCCACGTTGGGGCCCATGGCGTGCATCAGCAGGAAGTTGGAGGGGTTGTTCTTCTGGCCGACCATGTTGGAAACACGGGCTGCCATGGGAACTGCGGAAACACCAGCGGAACCGATCAGGGGGTTGACCTTCTTGCCGGTCATCTTGCACATGACGTTGCCGCCCAGCAGACCGCCGGCGGTGGACAGGCCGAAGGCCACAACGCCCAGAACGACGATCTTCAGAGTGGAAGCAGTCAGGAAGGTGGAACCGACCATGGTAGCACCGACGGAGGGGGACAGCAGGATGGTGACAATGTTCATCAGTGCGTTCTGAACAGTGTCGGCCAGACGGTCGGTGCAGCCGGTCTCCTTGGCCAGGTTGCCGAACATCAGGCAGCCGATCAGGGAAGCGGTATCGGGCAGCAGCAGAGCCACGAACATGGTAACCAGGATGGGGAAGATGATCTTCTCAGCCTTGGAAACCACACGGGTCTGAACCATCTTGATCTTACGGTCCTCAGCGCTGGTCATAGCATTCATAATGGGGGGCTGAATCAGAGGAATCAGTGCCATGTAGGAATAAGCTGCAACCGCGATGGCGCCCAGCAGATGGGGAGCCAGCTGAGTGGTCAGGAAGATGGCGGTGGGGCCGTCAGCACCACCGATGATGCCGATGGAAGCTGCCTCGGGGCCGGTGAAGCCCAGCAGGACAGCGCCGAAGAAAGCGGCGAAAACGCCCATCTGAGCAGCAGCGCCCAGCAGCAGGCTCTTGGGGTTAGACAGCAGAGGACCGAAGTCGGTCATAGCGCCAACGCCCATGAAAATCAGGCAGGGGTACAAAGATGTCTTAACACCGATGTAGAAGATGTCAAGCAAGCCGCCCTCACGCATAATTGCGCCATAGGAGTGATAAGCAGGATTGTTTGCATCCATAAATGCATCCCACAGCTCCTGATGATAAAGACCGGCGTTGGGCAGATTGGTCAGCAGGC
>JAZKXS010000154.1:0-7620 GCA_045611745.1 Faecousia sp.
TGTGCCGGGGATTTCCTCTGCAAAGGCACGGCGGATAGAAGCGTCGGTTCTCGTATCCACGGCAGAGGTGGAGTCATCCAAAATGAGAATTTTCGGCTTTTTCAGCAATGCTCGTGCGATACAAAGGCGCTGCTTTTGGCCGCCGGACACATTTGTGCCGCCTTGCTCAATATGAGTATCGTATTTGTCCGGGAAGGACTGGATAAAGTCGTCAGCGCAAGAAAGTCGGCAGGCGTGGATCATTTCTTCGTCAGTAGCGTCGGGGTTGCCCCAGCGAAGGTTATCTTTAATCGTGCCGGAAAACAGCTCGTTTTTCTGCAGCACCATCGCCACGCTGTCTCTCAGGACGGTCAGATCGTAGTTGCGCACATCTATGCCGCCGACCTTTAATGATCCTTCTGACACATCATACAGCCGGGGAATCAGCTGCACAAGGGTGGATTTACTGGAGCCGGTAGCGCCCAAAATGCCAACGGTAGCGCCGGAGGGAATATGGAGATTGACTTCCTTTAATGCCCGGTGCTGGGCGGTGGCAGAGTAGCGGAAGGAAACGTTCTCGAAATCCACAGAACCGTCGGGAACTTCCGTAACAGCGTTGTCAGGGGAGGTGAGATCCGGCTGCTCTGCCAAAAGCTCGCTGCAGCGATGCAGGGGTGTACGGCTCATGATCATCATAACGAAAACCATACTGAGCATCATAAGTCCGGAAAGGATCTGGGTAGTATAGGTAAACATAGAGGAAAGCTGACCGGTGGTAAGTCCGTTTAAGGGGTTGTTGCCGGAGGCGACTACCATTTGCGCACCAAACCAGGAGATGGCCAGCATACAAACATAGACGCAGAACATCATAATGGGGCTGTTGAGCGCCAAAATCTTTTCGGCTTTAGAGAAATTTTTTGCCAAATCACCGGAGATGCCGGTAAATTTCTCCGTTTCCTTTTCTTCCCGGACAAAGCTTTTGACGACCCGGATGCCGTGGACGTTTTCCTGCACGATGTTGTTCATTTTGTCCATCATTTTAAAACTGCGGTCAAAGATTCTGAACACAATGGGGGTTAGTATTACCAGCGAAAGGATCAAAATGGGCATAACCAGCAAGTATATCCGAGCCAACTCGGGACTGAGCTGCCAAGCGGAGATCAGCGCCAAAATAAGCATCACCGGGCAGCGAATGGCCATACGAATGAGCATCTGAAAGGTCATTTGCAAGTGGGCCACATCGGAGGTCAGCCGGGTGACAATAGATGCCGAGGAAAATTTGTCAATATTACTAAATCCGAATGTTTGTACCCGGTAGAACATATCGTGGCGCAAATTTTTGGCAAAACCTGTGCCTGCCCGGGATGCAAAAATGGCAGAAGCCACACCGAAGGACAAAGATGCCAGGGCGCACAAGACCAGCAGCACAGATTTTACGGCAATCACGTTCATGTCCTGCAACTTAACGCCGTAATCGTACAGATCTGCCATAACAAGTGGGATGATCACTTCCATTGCGACCTCGCCGATCATACATAGGGGACTGGCTAAGGCTGCCCACTTATATTCTCGGATACAGCCGGCAAGTCGTTTTATCATTTCGTTCTACCTCCTCGGGAGACGGTTATTATAAAAAGTACGGCATATTGCCCTATCTTAATATAGTGTACGGCAAATGGTTAAAAATAGCAAATGAAATTTTTGTTAAAGAGCGGAAAATGGGGCGTTTTTTTCGCCTTGCCTTGACTTTTGCAACGGTTACAGTATAATAAAAACAGACATTTGAAAGGAAGTGTTTCACTATGGTATATCGTATGACAATCGCAGGTCTGGAACGGGATCTGCCTATCTGCCAAATTTCAGACAATCTGGCCATTGGCGCTTTTGTTATTTTCGGAGATCAGGAATTGACCGTGGCCTGCGCCCGGGAACTGCTGAAAAAGGCTCCGGAGTATGACTATATGATCGCTCCAGAGGCAAAGGGAATTCCCCTTGTCCACGAAATGGCTCGTCAGACAGGCGCAAAAAAATATTTCTTGGCGCGGAAAGCACCGAAGCTTTATATGCGTGATGTTTTCTCTGCAACCGTTCGTTCTATCACCACCGCAAAGGAGCAGACCTTGTATTTGGATACTGCAGATGCAGAGGAGATGAAAGGTAAGCGCATTCTCATTATCGATGACGTCATTTCCTCCGGTGAAAGCCTCCACGCTCTGGAAAACCTGGTAGAAAAGGCTGGCGGACAGATCGTTGGCCGTATGGCAATTTTGGTGGAGGGCGAAGCCCAGTACCGTGCAGATTTGACATATCTGGAAAAATTACCCCTATTCCATCCTGACGGAACGATCATTGCCTGATTAAAGGAGACAGGAAAATGAACGGAAATTATGTAACCGTGGACTTAGATGCGATCTGCAGCAATTTGCAGATCGTTGCTGCCCGTGCGGGTGTGCCGGTTTGCGGTATTGTAAAGGCCGATGCCTATGGGCACGGTGCAGTGGCAGTTGCCAAAACCATAGCGCCATACTGCCGCTTTTTCGGAGTTTCCTGTCTGGAAGAGGCGTTGGAGCTGCAAAAGGCAGGCATTTCGCTTCCCGTTTTGATCTTGAGCCGTACAGATCGGGAGGATTTTCCGGTTTTGGTGGAAAAAGGGATCCGACCGACCATATTTACTTGGGAGGATGCTTGCGCCCTTTCCGATGAGGCGCAAAGGCAAGGCAAAATTCTGCCTATCCATTTTGCGGTAGATACCGGAATGCACCGAATTGGTTTTCTGGCAAATGAGGATTCTGCCCAGCTTTGCGCAAAGATCGCAGCGCTGCCCGGCATAGAAGCAGAGGGCGTTTTCAGCCACTTTGCTACGGCAGATGAGGTCGATCTGTCCCGCACCCACAAACAGCAGACGCTGTTTGATGACTTTTGTGAAAAATTAAGTCAATTGGGTATCTCTATAAAATACCGGCATCTAAACAATTCTGCGGCATCCGTCAGGTTGCAAAAGCATTACGATATGGTTCGTGCAGGTATTGTGGTCTACGGACATACGCCCGGTGGCAATATGGATATGAAAGAACTGGGTGTGCGCCCGGCCTTGAGCTGGCATAGCAAGATATCCCATATTAAGACGCTGGAAGCTGGATGCGAGATTAGCTATGGCGGAACATTTACCACGACCCGGCCTACTGTGGTGGCAACCTTGCCTGTTGGCTATGGGCATGGCTATCCCCGCTCTCTGAGCAACCGCTATTGGGTGTTGATTCGCGGCAAACGGGCGCCTATTATAGGCAGAGTCTGCATGGATCAGATGATGGTAGACGTAACGGATATTCCGGACGTTACGTTGGACGATGTGGCGGTGCTTGTGGGAAAAAGCGAACAAGCAGAGATCACGGTTGAGGAAATTTCTCAAGCGGCCGGAAGCTTCAATTATGAATTTCTTTGCGGCGTTGCCCGTCGTGTACCTCGTTTGTATTATCGGGGCGGTAAGTTAATAGAAAAACACAATTATTTGTTGGATTAATCATCTGAAAAGGCCCACCGTGTAAACGGTGGGCTTTTTCAGGGAATAAAAAGAAGAGAGATAGAAAGAGTTATGTTCATAGGAAGCGTAGTGCCTCCCTGTGCTTATAGTATACTACATAAAGAATGCTGCATGTTTAAGAAAATGCAAATAAATAGAAACAAAATTGTGAACACAACCGAGAATTTTTCTTATCCTCTTGATTAAGACGGGAAAAATGGTATAATTATAGAAAAGGAAAGGAAGTTTTAAATGGGTAAAATCATAGATGATATTTTGAAAGGCCTTGGCGGTTTTGCTCTGGGGAATTTACTGCCGGCAATCATATTGGCACTGGTGGGAATGATGATCATAAGAATTATTTTGCGGATCGTCAAGACCATGCTAAAAAAGAGCAAATTGGAAAAAGCGGCGCACAGCCTGATCTGTTCGGTTGTTAAGACGGCGCTTATGATTTTACTTGGCTTGATTGTTGCATCCAGCTTAGGCGTGGATGTGACGGGTGTTGTGGCGTTGGCATCGGTGCTGACTTTGGCAGTATCTCTTTCTGTGCAGGACCTGCTTACCAATGTGTTTGGCGGATTTACGCTCCTGTATACCCATCCCTTTGCTACGGGAGATTATGTGGAGGTTGCAGGTCAAAGTGGCTCCGTCAAGGAAATTGGTCTTACCTATACAAAGCTGATTACCCCGGATAATAAGCATGTTTCCATTCCCAATAGTGCGGTGGTTTCTGCGGAAATTGTCAACTATACCGTTGGCGGTTCTCGGCGGGCAGAAATCAAAATTTCAGCATCTTATGATGCGCCGGTGGAGGCTGTTTTGCAGGCGCTGAAGGATGCGGCAAACTTAGAAACGGTGGAAAAAGATCCGGCAATTTTTGTGGTGCTAAGTGGATATGGCGATCATGCTATGGAGTATACACTTCGTTTTTGGAGTAAAAACGAAGTGTATTGGGACAATTATTTTGCGGTTATGCGTCGCATCAAAGAAAATTTCGATGCAAAGGGCATTGAAATGACCTATCCCCACTTAAATGTGCATTTGGATAAATAAAATAGAAATTTTGGGATAAGCTATTACCGGACAGAGGGGAAGCAGAAGCGATTATACCGCGACGGCGGCATAAGGTAACTGCCAAAATTTGTCAAGTGTATCGCCGGCAAGATGCGAAACAGGAGGGGACAATCGTTTTCTCCTGTACATAAGAAGTTTTGCGCCCAAGAAAGGATATTAAAATGGCGAAAATAACAGACCCCATCGGTGTGTTTGACTCCGGTGTAGGCGGAATTAGCGTTTTGCGTGCGCTGGTACATAAAATGCCCGGGGAGAATTATTTGTATTTTGGAGACTCTGCCAATGCGCCCTATGGTATGCGCACCCCGGAGGAGATTACGGCTCTTGCAGCCAATGTTGCCGGAAAGCTGGCAGACCAAGGGGTGAAAGCTCTGGTAGTGGCTTGCAATACGTCCACCTCCTTAGCCATAGAGACCCTTAGAAAAAACCATCCGGAGCTTATTGTGGTGGGTATTGAACCTGCTGTGGGTCTGGCGGCGTCAAAGTATCCTGACGGTCGTATTGGCGTCTTAGCTACACCGGCAACCATTGCAGGAAAGCGTTTTATGTATCAGGCAGAGCCCTACCCCAATGCCAAGATCGAGTTGATTCCTGCGCCAAATTTGGTGGAGATCGTGGAGGCAGGCAAGTATGACACACCGGAGGCGGACGATTATTTAAGGAATTTGCTTGCACCCTATGTGGGCAAGCTGGATGCCTTGGTGTTGGGCTGCACCCATTATCCTTTTGTGGAAAATGCGTTGCGCCGGGTGCTGGGAGAAAATGTAGCGTTTTTTGACGGCAGTTATATAACCGCAGAAGCAACCTATGAGAAGCTTATGGAGAGGAACCTTTTGAACGAAAAAGGAGGCAGTGTCCGTATCGAGAACAGCTTGCCGGACAAAAAGATTTTAGAACTTTCCATGGCCCTTTTAGAAAAATGACAAAAGCCTCATCCCCTTTTGGATGAGGCTTTTTGTAAAGGAAGGAAAATATGATCGATTTTTTGCCCTTGGATCTTAGCAGAAAAACAGAATACGACAAAATTTTGATGGCTTGCGAAAACCGTGGGTGTGAATATAGCTTTGCCAATTTATACCTTTGGGGACGGCAAAAGGCGGCTTTTTTGGAGGATCAGCTTGTGTTTTTCTCCCAGTTTAACCGAAAAAGCGTGTATCTTTTCCCGGTTGGAATGGGCGACCGGAAGAAGGCGCTGGATGCCATTATGGAAGATGCAGCCCAGCGAGGAATTCCTTGCCGGCTGACCGGACTTTTGGCGGAAGATTTGGAAACGGTGCAGCGTTTGTATCCCGGGAGATTTCGGTTTCATCACGATCGGGATAGCTACGATTATATCTATGACATTAATGCTTTGGCAGAGCTGCGGGGTAAAAAATATCAGAAAAAGCGCAATCACTTAAATCGCTTCCTTTCCCTGTACCCAGATTGCTGCCCAAAGCCTGTGACAGAGGAAAATATAGAAGATGTCCGCCGTATGGTTGAAAAATGGTATGCATTACGGGAAGCGGAGGACCCATCTGCAGACTTTCATATGGAAAAAGCGGCTGTTTTTAAGGCGCTGGATAAAAAAGATGCGTTGGGAATGGAATGCTTCGCTTTGTATATAAACGGCGATTGCGTTGCGATGAGTATGGCATCGCCCTTGTCTGAGACGGTGTTTGATGTGCATTTTGAAAAAGCTCTTGAGAAATTTGAAGGGGTGTATGCGGCTATCAATTACTATTTTTCCGGGTATCTTCGGGAGAAATATGGGGCGATAAAATATCTCAACCGGGAAGACGATATGGGAATTCCCGGCTTGCGCCACGCAAAAATGTCTTACCGCCCGGACTTTATGATCGAAAAAAGTTGGGCGTGTCTTTTGGAGGACGAGTATGATTATTGAACACCCGATGAGGGAGGACGTTCCTGCTCTGCGGAGACTATGGAAGCAGGCCTTTGGAGATACAGATGCTTTCTTGGATAACTTTTTCTCCTTGGCTTTTTCTGTAGATCGGGCAATGATTGCCAGAGAGGAAAACAAAGTGGTTGGTGCGCTTTATTGGCTGGACTGCCTGTGGGGCGAAAAAAGATTATCGTATATTTATGCGGTAGCGACAGATAAAGATCACCGTGGCCGTGGTATATGCACGGCGTTGATGTCAAGAACCCATGAGGAAGCATCATCGGCAGGAAAAGGAACGGTGCTTGTGCCGGTAGAAAACAGCCTTAGAACCTTTTACGGCAGATTGGGTTATCAGAATTTTGGCGGCATAGATGAGGAGACTTACTATGCTGCCGGCACGCCTGTTGCGGCAGCAAAAATATCTGCATACGCCTATGCAGAAAAAAGACGAGAATTGTTACCGAAAAACGGCATATTGCAGGAAGGCGACTTTTTGCCGTTTTTGGATGCAAATATGCACTTTTATTGGGGAGATGGCTGGCTTTTGACAGTTGGGGATGATTTTGCACCGGAATTTCTTGGGGACAAGGGTTTGCTTCCGGGAATTTTGAAAGCGCTGGAGATTCCCAAGGCGCGTGTGCGCTGCGCTGGAAAAACGCCCTTTGCAATGTATCGGGGGACAGAGGGAAATGGTGCTGCGCCTGGATATTTTGCCTTTGCGCTGGACTAAAAGAGAAATATGTTGTATAATGAACAGCAACCAATAAAAATAGGAGAGCAAAGTCTTGGAAGATAAAAAAATTCTGCGTCTGTTAGCGGCGCTTCTGTGCGCACTTGTATTTACAGGATTATTGTTAGGCGCAGGATATGTGATGAATGCACTTTTGGTTGGAGAGGCTTCAGAACCGACCCAACAGCAAACGGAAGAACCCACAGATGAGCCGACCGATGAACCGACGGAAGAACCTACCCAGGAGCCTACCGTTCCGGCGCTTTCTTTGCCGGCAATAGAGCTTGCAGCGAAACATAGCTTCATTTACATACCCGAAACCGATCAGTTTTTGATGCTTAAGGGTGAGGAAGATGAAAAGATTTATCCTGCCAGCCTTACAAAGCTGTTTTCTACCTATGTGGCGCTTATGTATTTGGATGCAGAAAC
>JAZKXS010000155.1:0-1698 GCA_045611745.1 Faecousia sp.
GGTCAATAGCAGCCTTGGCTTGGGCATCGGCATTATGCTGGGCGCAACGGTACTAACGGTGGCGATCAATTTGTTTGTACAAATGTGGATGATCACCTTTAACGAAAAGTGCTGCTTCTCGATTCGTACGGCGGTATATAAGAAGCTGCTCCATTCCCGGATGCAGGAGCTTCGCCGTTTTCACAGCGAGGATGTGCTGACAAGGCTTACAAGTGACGTTGAGAAAGTGACCTCCGGTATTTTGCACATTCTGATCAATGGCATTGGTACGCTGCTAAAGCTGATCTCTGCTTTTGCGCTGCTTTATTACTATGATGCCGGACTTGCGCTGGCAGTGCTGCTGATCGCACCCATCGGTGTGGGTACATTCCTGCTCCTTAGCGGAAAGATGCGCCGCATACAGGAGAATTTTCAAAAAAGTGAAGGGGCGTACCGTGTCTTTTTACAGGAAAATTTGCGGAATATGGAAGTCGTCAAGGCCTTTTCCGGGGAAGACATGAGCGAAAAAAAGCTTTTACAGCTTCGGGATGAGAGACTTTATTGGACGGTTAAAATGCGTCGGCTTCAGACGGTGACCCGGGCAGTGGTAAACGTTACATTTACTTTGGGCACTACCCTTGCATTTTTGGCAGGTGTTTTGCGAATCGCAGATAACAGCATTACCTTCGGTACGATGACGGCGTTTTTGTCCTTGGTGGGACAGGTGCAGACACCGGTGCTTTCTTTGGGTGAAATGGCCCGTCGGCTTATTACGGTATTTGCTTCCATTCCCAGAATTATGGAGCTGGAAGGCTTGGAAAAAGACGAGACGGACACGGCATCTATGGTCGCCGGTTCTGTGGAAATCCGGGGCGAAAACATTTCCTTTGCATATGATCGGGAAGATATTTTGCACGATTTCTCCTTTGCGGTTGCCTCGGGACAGGTTGTTGCTGTGACCGGACATTCCGGTGCAGGCAAGACCACCCTTATTAAACTTTTGCTGGGCTTTACTACACCGGACGCAGGCAAGCTTACTTTGCAGACAGAAAGCGGGGAAGTGCCGATTTCAGCAGCGACCCGGAAGTATTTTAGCTATGTACCCCAAGGAAACACCTTGTTCCACGGTACCATTCGGGAAAATCTGCAAATGGCAGACCCGAGAGCGGAGGATAAGCACCTGTGGGCGGCTTTGGAAACGGCTTGCGCTAAGGAATTCATAGAAAATCTCCCAGATGGTTTAGATACTATGCTGGGTGAGCAGTCCTCCGGCATTTCCGAAGGTCAGGCGCAGCGCATTGCCATCGCAAGGGCAATGCTGAGAAAAGCACCGGTTGTGATTTTTGACGAGGCGACCTCTGCGCTGGATGAAGAAACGGAAGCCAAAATTCTGGAAAACATCCGCAAAAAACCGGACGGCACGGCCTACATTATCATTACCCACCGCCAAAAGGCGCTGCAGTATTGCACAGATAATATCGTAATCGAATAAATAACCGCCTGACGGATGTCCGTCAGGCGGTCTTTCCTTATAATAATATGGGCTGAATCTGGCGGCCGGACAGTGCGGCGATCAAGGTTTCGGGGATTTTTTCGAAATCTGCAACCATACTGGTGGGCTTCCCGACTGGGTCGTCCTGGCCGAAGGGGACAAAGTAATAGTTTTTCCGAACCAGAAGTCTGCCGATATTTTCGGCTGCACCTGCCAAGGCATCGTTG
>JAZKXS010000156.1:0-1917 GCA_045611745.1 Faecousia sp.
CTTCCTTGTTTTTTACAACATACTCCATAACTACTTTTTCTGCCATTTTTGCTTTCTCCTTTACGCTAAGTTTATTTTATTTCCATTTACAGAAGTAACACGATCCACAACTAATTGCCGGAACTCCGGTGTCAGCATAGCGAAGAATGCGGTAAATCCGGTTACACGGACTACAAGATCCGGATATTTGAAAGGGTCTTTATGGGCTTCTAAAATCTTATTGGCATCAATGATATTGATATTTAACAACGTGTTGCCTGTATTCATAATGGTCTTGATCATTGCTGCCATTTTATCTACGCCTTCTGCGTCGTTTACAATGCCAGGATCAAACTCTAACTGTACCGGCGCACAGTTACCATAGCCGGGCTGGATAGCGCCGATGGAGTTACACATCGAAGAAACCGCGCCGTCCTTGCGGAATCCGCCGTTGGGATTTGCGCCGTGGTTGATTGCTTCTCCTGCTTTTCTACCGTTTGGCGTAGCGCCTACGGTAGAACCAAGACCAAGGGTGTTGGACCAGGAGAAAAAGCCCGGAATAAAGTTAATGCCCGGGTGCTGTACGTTTAAGTCACGCACCAGTTCGGTATAAAGCTTGCTGATTTTCTTTGCCCAGGTGTCGCCAAGGGACTCGCCGCCGCAGTATTTTTCACTGTGCTGCATCAGCTGTCTGATATATTCGCCATCTTCGTCTTCGAAATTACTATCCATGTGCTTTGTCAGCGCCTCATATGTAAGCTTCTTTTCCTTCTCAATGCGCTGTTCGCATGCTGCAAAGCTGTCTGCGACCACGGCCAAGCCACTGCCGTCTACACACATGTTATAATAATTGGCGCCGCCATCGGTGATATTTACACCTTTTTCAATCAAACCGTGCTGGAACAGGTTTAGGATCAATTCCGGCTGGGATTTCGACTGGTATTTTAAATGGTGCATAATACCGTTACCGGTTGCATCCACGGCTACCTTCAAATGCTTTTCATAGCGTCTCCACAAATTTTCGCTGGATGGAGCTTCCGCTTTGTCTGCCATCATTTCCTGATAAGCTACTTCAAATACCTTTAGTAAATTGATTTTTACGGTGTCATTCATGGTATATTCCATGCCCGGAATACACATCCAGTGGCAGCCGGCAGCTACACGCTTTCTTGCCATTTCCAGAGAATATCCACATTTCATAAATCCTTCTGCCAATGCGCTGTCGGAAGAATATCTTGGCCAGCCCTGTTTGTTTTTAAATAAATAGGCAACGGATTTTTTGAAGAATGTATCATCCAGCTTATCGTGCACACGAATGGTCAGATTGCAGGCAATATTGATCTTGTCGGCAGCATCCAAACAGAGGTAAGAAATTTTAGAGGTCATATCCTCTCCGTTAATATCCGGTCCGCCTAACTGGAAGTATCTACTGTCCTGCAAAAAGAGACAAGCCAGATAAAATACAGCTTCCTCGTCCGTTAAGATACCTTCTGCGATGTCCTTTTCGTAGTATGGCCGTAACATTTCATCTAATTGACCACCGGCACTGCCCCGGTTATAGGTTCTGGACAACATACTAAACCAGCACATCCACTGAACGGCCTCGCGGAAGGTTTCCGGTTTGCCGTCTGCTACCTTGTCATTGACCTTGGACATTTCATAAAGATTTGCTTTCAGATAGGGATTTTGCTCCTGATCGCCGAGCTCTTTCAATTCCGCAGCACATCTTTTTAAGAAGCGGATAATGGCTTCTACTACAGCAATTTCGCTATCATAAAAATCATAATGACTTTCATCATGTAGCGCTCTTTGCTCTTTTAGCTTCTGTAAAATACCGCCCCAGCCCAAGTCGAAACCGATCTGAAGATCCGGTGTGAAGTGATGGCAGTTATCAATACCGGAAATAACATTGTACTTATCGAATAATACTTTTAATTC
>JAZKXS010000157.1:0-17612 GCA_045611745.1 Faecousia sp.
ATCATCACGGAAACAAAATATATGCACAGTATGAGTCCGCAAAATAGAGAAAGGGAATGTTTTTTTATAAAATCAAGCAGCATTTTATATCTCCTAACGGTTTGTTTCAATATAACACGCCAGATAAAAAGTGTCAATAAGTGTTGCAAACAGGAAAAAATAGCAAATTTCTTCCCTCTTGCTATTTTGATTTTGGTTTGTTATAATGAGAAAAATAAAGGAAAAGGCAGGTAAAATGCTATGGCTATAATTTCTTGTCCTGAATGTGGAAAACCAGTTTCTGATAAGGCGATAAGCTGCCCCGGCTGCGGTTATCCCATTGCAAAGAAATTGGAGTATGTGTTGGTAAAGCTGGAGCTGGCAGACACCACCCAAAGTGTTTCTATCCTCGATGAGAATGGAAATGAAATTTGGACAGGTAAGTCCGGCGAAACGGCTCAGATTGGTTTGGAAGGGCCAACCGAGGTGACAATCAAATACAAATTGGGAATTTTCGACGCGCCCAAGGCCTGCCGGGGTATAATTGACGCGAATTTGAGCAGAAAATGGCTGGTAAAGGCGGATAATGGACGTTTTTCTGCCGATATTTCCTTGCAGCCTGTGGACAGCTATGGCTTCCATTACGTTACAAGTTACGAGTACCAGACCGTTAAAATGGATAAGTACGACGAGAAGAAAGTAACCAAGAAAATCGAAAACTTAAGCAAGGAAGGCTGGGAATATGTCAGCATTTTGGATAATAGCGGCCTTAGCTGGACGATGATTTTCAAAAGACCCTTGACGGAAGCGATGCCTATTGTGATAGACCACATTAAGCCCTGAAAAATTACATAAAAAACCGGAGTGCAAGTATTTGCACTCCGGTTACTTTTAATCAATTATATCGTATATGTACCCGTTAATGTCAGAGCAGATATTATAAATGCCGTGAGAATCTTGCTTGTCGCTGGCGCCGGTGGTCAATACCACAATGCCATCCCCGGTTTCGGGATCGTAGGAAGCACAGTTGTACACACCGTAGGCGCTGCCTGTGTGAAAATAAACCTTATCCCGGTTGTACAGATTTTCCCAATACCGCATAGGAAAAGCCTGATAAGATCCACCTGAAACGGCAGTGGTGCTATAAGGGGTTTCCATTTGTTCTACGGATTGGGCTTCCAGGAAGCGCACACCCTCATATATGCCATCTCCGGCAAGGATAGCAATAAGCTTCGCCAAATCTTGGGCACTGCTTGTAAAACCGCCGGCAAAGAACACACCTTTTGTTCCGGGCTCAGTTCCACTGTGATGGGTTTTCTGTTCGGCTACGGTGCGTCCGACTGTGCCGTCGTTGCGGTATAGGGTGATAAGCTTGTTGGTATTTTTGATATCACCGGAGCCAAAGGCGGCATCAATGCCCATAGCGGAAAAGAGCTTTTCGTTCAAAATGTCATTGGCGATGCGGTCTGCGGCCATTTCTAAGGTCATACCCAATATGGAGAATGCGTAGTTATTGTATGTCCATCCTTCAATATCTCCCGGTGCAAATTCGGTATAGTTTTTCTTTGTGAGAAAGTTTTTTACGCCGGAATATGTATAAGAGGTACCGGTATGAGAGATAGACGAAGTATGGGTAAGTAAGGTGCGGAAGGTGATCGGGATGTTAGGAAATTGCGGGTTTCTTACGGTGCAGTTCCAATATTTGCTGATATCTTCATCCAGATTTATCGTACCGTCTTCCAGCAGCAATTGTGCGGTAATACCTACGATTACTTTTGAAATAGATGCAACCCGTTGCTTGTGCTCGGCTGTCATAGCGGCGGTGTCTTTCGTTGCCCAACCGTAGACGTAGGTATCGGTAACAACGCCGTTTTCGATTACGGCAACCTGTATACCCACAGCCCCGTATTTGTTCGCTGCAGAATGGATATATTCCTGAATCTGACTGTGGTTAAGACGGGACTGGGACTCGTCGGAACGGACGGGAATTGCCTGCAGAATTTCATCGGCAAGCACATCATTGGGGTTGTGGGATTGCAGAGCGATGAAAGCTTGTGCAAGCTGCAGGCGGGAAACCGCCGTGGTTTCCAGCATAGTTGTGTCCACAAAGCTGCGGAAAAGATTGTGTTCTGTTGCCCATAAAATGGCGGAGAGATTTTCCTTACTGATTTTTGCAGCATCGGAATAGTGCAACTTCTGCAGTGTACATTGGGTAGAGATACCTAAGTGCTCGGCAGCACTGTAAAGCATTGTGGCCAGTGCGCCCCGTGTTAAGGGTGCAGTGGGCTTTTGCGGCTGAGGAAGATTTGCTCCCGTCAGCCGATTAACGGCGTCAATGCCCTCTGCCTGCGTTACCATACGATCAGGGGAAAACAGGTCATTTTCAGCATCCATAATGTCATAGTACAACATATAGCAGGCGGTGTCGTACGCAGGGTCTGTTGCTGCAATATCAGAAAAGGTTGCCACCCGTATGCTTTCAATGGTGAAAGGAGGGTCTGTGGGGGCGGAGGTCTCCGGTTGGGTGGGCGTGGAGGTCTCCAATTCTGCGGGCTTTTGTGTTGCAGGATCTTTCGTCAGAAGATAATAGCTTACAAGCAAGCTCACAATCACTACAGCAATTGCAACCGTGAAAAAGAGTACGGCATAGGGTAGCTTCTGTTTTATCAATTTTAAAAATCTCCCCGATTATTTTTTATTTTATCTAATTATATCTTAGCGCACTTCTGTAAGTCAAGAGGTGCGTTATTTACATTTTAGAACGTCTGTGATAAAATGGAGAAAAGGAGTGGTTATTATGAAAAAAAGAAGATATAACCGCAAAATCAGCTTAAGCGAGAAGCTCATCACTGCTTTTCTTTTGCTTATTTGTCTTACATTGGCAGCATTGCTTGCCGTAAATAATATTTTTGGAAGTACAGAGCCAACAGAAAGCGAACCCTCTCTTTCTGAGACAGAGGAGACGACCCTGCCGCCGGTTACTGACCCGACAGATCCGCCCATCGTCAAGGAGGGTAGCTTTACCTTATCTGCTGTTGGCGACATTCTGATGCACAAGCCGGTAATCAATACCGGTTATGATTCCGGTAAAAAATCCTATAATTTTGACAGTATTTTTACTTATTTTTCCCAATATATCCAAAACGCCGATCTGGCTGTCGGCAATCTGGAAACCACATTAGCCGGAAGCAATAACGGATATGCGTATTCCGGATATCCGCAGTTTAACTGTCCGGATGCGATTATTGACGGAATGAAGGACGCCGGTTTTGATTTAATCCTTACGGCAAACAATCATTCCTACGATACACGTGGTGTAGGAATCACCCGCACCTTACAGGTTATTCAAGACCGAAAGTTGGGGTATTTGGGAACGAAAGTATCTGCAGATGAAGAGAATTTTGTGATTGAGGAACGAAATGGGATACGGCTGGGGCTGGCTTGCTATACGTATGAAAATGATCCCAGACCGGATGTCAAAGCGCCTAATTCCATTACAATGAGCAGCAAATACGCGCCGCTTATCAATACATTTGATTATTCAAACTTAGCGCTTTTTTACGCAGAGGTTGCCGCTTCGGTTGAACAGGCAAAACAGCAAGGTGCAGATGCTTTTGTGATTTTTATTCACTGGGGACAGGAATATAAAACCAAGCAAAACAGCACCCAAACCCAAATGGCACAGAAGCTGTGCGATATTGGCGTAGACGTGATCATCGGCGGTCACCCTCATGTGGTGCAGCCTGTGGAGCTTCTGACATCTACGGTAGATGCTACAAGAAAAACGGTATGCCTGTACTCTATGGGAAATGCCGTTTCCAATCAGCGTTTGGGCAACATTTCCAGTATTAAAACGGCCCACACAGAGGATGGCGTTTTATTCAGTGTCACTTTCTGCCGGTATTCTGACGGTACGGTAATACTGGAATCTGCAGACTGTATTCCCACTTGGGTCAATAAACGTACAAATCCGGCAACGAACCGAACGGAATATAATATCTTGCCACTGGATAAGGATATTTCTGATTGGAAAGCAGAATTTGAGTTGACAGATAAAACGCTGGAAAGCTGCAAAGCATCCTATAACCGTACTGCGGCGATTGTATCGGCAGGTATGGAAACGGTAAATGCCTACTTATCGGCAAACCAGACGGCAGTGGAAACGACCCTCGGTGTCCAATAAAAACATCCGGATCACAATGCTTTGTGATCCGGACACTTTATTGCGTTTTTTCCAGTCTTTCCCGTTCGGCCTGGGAAAGACGAAGATAGTTGGGAGACAATGCGTTTGCATCTCCGGTTTCGCCACGAGCGATCGCCGCCATCGCCGCCAAACCTACGCCGACGGCTCGCTGATGCATTTTATGCTCCGGAGGCAAAACAAGGGCAGATACATCGGTTTTTAAGGTGTTATATGTCAATAAACTGCCGTCACCTACAAGATAAATAGGTCCATCCAGTGCTTTAATTCGTTCCTTCAGTTCGGTCAGCGCAATGGCGCTGTCCTCAAAAACACGGGTCAAAACGCTTTTTTCTGCCAAAAATAAGGCGGTATATACCTGATTTCTCCGGGCGTCCATAGTGGCAAGCACATAGCCATCCTGCGCACCAAAGCCAAGAGCCATCGCTTCCAGAGTAGAAACACCCCAGCAAGGCAGTTCCTTGCCCCAAGCAAGGCCTTTTGCTGCGGCAACGCCAATACGTACCCCTGTAAAACTGCCCGGCCCTGCGGCAACTGCAACGCCTTTCAGGTCGTTTACACCTGCACCGCAGTTTTTAAGCAGATCCTCTGCCATCGTCAGCAGAGTTTGGCTGTGGGTAAGGCCGGTATTTTGGTAGCTTTCGCCGAGCAGCGTATCGCCGTTAAAAAGGGCGACAGAGGCGGCTTTTGCAGAGGTTTCAAAGGCTAATAGCATCAATACAGCCATCTCCCTTCATTGTGATTTTCCGTCGGGTATCTCCCTCTTTTTCAATATGGATGAAAAGTGGGTTTTCCAGTGCGTCGGCTACATTTTCGCTCCATTCCACAGCGCACACACCGCCTCTTGCCAGATAATCCTCCCAGCCAATGTCAAACAGCTCATCGGAGCAGGAAAGGCGGTACATATCAAAGTGGAAAAGGGGAATACGGCCGCTTTCGTATTCGTTTACAATGGTATAAGTGGGGCTTGTAACAATATCCCTGATACCAAGTCCTCGGGCGATACCCCGGGTAAATGCCGTTTTGCCTGCGCCTAAATCACCGGAATAGGCAATTACTGTTCCCGGCTGCAGGACAAGACCCAGCGCAGCGCCCAAAGCTTCCGTTTCCTCCGGTGAATTGGTAAAAAATTCCATAGTAAATTCCTTTTATTGACTGTTTTTCAGTTTTTCAGCTTGATCTGCCGTGGCAAGTGCATCAATCAGTTCATCAATGCCACCGTCCATAACGGCATCGATCTTATAAAGGGTCAGACCGATGCGGTGGTCTGTTACACGACCTTGGGGGAAATTATAGGTGCGGATGCGCTCGTTGCGCATACCTGTGCCAACTTGGCTGCGACGCATACCGGTAACGGCAGAATCCAGCTTTTCTTGTTCAATTTCATAAAGTTTGGATGCCAGCATGCGCATACATTTCTCTCGATTTTGGAGCTGGCTGCGTTCTTCCTGACAAGCGACCACAATGCCTGTGGGTTTATGGATCAGCCGCACAGCGGAGCTTGTTTTATTGACGTGCTGACCGCCGGCGCCGGAGGCACGATAAACCTGCATTTCGATATCCGCAGGATTGATCTGCACATCCACTTCTTCCATTTCAGGAAGTACAGCCACGGTCGCTGTGGAGGTATGCACCCGACCGCCGGATTCCGTTTCCGGTACACGTTGGACACGGTGAACACCGGATTCATATTTTAGCCTTGAGTAAGCGCCTCGACCGCTGATGACAAAATCGGCTTCCTTGACGCCACCCAGCTCGGTTTCATTATAATTCATCAGTTCTACCTGCCAGCCTTTTTGGGCGGCATACATACTGTACATCCGGAAAAGGCTATGGGCAAAAAGGGCGCTTTCTTCACCGCCTACGCCACCACGAATTTCCACAATTACGTTTTTGTCGTCGTTAGGATCTTTTGGAAGAAGCAAGATCCGCAACTGCTCATAAAGGGATTCTTTTTGCGCCTTAGCTTCCTGATAAGTGTCTTGGCAAAGCTCCCGCATTTCCGGGTCGCTCATCAGTTCTTCTGCCTCCTGCATATCCCTTTGGGCATCGCAATATGCTCGAAATGCCAGAATGATCGGCTCTAAATCATTTCGCTCCCGCAGGATTGCGGCAGCTTTTTTGGGGTCTGCGTAAAAATCCGGTTGTTCACTTTTTGCGCAAAGCTCTTCAAAGCGGCTTTCCACCGCCTGTAACTTATGGATCATAGGCCACGCAATCCTTTCAAAAGTATTGTATATAGTATACTATTCTTTCCGGAAAAAGTAAAGATTACCCGTGGGGTAAAATGTGCGTACATACCGAAACTTAATACTATATTAAAGAATTATCCCTTTTTTGCTTCACATTTTTTCTGTATAATCAAATTAATATATAATCTTCTCTTTTCATTTTCCTCTTTTCTTTCAGCGCAAGAACTGCAGGCAGCCTGCAGTTCTTGTGCATTTTTTGATGGTTTGCTGTACCAACAGAGGGTAAAGGAGCCGCCAACCATCAAATGCATAATTCAGTATTTGATGGTTGGCCCTCTGGGCATATGAACGAATCGTAAATTTTGATGTTCAATGGTTGTTTTTTGGAAAAACTGTATTATAATAAAAAAGAAGATATCAAAAGGAGTCTGAGTATGAGAAATCTTGGCCAGCGCTTTTTGATGGCGTTTCGCCGCTTTATGACAGGCAGATATGGAACGGATAAGCTAAATTCCCTGCTGTTGGGATTGGGCTTGGCATCTTGTTTTATAAGTATATTTATAAGCGATGTGATCGCCGGCTTGGCGTTTTCTTCTTTGGCGTATGTGTTTATGCTGCTGGCGCTGTTTCGGTGTTTTTCAAGGAATACCTATAAGCGCTACCGGGAAAACCGGAAGTATTTGCTGTTACTGGAGCGTGTAAAAGACAGGGAACACAGATATTTTTCCTGCCCTCGATGCCGGCAGACGGTGCGTGTGCCAAGAGGCAAAGGCAAAATCGCCATTAGTTGCCCGAAATGCAAAGAAAAATTTACAAAAAAGACCTGAAGATCAATAAATCTTCAGGTCCTTTTTGCTGATTATCGGTACAAAGCTGCGCCGGCAGAAAAAGTTGCCAAGTGGCTTGCTTCATACAAAATTTGGGAAACATCACTTCGTGTGAGGGTATCAAAAGCGCTGACGTGAATATCATTTTCTTCCAATACGGACAAAGAAACGGCAGCCCAGGCAGGAACCACCAGGTCATCTTGGCTGGCGGTGGACTGATCCTTTAATACGTTTTGCGATACTGTCAGATCCAAAGCGTTTTGCAGCATAACTGCCGCTTCTGCGCCGGTAATGGCCTGGGCTGTATTATCTGCATCAGGCAGACCGGCGGTGAGACCGGCACGGAGCGCAGCGGCAAGATAGGGCTGCAGCCACAACGGTGCGTCACTGGGAAGAGATAGGGTGGAAGGATCCTCCAAAGGAATGTCCAACGCCTTTACCAGCATAGCTACAAATTCACCCCGACTGACGGTTTTTTCAGGCTGGAAGCAAAGCTGACCGTTAATGCTCTCGCCGGTGAATAGACCTGTGTGGCGCATCCATTCCGCAGTAAATCGGCAGGCGGTGTTTTGGGTATCAGTATACTGCTTTGCATCAGAGGGCTTGAGAATTTGCACCGTGACTGTGGCGACACGGGAAACATTTCCTGCCGGATCTGTTGCGCAATAGGTGAAAGAATCCACACCTACTTTGTTTTTCTTGGGCGTGTAAGTGAACGTTCCGTTGGCAGAGATTTCTACCTGCCCACGCTTCGGGCTGCGAACCAAGGTGTAGGTCATAGTCTGCCCTTCCGGCTCAGAAACCTTCAGCGAACCGGTGGTGGCCAGGTTTTTGTAGGTTTCCAAAGAAAAATCCTGGGCAACGGGGGGATTGTCTGTTTTGCCACGAATGGAAATGGTAGCCACAGCGGCAGCACCTACTTTATTTTCATAGACCGGCAGATAGGAAACCTGGGCTACGGCATCGGTTTGGGTAAGCAAGGGAGAAAAAGTGAGAGCGGATAGCTGCTCAGCAGTTAAGATGTCTCCTTTTTGCAGGACACGTTGACCCAAATAGACCGTTCCGGTGTTGGGGTCGGGAAGGCCGGTGATGCAGACACCCATTAAGGAAAGCTCCTGTTCCTGGGCAAAATCCGTGGACGTGAAACAATAGATGGCATCGCAATCCACCTCTGCTGCGGAAACGGGAAAGGGCAGCATCAGCAATGCAAGGGCAAGGAAAAGAACGCGAAAGCGACTCATAAATTTTACCTCCTAAGTTTGTGTTCGGAGGTATTGTTTGCCCTTTGTGGGAAAATTATGCAGGCTGTGGAGAAATTCCTGTGGCGGCAATGTTTAAAATAGGCAAATTATCCCTGTAAATCTCGTCAAATTGAGAAAGGGGCAGAGGATTTATGCCAATTCCTGCTTCAATGGTGTATCCAGGCCTGTTAAATTCTTGAATAAACCAGTCCTTGTAACCGGCAAAGGCGGAGTTATAGGGCACGTCTGCAAGACGATAACCACTGGCTTGTGCCATTGCTTCTCCCAATTCCTGTGCGGCGGGGACGAAAATATCTTCAAAAGTCCAATAAATTTCCTGTCCTTGGGTGTGATACGCCAGCACAAGGGCAGGGTCGATCAGTTCTGTGTAGTCCGCAAGGGCCTGGGTTTCAAACTGGTTTAAGGGCGCTCTGCCTACATAATCTCTTGGCCCTGGGAGGGTAAAGCCTTGGGAAAATTTAATTTCCCGCGCCTGCAGCCACTTGGCAGGATAATTTAAATTCAGATCAACACCCAGAAGGTTGGCTTTCCAACCCTCCGGGAAAGGGAATTGGGGATAATTTTCAGAAAGCCGTTTCGCAAGGTCGTATTGGATATCCCCAGACCGGATCGCACCGGTGACCAGATCTACGCCATCGGGATTTACCATAGGAATCATATAAATCGTAACGGTATCTGCAAGGGCACGGGCATCCAAATCCCCGATCATACCTCCGGCCTGTATAGCTTCCGCCAGATCTTCTCCGTATTTTAATAAAATATAGGCCGTGATCCATTCGTTGGCGTGATGGGCGGCTGTGAATAAGACCTTTCGTGACCCGTTGCCGATCACTAAGGTGCGAATAGGACGCTGGAATGCAGTGACGGCCAATAGCTCTGTCCGGCAAAATGGGTAGGTGTTCACGATCTGTTGGATTACTTGGTCGCAAATATCAGAGGTAATGGGGATCGTGGTATTTACAATAGCCATAAAAAATCGCCTCCGACTATCCTATGCGTCGGAGGCGATATATGTGCAAATTATCAGGCTTTTTTGGCAACTACCATATTCAAAACGCCGTTGCCAACAACCAGAATCAGACCTGCAATGCTGTAAATAATTGCAAAGGTAACAAATGTGGAGGCAAGCGTAGAGAGCAAAGGCATTACCAAAGAAGAAGCTTCACCCAGAGCCGGCAGCAAGGAATCCAGCACAGGCTTTGCTTGCAGCAGATAACCCAAACCACCGGCAAATACAGCGCCTACAAGTCCGCTGATGCCGATCCAGCGCAGACCGTTGATCTTGGGAAGACGGAACAGGAACAGCAAAACGATCAACGCAGCAACTACACACAAAGCAATGGTACGAAGCTTGCCGCTGCGGATAAAGTTCAGGGCGGACATAACGGTGGGGAGCATATCGTTTGTGCTGACGATGGTTTGCGCAACCTCCTGGGCAGGAGGGAGCTTGTCGACCAACGCAGGAAGGGCGGCGCTGGCTGCCTTATCAATGGCGTCGGAGACCTTTTCCCGATCGATTTTTACATCTTCGGGCAAATTATTCTCCACGATGGTTACAATTTCTTCCATATGAGGCTGCAGAATTTCCAAAACAGTTTCGGTTGTGAGTACGGGAGGCTCGCCTGTACCGGCGGCAGCATTGATGATATCCTCAGCATAGGTGGAGACAAGGGTCTGCACAGCCTGGCTTTCGGTCAATTCCTGGACCATTTGCTCCTGGTTGATTTCAGCATCTGCGGGGATTTCCAGATCTTCCATAATCTGTTCCACATCGAGCAAACCGCTGTTCGCCAATTCCTCAAGGGATTCCATAAGGGTATCCAGATCGACACCTTCCGGAAGACCTGCCACGGTATTTTCAGAAAGCAGGATCTGAGGATTTCTTGCAGAGGGCTTTCCTTGCTGCGTGAGTAAACCGGAGGACATAATGATATCTACCAGCTTGCTGGGTTCCGCGTTGTCTGTCAGAAAAGAAACGGCAGGAAAAATGATCAGGGAAACAACCAAAAGAATACTCATCAGAAGTGCAAAAAAAGCGCTGAAAATTTTCCAAAATGTTTTCATAATTCAAATCCTTCTTCTTTTTATATATCCCTGCCTGTTACCAGGCAGGGGTGGAGTATTATGTAGCTTTAGTCACGGGAGAAAATGGCATCAAAGAGCATACCAAAGAATCCGCGAAGAATGGTTGTGCCCAAAATGAGGAACAGACCGGAAACGCCATAAATCACAGAATATACGGCAAATTCGTGGGCAAAGGATTCGGCGAACTGATTGATGAGTGTGCCCATACTTCCAAAACCTTCCAGCACGATCGGCAATGTGGGCATAGTTAACAGCAGATAAATGCCACCGCAGAGGGCTGCGCCGATCATACCGCAAATGCCTACACAGCGCAGACCGTTGAGACCGGGGAGGCGGAACAGACACAGAACCACGATCAATACAACAACCAGAAGGAATGCTGCAGCACGCAACGCACCGGTGCGAATAAACTTAAGCACATCCAAAGCTGTGCCGATCGCGGGAGATTGTTCTTTCAAAACAGCGGCAGCTTCGCTAAGATCCGGCAGGGAATCCACAACCGAGGGCAGTGCCACTTCCAAGGCTTGCAAAGTTGCATCTTCGATGGTGGCGCGGTCAATCTCAGTGCCTTCCGGCAAGCATTCCTCAACAATATCCACCAACTGACCAATATGGGGCGTAACGATGTCCATAACGGTTTCACCCGTAAGAGTAGGCCCGTTTACGCCGCCCATAGCAGCATCTACTGCATCAGAAACATATGCAGAAACCAAGGCCTGCGCAGCATCACTGGCTAAAAGCTTTTCGCCTAAGAGTGTCGTATCAATAGACGACTCTGCGGGGATATTCAGCATGGTGTGCAAGGTGTCCTCATCGATCATATCAGAGCCGATCATACCTTGCAGAGCAGCCAAAAGGTCTTGTGCGGCGGAAAGGTTGGAATCATTGGTCTCACCGTCGTCAGCAGGGGTGTCGGTTTCGCTGTCGTCAGCAGGGGTGTCGGCCTCACCGCCGTCAGCAGGGGTGTCGGTTTCGCTGTCGTCAGCAGGGGTGTCGGTTTCGCTGTCGTCAGCAGGGGTGTCGGTCTCACCGCCGTCAGCAGGGGTGTCGGTTTCGCTGCCGTCAGCAGGAGTATCGGTCTCACCGCCGTCGACAGAGGTATCAGTTTCACCGCCATCGACAGGTGTATCGGTCTCACCGCCATCGACAGGCGTATCGGTATTTTCTCCGTCTGCGGCGGAAGCGCCGGTATCATCCAAAGAAGCTACAGCCGGTTCGCCAGCATCGTCAGGTGTATTACCGGTCTCACCGCCGTCGACAGAGGTATCAGTTTCACCGCCAACAGGCGTATCACCGGTCTCGCCATCGTCAACAGTGGTGGCGTTTTCGCTTCCCTCGGTGGACGGGTCGAGTGTGTCGTCAGTAAGGTCACCGGTAAGATCGTCGGAATCGGACGGCCCAGTAGTTTCTTCGGCGGGGCCGTCTGTAGGACTTTCTTCGGGTGTCGGTGCGTTGCCGAAAAGTCCGGAGGAGAACAGAATGTCCACTAAGTAACTGGGATCGGCGATGCTCGTAACATAGGTTGTTATCGGTGTGATGACCATAGACAAGATCAGCAGGATGCTGATAATGACCGTCACAAGTCTGCTGACAATAAAGGCAGGAATTCTTGCGGTGAGGGGAAGTCTTCTGCGTCTTCTGTCAGGAGATCTCCTCTTTTTTTTTAATCCCCGTTCGCAGGACATAACCTTATCAATGCGACGCTGATGGCGGTCTTCGTTGGAAAACGGTGTGGAAAGCCATGCGTCCACAATGGCAAACGCCAGATCTTGAGATACTACTCCGGCGCCAAGGGCCATCATATTGGTATCGTTGTGCAAACGGGTCATTCTTGCAGATGTCAAATCCGAAAGAAGTGCGCACCGAATGCCTCTGACTTTGTTGGCGGCAATGGAAACACCAATGCCGGTGGTACAAAGCACAATACCCCGGTCACAGTCACCGTCAGCTACAGCCTGCGCAGCGGCCACGGCATAATCCGGATAGTCGCAGCTCTCGGGGGTATAGGTACCAAAATCTTCAACGGAGTGCCCCAGACTTCTGAGGAAAGGAATTAACGCATTTTTTAATTCCAGAGCACCGTGATCGCAGCCAAGTGCAATCTTCATATGTATAAACCTCCTTAATAGGGTGAAGTTTTCTTTTGTTAAATAACGAAGCCGCCGTTTACGCCCAATATCTGACCGGTAACAAAGGCCGCATCAGATAAATACAGAGCCGCTTGGGCGATATCCTCCGGTGTGCCATTTCGGCCAACGGGAGTTTCTTCCCGAAGGGCTTCCAAAACATCGTCGGGATATCCGGCACACATATCGGTGAGAATGACACCGGGGGCAATACCGTTGACCCGAATGCCGCTGGGTCCAAGCTCTTTGGCGAGGGCTTTGGTCAGGGCAATCACAGCGCCTTTGGTGGCGGAGTAAGCGCTTTCGCAGGAGGCGCCAACCTGTCCCCACATAGACGATACGGTAATGATGCACCCGCTGTGGGATTGCAAAAAGGCAGGCATTGCGGCTTTTACGCAATGATAAATGCCTTTTACGTTTACATCAAAAAGTCTGTCCCATTGCGCATCAGACATTTGGTGAATAAGACCGCCGTGATAGATTCCGGCATTACACACAAGAATATCTACATTTCCAATTTCGGAAAAGGCTCGTTCAACGGCACTGCCGTCAGCAACATCACAGCAGATAGCTGTGGCGCCTGTATTTGCCGCCACCGATTTGGCGGCTTCGTGTTCCTTTTCATAGAGGAAAAATACACGATCGCCCCGCTTTGAGAAAGCGGCAACGATTGCGGCGCCGATTCCCCGGGAACCACCGGTAACAACACAAGTAGCCATATAAATTCCCTTCTTTCAGAAGATTATCTTCTGCGGCTTTTGGTGCGGTGATCGGAATATTGGCGGAGAGAGGATATCTTACTGTCGGACTCGCTCATAAATTGCTTAAGCTTTTCTTCAAAAAGCTGATCTGCCGTTTTGGGTGCAGGAGGAGGCGTAGGCGCACTGCGATAGGGACGAGGGTTTTCTTCTCTGCGAGGTGCGGGTCTTGCTTCACGAGATGGCTTTTCCTCCAGACGCTTGATGGACAAATTGACCTTGTTGCCTTCTGTGCCAAGCACCATTACTTTTACTTCCTGGTTTTCGGTAAGGTGCTGCCGGATATCGCTGACATAGGTGTTTGCTACCTCAGAAATATGCACTAAACCGGTCTTGTTTTCGGGGAGAGAGATAAATGCGCCAAAATTGGTGATGGATTTTACTTTTCCTTCTAAAATTGTGCCAGTGGTCAACTCCATATTTGCTGTGCTTCCTCCAGATGATTTAAGAGTTTGTTATTTTGGGGTGAAGAAATTTGCACCGCTTTCTACCAGATCCAACATTTGAGATGCGATGCGCTTTATGCCTTGCACGGTACCGACTTCGGCAATATTCTGGGCGAGGTTATGATTCTCTTTTTCCAGTTGCGCGGCCTGTTTGCGCAGAAGTGCGGTTTGGGCTTCTGTGGAAGCGATGGCCGAATGCAAGCTCAAAAGAGAAACGGTGCATACGATCAAGGTTATGATCAAAACCACCTTCAAAAGTGGAGAACCATGGCTAAAGCGAATGCGAATTTGAGGACGCTTTCTTTGTGCCATTGGAACTCCCTCCTGTTGTCTGCCGCGCAGGCGATATTTTCTCTCCTATTGTACTCCATTTTCTGCCCAATGTAAATGTTTTTTTGCAAAAATATAAAACAAAACCGAAGAATTTTTTAAAAGGATACCAAAAAATGGAACATAAACGGAAAAAATACGAAAAAAATCGTACAAATAAACTGCGAAGATGCTTTCCGGCCGTATAATGCCAGACAGCGGCGCCTGCAAAAAAGCCAAAACAGTAAATGGGCCGCAGGTCACCACTGCAGATACCAAAACCAAAATAAATGCCGCAGGCAAAAAGCGCAAGGATAAATACACCGTCTGCAAGATGGATCAGCTTGCCCGGGAGCGCAGTTAGAAAATCGTATAAAAGTCCCAATCCGACCCCCAGGAGACAGGCGGTCAGAAAACGTGAAAAAAGCAATTCCGGTTGCATCATCGAAATAGCTTTTGTAGCAGACCACCGGATGGCCGGGGGTCTTCAAAGATCAGGGCGGAAATCTGTCCGTCGATAGATACTTGCCCGTTTTCGGGGGAGAGGGTTTTAAGTTTGAGCTGCTGCCCCTGTACCGTTAGTGTACCCAGATCCGTTTTTAGAATCACTGTGTTTTCGTCAAAGCTCAACACCTCTGCTGTGCCGTTTAAAGTGAGCTTTTTTCTGTCGCTGAGTGTTAGTTTTTGGGGCTGCGGCAATCGTTCGTCTGCCATAATAATCCCTCCTTACAGGGGAATATATGCGCAAAATGCAAAGGATATAACTTTATTGACAGACTGGGAAAACCCAATTATACTGGATAAATAAGAAAGAGGTGAGGGTATTGCTAAAGATTGCCGGAAGAAAAATCCAGCTTGACGGACATGAGGAAGCTTATGCACTTTTACGTACCCTGTGGCGGGAAGAAACCCAAAGGCCTTTTCCGGAAATTGCCCATACACAACGGGGAAAGCCTTATTTTGTGAACGAGGATATTTATTTCTCGGTTACCCATACAAAGTGCCATGTTTTTTGCGCTATTTCCGATACGCCTGTGGGCATCGATGCAGAAGAAACAGATCGGCAGGTGAACCCTGATATTGCCCGGAAAGTGCTTTCTGACAGAGAATACAAGCAGTATCTTGCGGCAGAGGATAAAAACCGGGCATTTCTGACCCTTTGGGTACTGAAAGAAGCGGCTGCGAAATGTACCGGAGAAGGTCTGCAGGGCTATCCAAACAAAACAGATTTTATGTTAACCGACCGCCGAGTACGGGAAATGGACGGCTGCCTTGTGGCGGTGATCAAGGAGGGAGATACAAATGCTTTTTGACACACATACCCACCTGAATGATCCTGCGTTTGATTGCGATCGGGATACTTTAATTGCGGAACTGCCCCAAAAAGGCGTTGGTTATGTGCTGAACGCCGGTTGTTCTCTTGCTTCCTCCAAGGAATGTATCGCGCTGGCGGAAAAATATCCTTTTTTGTATGCCTCTGTGGGATCACACCCTGACAGTGCCGATGAGGTTTGCGAGGAATTGATGGAAACCTACCTGCAAATGAGCCGACATCCTAAGGTCAAGGCCATTGGAGAGATCGGTCTTGACTACTATTATGAGGATTTTGACCGGCAAATTCAGAAAAAGGCCTTTGAAATGCAGATGGAGCTGGCACGTCAGGCAGACCTTCCGGTGATCGTCCACGAACGGGATGCCCACGGTGACGGAATGGACGTGGTGTGTAAATTCCCGGATGTGACCGGCGTGTTTCACTGCTATTCCGGCGAGGCGGAAATGGCGAAACAGCTGGTAAAAAAAGGCTGGTATATCGGCTTTACCGGCGTTTTGACTTTCAAAAACGCCCGAAAAGCGGTGGAAACGGCATCCGCAATCCCCCTTGAGCGAATCGTTCTGGAAACGGATTGCCCCTATATGGCGCCGGTCCCTTACCGTGGAAAACGAAACGACCCGGGCTACCTTCGCCATACGGCCCAAAAGCTGGCGGAAATCAGGGGTCTCCCTGTGGAAAAAATCATAGAAATTACAACCGAAAACGCAAAGCAGCTGTATCGTATTTGATACAGCTGCTTTGCGTTATTGTACTGCTTGAAGCTTTTTCAGTTCTTCTTCCTCTAAGACACGGTAGGCAACCTTGCCAACCAAGGTCTTGGGCATCTCGTCTTTGAAAACGATGTCACAGGGCATAGCATATTTTGCTACGTGCTTGCGGCAGTGAGCCAGAAGAATCTGACGGGTTTCGTCAGAAGCTTCAGCGCCGGCGGCCAGCTTGACAAATGCCTTGACCTTCTGCATTTTGAGGGAATCGGGAATGCCGATGACACAGCTCATTTGTACCAGCTCGTGAGCGTCTAAAATGTTCTCGATTTGTGCAGGATACACGTTATAGCCGGAGGTGACGATCATTCTCTTGGCTCTGCCCTTAAAATAGACAAATCCTTGCTCGTCCATAGTACCCAAGTCACCGGTGTAGACCCAGGTCAGACCGTCGTCGTGGGAACGCAGCGTCTGGGCGGTTTCCTCGGGGTGATGCATATATTCTTGCATAACCGTAGGACCGGCCAGCAAAATTTCGCCTTCCTCGCCGTAGGGAAGCTCCTTGTCTGTGCCCGGCTCTACAATCTTAATGTAGGTATCGGGGAAGGGCAGACCGATAGAGCCTTCCTTGTAGATGTGGGTGGGAGTCAGACAGCAGGCGGTAACGGTTTCGGTAGTGCCGTAGCCCTCACGCACCTGAATGGTGGCTTTGTGGTCATAGAGGAATTTATCAAATTTCTTTTTCAGCTCGATGGACAGGCTGTCGCCGCCGGAAAATACGCCCTTTAAGCAGCTTAAATCAGCGCCCTCCATATCGGGAAGTCGCAGCAGCGCCTCATACAGCGTGGGAACACCGGCAATGAAATTGCAGCGATGCTTCACAAGGTCTTTGGCGTAGGTCTTGGGGGTGAAACGGGGAACAAGAATGCAGCGGCCGCCGTTAAAGAGCATACTGTGGATGCAAACACCAAGGCCAAAGCCGTGGAAAATGGGCATTGCGGCCAGCATTTTGTCGCCGGGACGGAACATAGGGTTGGTAGCAACGATCTGTGCGCCCAATGCGTTAAAGTTCCGGTTTGTCAAAACAATACCCTTGGTGGTGCCGGTAGTACCACCGGAATAAAGGATAACGGCAGGATCTTCGCTCTTTCTTGCTATGCGATAGTCGCCGGTAACGATGCTTCCCTGCTTTAAAAAGTCCTTCCAGCGCACCACAGGGGCATCGGCAGGAATTTTCTTGATTTTTCTGCCTTGGGTCAGAGCGTAGCCCAACTGCATAACGGGAGAAAGAGCATCCTTAATGCTGGCGATCACCAGATTGCCGATACTGGTATTGCTGCGAATACGGGCAAACTTGCCGTAAAACTGGTCTAAGGTAATGGCCATAACG
>JAZKXS010000158.1:0-6114 GCA_045611745.1 Faecousia sp.
CGCATCTGATCCTTCAGCATCTTGGGCATCCAGACGATACGGCCGGGGCCGCCTTCGGCTGCGATAAACTTCTTAGAGGAGATGAAGTGCTTGCCGTGACCCATAAAGCCGGGGGTCTGAACACCACCGCCGGTCATGGAAGCCATATCGGAGAAGCTCATACCCAGAGGAGTCAGACCAGCGTGCTCACGGCAGGTAATAACAACGCCCATGGAGCAGGGCTCAACGCCACAGATACACTCGAAGCAGCCACAGGAGGTCATAGGATCCTGGAACAGGGAGTACAGAGTGATCTTTTCAACAGCGCCGTGGGAGTACTTGTTAACAGCCTCGTCCATAGAGTCGTAACGACCCAGACGCTCGTCCTGGCAGCCGGTCTTGAGGATGGGCTGGCAAGGACCGTGGGGATCCAGCTCCTGAGTAGCCTTAGCATCCAGCCAAGAAACAGCGCCGCAAAGACCCAGACGCTCGGGAGTAACGATACATACGTGGCTGGGGGAGAACGCCTGACACATGATGCAGGTATAGAACTCGTCCACGGATTCGTCAGTCATAGAAGCCAGACGGGCGTCACGGGCATTGAATATCTCGTTTGCCTTGGCGCGCAGCTCCTTGTTCTGATCGGCATCCACCACGATGGTGACCTGGCACTTATCGGCAACAGCCTCGAACTCGCTCATAACCTTGGCGTAGAGAACCTCGCCCAGGTGACGGAACTTAAAGCCAGCTTCAAAGTCAGCCTTAGAGATACGAACACGGATCATATCACGCTGACCGGTGTGCATAACGCCTTCGATGCAGTTGAGCCAAGCGTGGATCTTACGTTCCATAACGGACTCAAAGTCAGCCTGCATAGCCTTGCCTGCAACCTCAACGGTGTAGCTGAGGGAAATCTTGGAGCCAACAGGGATCTCGTCGATCTCAGGACCGATCACGGTGATCTTGTGATCCTCAACCTCCTGCATTTCTCTGGTCTGAACCAGCTCGAAGCAGTCCACACGAGAGCCGTCCACTTCTACCTGCATATCGCCCTTACGGATGATTTCGCCTTCAAAAGCGGAAGCGTAGGAAACAGGAATGTCGATCTTGGTGATCTTGAGCTTAATGTCACGAGCTTCCAGAGAGGTTGCGTTCCACTTGGAGGTATCCAGCTGCTGAATCAGGGACTTGGGAACACGGAACATATTCTCGGTCTCGTTGGAAATAACAGGGAAGCCCAGGCAGATCGCGCCTGCACCATAAGAAACGATCTCGTCGGAGAGGGACTTGTAGGCATTAACGAATGCCTTAACACGATCCATGGTGTACTTGTACAGAGCCTTGGTATCGCCGGGGGTGATAGCGCCGAAGATCAGCGCAGCACGCAGCGCTACGGAAACAATGTGGATAACAGACTGCATCTCGTAGCCCAAGGGGCATACACGCACGCCTTCGCCTAAGTTCATACCGGCATCCGCGCAATGCTTAACAGAATCACCGGTCAGAGTGACCAGGATACCCTGTGCCTGGTAGGACTTAGCCAGAGCCACTGTTTCAGCAGGGTCTTCTGCGCCGCCGATAATAACGGCAACACCGGGGATATCGCCGGTAACCAGAGGCAGACCCAGGTTACGAACGAAGGAGTCGGTCAGGAAGCCCATTTCGGGCTCGGTGTAGGGTTCGTTTCCACCGATGTACTTGAGAACCTCAAGGAACTCTGCGCACAAAGCGGAAGCAATACCACTGTCGAATACGTCCTGCAGACGGGGATTGCGAGTCATCATAGGCTTGATGTCATTTTCCAGAGCAGCTTTCAGCTCACCCAGGTTGTTGATCTTCTTGCCGGTGATGGAGTAGTAGCAGGGCAGGTTGTAAGCAGTGTTGGGGAACGCTACAGGTTCAGCTTCGCTATACTGAGCGATAGCTGCGTCAATGGCGGCGACTGTACGAGCGTAGTTGTAGTCGTTACCGCCAAATACTCTATCAAAAAGTGTCACGGTATTTCCTCCTTATTTATCATCTTGATCCAAAATGGCTTTGATTTTCCGAATTTCCTCAATGGCTGCGGTGCTGAAATCGTAGGGAGATTTGCCCTGACGGTCAGCCTCGATTACCTCTGCATTGTAGTGGATACAGCCCAGCAGATCTTCTGCAGGGATCACGGAGCGAATATACGCTTCGTCATCGTCGTTGCGGATCTTATTGGCGACCACCCGAACGGTTTTTACACCCAGGTCAGACGCCAGCCGCTTTACATTGCGGTAAGTCTGAACACTGCGAGCACCGGGTTCGATGACCACGATAAACTGATCCATATTGGCTGCTGTTCCTCTTGCCAAGTGCTCAAGTCCGGCTTCCATATCCATAATGACCACATCGTTTTTACGGTAGGTCAGGCTGGAGAGGATCGCCTTGAGCATCACGTGCTCGGGGCAGACACAGCCGCTTCCGCCTACATCCACAGTGCCCATAACCAGCAGCTTAACGCCGTTTATTTCCTTGGCGTAGATTTCGGGGATATCCGCTACATAGGGGTTCAGCTTGAAGAATTTATTGGCGGCGGTTGCGCCTGTGCGTTCTTCCACAAGGGTCCGCATCCGGGAGATGGGAATAATTCCATCCACTTCCTCCTGGGTAAGACCCAATGCCAAACCGAGGTTGGCGTCCGGGTCTACATCCGCTGCAAGAACAGTACGGCCTTCATCGGCGTACAGCCTTGCTAATGTAGAGGACAGAGTGGTTTTACCAACGCCGCCTTTTCCGGTAATTGCAATTTTCATTGTTTAGATGCCCAGAGCTGCGCGCTTTGCTTCGATGCAAGCGATCATCTTGTCGCCCAGGGATTCGATGTCAGTATCTACGACGAACTTCGCCTCAACCCACTGGTTGATACCGTTCTCGCCCTGAAGCAGCTCGGTAACCTCGGTAGAACCCTTGGAGTAGGGATCAACGCCCAGGAAGGTCTCAATACCGGTGGCAACAACGTAGTTACCGATAGAAACAGCCTTCTCACTCATCCATTCGGGAGCGCAGCCTACAACGGGAACCTGAGAAATGTTGATGCCCCAATCCTTGGCAATATCGGAAGCCAGAATCATCATACGGGAGATATCAACACAAGAACCCATATGCAGAACAGGAGGAATGTTTGCCAGTTCGCAAACACGCTTCAGACCTGCGCCGCAGTACTCACGAGCCTGTACGGGATCCATAAGACCTGCCTTAGCAGCAGCCTGTGCAGAGCAGCCGGTGGTGATAACGATGATATCGTTCTCCAGCATCTTCTTCATAAGATTGATGTGAGCAGTGTCGGGACGAACCTTGGGGTTGTTACAGCCAACCATAGCCACAGCGCCACGGAGGACACCGGAGTGTACACACTCAATGAGGGGCTTGGTGGTGCCGAACTCGTCAAGCTGAGAGTTGGCAACGGTATCCAGAACCTTCTTAATGGCTTCGACGGAATAGCCGACTCTTGCCTTCTGCTTCTGGTTGGGGATATGTACCAGCTCGGGGTTGCGGTTCTTGAAGTTTTCAATCGCCATCTTCACGATTGCCTTAGCGCTGACGTCTGCAGTCTCAGCAGAGAACTGAATGAACTCAGAGTCAGGAATACGGGCAACGGGAGAAGTGGTGATAAACTTGGTGTGGAAGCACTTAGACAGGGGGCCCAATGCAGGGAAGATACACTGCACGTCCACAACGATGGCTTCGCAAGCGCCGGTAAGAACAACGTTCTCCTGGTTCAGGTAGTTACCTGCCATGGGGATACCGTGACGCATAGTAACTTCGTTAGATGTACAGCAGACACCGGAAACGGTGATACCCTTGGCGCCCATGCTCTTAGCATAAGCAATCATTTCAGGATCGTTGGCAAAGTAAACAATCATCTCAGAAAGGGAGGGATCGTGACCGTGAACAACGATGTTCACGTTTTCCTTCTCCATAACGCCGATGTTTGCTTCGGTGTCGATAGGACGGGGTGTGCCGAACATAACGTCGGAGAACTCGGTACCCATCATAGAGCCGCCCCAACCGTCACTCAGACCTGCGCGCAGAGCCTGGCGGATCAGCGCCTCAGACAAAGAGGAGCAACCCATATGGGTCATATGCATAGACTGGGAAACTTCCCGGTCAATAGCGCGGGGACGGATCTCAGCCTTGTCCCACAGTTCCTGCGTATGCTCGGGAGCACGCTCAGTAAATTTCTGATAGCCGAAGGGCTTGCCGTACTCCAAAAGACCGATCTCGGCCATTTCGTGAGCCAGAGCGTAAATGTCCTTACCTTCGGTCTCCACGCCCCACTCCTTAGCGATGCGGATCAGCTTCTCAGGGTCTTTGACCTGATAGTTGCCGCCTTCCTTAGTCTGGTGCAGGGTGTGCATAATTTCACGGCCGTGGTCAGAGTGCGTTGCCGCACCGCCGGCGGTGAAAATCAAATAGTTACGTGCAACGATACCGTGCACATCACAGCCACAGATACCTCTGGGGCTCTTAGGGGTGATGCGGCAAGGACCCATGGAGCAGATGCGGCAGCAGGTACCTGCTTCGCCAAAGCCACAGTGGGGTGTCTGATCCTTGACGCGTTTCTGCCAAGTGTCAGCGCCGACTTTGTTCGCAGTTTCCAGCAGCGCATTGGTGGCAGCTTCCATCTCTTCGACGGTCGTTGTAAATGCCCAATCCTTCAATGTGATTTCCTCCTATATTCGTATTTGTTATACCTTTTAATAAACATACTGGTACATAGTATATCTATGATATTCTACTCGCTTTTTCGAGAAAAGTCAATTGGCGTTTTACCTATAAATTGCTTATTTTTACCCATCCCCCCTCCGGGGATTTGGCGAAAGCGAGCATTTCCTCCTTCGGGCAGTATTGACAGAGGCTGCCAGACGGCTTATAATAAGTACATTGTTACCGATTGCGGAGTTTGGGCAAAGGGTTTGTTCTTCAGAGGCTGCAGAAAAACCCGGCACCAAAGGCAATGGGCGTTTCCGCGGCTGAGGGAGAAAGATGCCGCAAAGAGCGTCTGCATTGCATAGGGTCTGTAAAGGCGCATCACTTCTTCCCGCAATCGGCATATTTTAAGAAAGAAGTGATTATTTTGGCAAAACTCAAAGCATTTCTCACGCGGAAGGACATTGTCTTTTCCGCAAAGCGCTACGGCATTGATGCCCTTGGCGCAATGGCCCAGGGTCTTTTTTGTTCCCTGCTGGTAGGTACGATCGTAAAAACATTGGGTCAACAAGTGAATTTACCCTTCCTTGTGGACGCTGGCAGCTTCGCATCTGCCATGTCCGGCGCAGCTATGGCGGTGGCCATTGGCTATGCCCTGAAAGCACCGGCGCTGGTGCTGTTTTCCTTAGCAACGGTAGGCTATGCCGCCAACGGCTTAGGTGGCGCAGGAGGTCCGCTGGCAGTCCTGCTGATCGCCATCATTGCGGCCGAGTTCGGCAAAGCCGTATCCAAGGAGACAAAGATCGACATTTTGGTGACCCCCATTGTTACCATCTTGGTTGGCGTCGGTCTTGCTGCGCTCATTGCAAAGCCCATTGGTCAGGCCGCTTCTGCCGTTGGTGATTTTATTAAATGGGCAACGGTGCTGCAGCCCTTTTTGATGGGTGTGATCGTGTCGGTTACAGTAGGTATCGCCCTGACCCTTCCCATTTCTTCTGCCGCAATCTGCGCAGCCTTAGGTCTCACCGGTCTTGCAGGCGGTGCGGCCGTTGCCGGTTGCTGCGCCCAAATGGTGGGTTTTGCGGTAATGAGCTTCCGGGAAAATCGCTGGGGCGGTTTGGTTGCCCAGGGCATCGGCACCAGTATGCTCCAAATGCCCAACATTGTGAAAAACCCAAAAATCTGGATCCCACCCATTTTGGCCTCTGCCATCACCGGCCCCTTGGCCACCTGCCTTTTTAAGCTGGAAATGAACGGTGCGCCGGTTTCTTCCGGTATGGGCACCTGCGGCTTTGTGGGACAGATCGGTGTGATCACCGGCTGGGCTGACAAAACGGTTACCGCTATGGACTGGATCGGGCTGGTACTCATTTGCTTTGTTTTGCCTGCTGTGCTGACTTGGCTCATCTCCCTCCCCTTGCGCAAACAGGGCTGGATTAAGGAAAATGACTTGAAATT
>JAZKXS010000159.1:0-1612 GCA_045611745.1 Faecousia sp.
TGTAGATATTCGCACCCTGCAGGGGAAACTGGAAAAAGAAAATGTAATGATTCACTTCCCGGATTCTTACATCCCGGAAGACAGAACGGTAATTATTCATGGAAAAAATGCTGCCGAAATCGAAGGCGGACATATGTAAAAAAATCAAATGCAAAAGGTTTGATTACACTGATTAAGCCCTTTTGCAAGCGAATGATGAAAAAGCGGTGTTTTAATATGATGCTGAAAAAATTTTAACCGGACTATAAATGGGTCGTGCTGGTTGTGTGCTTTTTAATGGAGTTTATCTGTTTGGGCTTTTGCAGCAGCAACGTGGGACTGTTTACTGTTCCGGTGACCGACGCATTACATATTGACAGGCTTGCATACTCCTATTGGTCCAGTATTCGTTATGCTGTGCAGGTGTTTGCGGCGCTGTATTTTGGAAAGTTGGTCAATCGCTTTGGCATTAAAAAGACGGTTTTTGCGGGCCTTTGCGCCTTGATCGGCGCAACGGTGCTGCGTGCTGTGGGTACCAATGTCTGGCACTTCTATATTGCCGGTGCGCTCCACGGTGCCGGCGTTGTGTTTGTCGGCAGTACGATGGCCGGCGCTATTGTGCGGCAGTGGTTCAAACAGGACATCGGAAAATATACCGGCATCGTAATGTCAGCCAACGGCATCGGTGGCGCCATCGCAGCGCAAGTTATTTCTCCCATCATCAACAACGGTGAGGTTTTTGGCTATCGGAAGGCATATTTGCTGTCTGCTGTTGTTACCTTAGCCATCAGTATCGTTATTTTGGTGTTCCTTCGGGATACCCCTGACGATGGTTCTGAAGCTTCCGGCAATCAGAAGAAAACGCCCAAAAAGGGAACCTTATGGGCGGGCATCCAATATGTGGTGGTCAGGAAAAAGTTTTATTTCTATATCGCTGCTGCCCTGATTTTTTTCACCGGCCTTAGTCTGCAGAGTATCGGCAGTATCACAATTGTGTATATGACGGATCTGAATATATCTCCTGCGTTCATAGCCACGTTGTCAACGGTAGCTTCCATCGTGCTGACTGTTTCCAAACTCTTTGTAGGCATCACCTACGATAAATGGGGTCTGAGGGTAGCACTGCTGATGTGTCAGATCGCAGCTTTTGTTACCTTTGTATTAAATGGGTTGCTGACCAATTCCTCTGTTGGTTTGGTGCTCGCTATGGCGGCTACGATTTTGTCCAGTCTATCCCTACCGCTGGAAACGGTGATGCTCCCATTGTTGACCAATGATTTGTTCGGCAGCGCATCTTACAGCAAAGTTTTGGGCGTTTTTATGGCGATGAACTCCCTCGGACTTTGTTTGGGAGCGCCTTTAAGTGAACTGTTTTATAAGATTGCAGGAGATTATCGTTCCTGCTTCTGGTTCTTTAGTATTGTGCTGGTGGCTGTGATTGTTGGTTTTCAATTCGTTTTCAGATCGGCTAACAAAGAGAAGAAAGCCATTCTGGCAGCAGAAAATGTATAAAGATAAAGGCTTGACCACCCGGTCAAGCCTTTTAAAGTTAGAACAAGGTTGTTATCCAATAAATCACGCCGTACACCACACTTGCACTCACGCCATACACGATCACCGGCCCGGCGATGGT
>JAZKXS010000160.1:0-7610 GCA_045611745.1 Faecousia sp.
GCAAGGCCACCGGAATTTCCGGTGGCCTTAAATATTACTTTTTGCCGAATAGTTTTGCAAGGAAGGACTGCTTCCGTGGTTTGATATTTGCCATAACCTGCTCACAAGTTGCTATCAGCAATTCATGAGCGCCTTCCAGCGTGGCCAAAATCCATTTATCTGCGCCACGACCGTAATCCTCGCTGAATGTCGAAAGGAAGCTGGCCATACCCTCTTGATCCCGACAAATGATCTGGGGCAAATCAGCATCTACCTTTCCTGCCACACGCATTGTCCGCAGAATCCGCTCGGCCGCATTGCAGGCAGCAGCTGTGTTAAGCTTTGCTCCTGCCAGCCCTTCTTCCTCTGCCGACAAAATTTGCGCATAGCCGGTTTTGCAGCGCATATATGTATCCTCGGAAAGGAATCCCTTTCCTTCCAATGCGTTGCAGCACATTTCGCAAAGAACTGCCTGCTCCGGTGCCTGGGACTCCCAATTCAAAAGAACTGTACGGACATACGTTGACATACCGCTGCTGCGTTCTTCGCTGCGAAGCAAAACCACAAGCATGCGAAAAGTACTGCCGGCGTCCCCATTTTCCAGTGCATCCATTAGCTGCCGCAATGTGGCCGCCGCCTTGTAGGGTTCGCAATCCCGTACATAGGGATGGTCTTTTGCATACTGGGTAAGCTGCTGCAGACCGTCCTGCCGCTGCTTTACTGCATATACATCGCCTATCCGTTGCACTACATTGGGCGCAAATATTTCCGTACACAACTGCGCCGCAACCGCACTGCTATGCCGGGCAAGCTCTGTTTCTGCAAAGGTCTCCACTTCCATCCAATGATAGATATCTGCATTGTCTGAAGTATTTGCATAAAGTTGTGGGATAGCCGCCAAGAGCAGCTCCTGGGTCTTTTCACCGGGCACGATCTCAAAAATATGGGCAAGGGTCTGGGTCTTTTCCATTGTCTTCTTTTGGGAAAGAAGCTCCATATACTCCTCGTGGATCTTCTGGGTGTGCCAAGCGCCGAAGGCCAATCCTATAACAAGATCCTGACAAAAACCAGGCTTGGCAGCAAGAATTGGCATCAGGTTATGTTCTTTTTTCTTATAATCTGCGGACAGCAGGGCTGCCAACATCTTTGCGGTCTGCTCTCGATAGTCGCTGTTTTCTGCCTCCATTTTGGCATTTATGCAGCCAACCAGTGCCTGGGTTAGGCCGTCGCACTCCGGCAGCATTTCGTAAATGGTTTCGTAAAGCTTCTGCTTTTGTCCATCGGTGAACACAGCATAGTGTTTGTCAATAAAGGCTACGATCTTCCCCTGCACAGATGGGGTGCGAATGGTCAGCATCAGCTTATCCAAAATCATATCCTGCGTTTCTTCCGGTTCGGCCGCAAAATGCTGATGGAAGAAATCTAAAATCTGAAGCTGCAAAAAGCCTCCGTAATACACACGGCAAAGATCCGCATTGATCACCTTTTGGATCTCCGGCTCCTCACTGTCGTAATTGTTTTTCAGGAATGTAAACAGCTTGTCCCGCATTACATCTGTATGGATCAGCTCCAGTACCACATTCATAAAAATGCGCTTGACAGAGGATTCCTCTGCCCCATACATACGAGACACCTTTGTAAATATGTTCTTGGGAATAGCTGTATGCCCATTGGGATAACGATCCAAGCATTTATATGCATTGCATCTGGACTCCTCGCCCAATGCGGTGCGGTACTTTTCGTAGCTGGACAGGAAAGTAAGCACATCTTCGTCCGTCGGCAGAACCTTATTCTGGTCGTAAAGACCGCTGGCACCGCCAAAAAGGAACACCAGGTCGGACAAAGTTTTCATATTCAGCTTCTCAAGCTCCGGGACAGCCTTCACTGCCTTGTCCACAAACAGCAAAAATTCATTGCGGATCGTGGCGTCCTCTAAAAGAGAATAAAAGAAATTCACAGGCGCTTTTGCAATCACATCGGAAGCCGGCATGCCGGACACGTGGTTTGTTCCCAAATCCACGAAAATACCCTTTGACAGTAAGTTTTCCGGGCAATCTGCAGATACGCATTTTAGCTTCACATGGGAATACTGGGCAGGGTCAGTAACGTATGTAACAAAAGAAATATTTTCCCGAAGGTGATACGGAATCACAGAGGCGATCATATCTATGAATTTCAGCGCCTCCCGAGACGCTTCCGCATCTTTACAAGACAGCTTAAAATAAACCGTCTTTCCCTTGGCGCACAGCGCGCTGAGCACAGCAAACAGAAAGCTCTTTACCGTTTCTGTATCATAGCATTTTGCCAATTCCTTAGGATCGCTTGCCATACCGGGAACATATGCCTTTTCCGGATAATGGTCATCTGCAATCTGGGCAGAAAGGTCAAAGGAATCTGCATTGGATATCAGCATTTCGGGATTGAGCAGTGCCTGTCCTGCGCCCCAAAATGCGCTGCGTTTTTCTTCCTCCGAAAGAACCAGACTATGGCAAAGATAGGTGCTGCGCTCACCGGTATAATCCTTCGCCAAATAGGAAACGCAGCTTTGCACAAGCGCTCCGGACCGCAAACAGCTTTGGCTGTACACCGCCGGCATCTGCCCGGTACGAACCGCCTCTGCATCTTGCTTGCCTAATTTATTCTCATATACAGCAGAAAGCTCTCGCTCCACAAATTCACGGCTAAGGCCTTCAGAATGAGCAAATGTATCAAATCCGTCAGCACGGTTATAAAGACTTCCTCTGGCAGGAACACGGGAATAAAAATGTTGCTTTGCCATATATTGCCTCCTTATGCAAAGGGTTGCCGAAAACCGGCAACCACTTAGCTGTTATTCTTATGTTCTTCCTTATTCTGCATTCAGGTACATCAGCTCCTGAATACTGGTAACGCCCTTGATCACCAAGCTACGGCAGGAATTCCACAAGGTATTCATACCGTTTTCTGCAGCCATCTTACGAAGAACGTCCAAATTGCGCTCCGTCATAGCCACGCTCTTCATATTTTCGTTCATATACATCACTTCGTGAACAGCAATTCTGCCCTTGTAGCCTGTATTATTACAGAACTGGCAACCCTGGGGTCGGGCAATGGTGACCGGCTCTGTAAGACCCAAAATCTCCATTTCCTTGGTGTTGGTGCGGCCTTTCTTCTTGCAGGCAGGACACAGACGCTTTACAAGACGCTGGGCAATAACACCCACCAGAGCATCTGCAACCAAGTAGTTATCAATACCCATATCCTGCAAGCGGAGGATTGCGCCAGGCGCATCGTTGGTGTGGAGAGTGGAAAATACGATGTGACCGGTAATAGCAGAACGAACTGCAATTTCTGCCGTTTCTTCGTCACGGATCTCACCAATCATAATAATATCCGGGTCCTGACGGAGAATGGAGCGCAGAGCAGCAGCAAATGTCATATTTGCCTTGGTGTTCACCTGCGTCTGGTTAATGCCGGACATAGTATATTCCACAGGATCTTCAACGGTTACGATGTTCACCGTGGGATCGTTTACTTCCTTCAGGAAGGAATACAGTGTAGTAGATTTACCACAGCCCGTAGGACCGGTCAGCAGAATAATACCGTGGGGTCTTGCCAGCATCTTATCGACAACGGCATTTTCCTCCTCGGTAAAGCCCAAGTCTGCACGGGTAAAGTGGAAAGATGTCTTATCCAGTACACGGATAACAAACTTTTCGCCGAAAACAGTAGGCAGGGTGGACACACGGAAATCGTATTCCTTGCCGCCGATATTCATATTGATACGACCGTCCTGAGGAACACGGCGCTCCGCAATGTTCAATCCAGACATAATCTTTAAACGGGCGCAGATCGCAGAATATGCTTCGATTGGGAATTCTGCACGATCCTGCAGGTCACCGTCAATACGATAACGGACACGAACCGTCTTTTCAAAGGGCTCAATGTGAATATCACTTGCCCGATAAGGAATTGCCTCACGGATAACAGAGTCAACCAACCGAACGGCAGGGTTGTTAATAACATCGCCCTCGCTTGTGGAAGCCTGACTGCCGTTTTGCATTGCGCTAACCTGCTGTTCTTCCTTCTCCGTGTTCAGGTCACTGAGCGCAGCAGAAGTGGAAACCACAGCAGACACAGAGTCTACATAACGATCAATCTGTACCGGTGGTACCAGGATATAATCGCACTTGCAGGAAAGCTGCACAGAAATAGCAGACATTGTATGGCAGCTCAAAGGCTTGCCGCAAGCCACCAAAAGCACGCCGTTTTTATCGTAGCATACGGGAATGATCTTATGCTTCTTCATAAAGTCGAAGGTGAAAAGATCAAACAGTTCTTTGTCGATCTCCAGCATATCGATCTCTGCGCTGGGCATACAGTAATACTCTGCCAGAGCTTCCCGATCTGTATTTTCCGTGATGATCTCCTTTGCCAGCAAATAATCACGGACGCTCACATTCAAGCGAGCAGCCTCATCCAGATAGAACTGGGCATCCTTCCGCTTGACGAGCTTTTTATAAATATAAAATTGCAGCAGCTCGTAATTGATATTCATAATCTATACCTCTTATACATCCAGTCCGGTCATAATAGAAATGATGGGTGAATACACCGCAAGGAACAATACGCAAATCACTGTACCCATAATCAGCAGCATAATCGGCTGGAGCTTATTGGTCAGGGAGTTTACAGACGTTTCCACCTGATCGTCAAAGAACTTACAGGAACGGGTCAAAACTTCGTCCAAAGCATTGGTTTTCTCGCCAATGGTGATCATCTGGATCATCATTGGTGGGAACAAATCGTAGCTTTCAAATGCATTGGTCAGGGACATACCGCCACGAACTGCTTCCGCAGCCTCGTGGAAACGCTTAGATAAGTATCGGTTGCCGATAACGATCTCTGTAGCCTTGAGCGCCTCATTCAGGTCAAGACCGCTGCTCAGCAGCAAAGCGAATGCTCTTGCAAAACGGGATGTAATCGTGTTTAGCTGAATCGTCTTGATGATAGGAAGCTTCAGCTTCATCACGTCCATAAAATATTTGCCTTTTTCTGTGCGATTTACGATCACAAATATCAGCGCAATACCAGCTATGATCAGCAGCAGCATTTGCCAATAGCCAAGCAAAAAGTCAGAAATGGCGTAAATAGCAGCCGTCAGGCCTTCGGGCTCTACATTCAGCTTGCTCAGCGTCTCCCGGAATGTGGGAACAACAATCGCAAGCATCAGCACCACTATACCAATGGTCATACCCATCAGCATCATAGGATATGCCATAGCGCTTTTGACCTTCCGCCGAGTCTCCGATTCTGTCTCGTAATACTCTGCCAGAGAGGTAAGCACCGAATCCAGCTTGCCGCTAAGCTCGCCAACCTTGACCATGCTCCGGAAAAAGTCCGGGAATACATTTTTGTGTTTTTCCAGCGCCTCCGACAGGAGGATACCGCTTTCTACATCTTCGTAGATCACGGAAATCACGTTCTTAAAATAGTTCGTGTAGGGCTGGTTTTTCAGAATATCCAAGCAATCCAAAATCGGAATGTGGGTATTGAGCATAATGGCATACTGCCGACAGAAGCTGGTAAGCTCATTGACCGTAACCTTAGCTTCATAGCTGAAAAACGAGCCGGAGGTGCCGCCGGAATAAGGCTTTGCAGATATGAGAAACAGGCTTTGCTTGGCAAGCTGTTCTGCCAGATCTTCCTCGTTTTTGGCAATAAAAACGCCTTTAATCTTATGCTTTTGGAGGTTAACCGCCGTATATTTATATTTTTGCACAGAGAATCATTCTCCCTTCCCTATATGCTGATCTATCCAAGTAAAATTTCTAAATACCAAGCGATCACAGCATCGCCTGCAAACAGTGCCACAAGTGTCCCAGCCACAAGATATGGGCCGAACGGGTACTCCTTGCGTTTGTCTGCGTCTGTGATCCGGTTTGTAATTACCATTACCACTGCACCCACAACAGATGCAACCAAAATCCCAAACAAAAACTTCTGCCAACCCAAAAGGAGTCCTGCTGCAGCGGCGTATTTTACATCGCCAAAGCCAAGTCCTTCCTGCTTAAGTACGGCAATTGCGCCGTAATAGAGCCCAAGAAACATCGCGCCGCCAACAACAGCGCCAATCAAATGATCGTACCAAGCAGAACCCACGCCGGCAAATATGGCAGCCACACCACCCAGCGCCACAAGGAGCGTAAAACGGTTATAAATGAGCATATGCTCTAAATCAATAAAGAATATGCAAATAAGGGACGAGCAAACCACCGCCACCGAACAGGCGTAGACAGGGCTTTTCTCCCAAAACAGCGCTGCTGCCAAAAGCCACAGCAAAGCGTTGACGATTTCCACGATCATATATCGAGGAGATATCCTGGTTTTGCATTTACGGCATTTGCCGCCTAACAGAAGATAAGACAGCACCGGGATATTATCGTACCACTTGAGACTGTAATTGCATTTTGTGCAGTGGGAGCCAGGCTTGGAAAGGCTCATTTCATTGGGCAAACGGTAAATTACTACATTCAGGAAGCTGCCGACACACAGGCCAAGTGTTCCTGCCAAAACATATACGCACAGCATCGTAAACTCCTGGGCTGTCATCGTTTCCCCTTCTTTTCTTAGAAATTATTGAGCTTGCTGAATTGCTTGAGCTGGAAGCCGCCAAACAGTTCCAAATCTCTTGCATCAACAGAAAGATTGCTGTATCCGTTTCCGGAAAGCAACGGTGCAAACTTAACACCATTTTCCTTTTCTTCCGCAGACAGTCTGCCAAACAAGAAATCATATTCCTTAGCCATATTTACATAGACTGTATCAATTTGACCAAAGGAAGTAATGGTGGGATTGCTTGCTAAAAGATCTAATGTCCATTTCAGGAAAATACGGAAATTCTCGTAAACAAAGCCCTCACGGTCTGTGGGCAGCTCACGCTGCATAAATTTCGGAAGCTTTCTTCCCGTTCTTCTTCCGCCTGCAGAAGCGCCGCCGGCGAACAGCTCTTCCGTGTCGTCCTCTGTCTCCTGGGGCATCTCTTCGGAATCTGTCAAAACTTCCTCTTCCATCATAGTAAGCTGCTTTGCACGAGCCTTTTCTGTGGCATTGAGCACCAACAGCTCACCACCGGTATGGTCAAACAGCAGATCTTCCGATACGAGACGGGATTTGTAGAGTATGGAATCGCCAAAAGGCAAATTGTATGCGCCAACCACCCGGCCTTTATTCACAAAAGCAAAACGAGCAGAGGATTCCTTAATATCCAAAAGCAAAAAGGTATCGTTCTTCAGCTTCGGATTCAGGGTCATAGCGCCGCAAGCCGCAGCGCTGGCAGCAGAAGTGATGCTTTGAATACCGATTTGATTGGCTTCGCATACATCTTCCAGCTTGTCCAGAATCTCCTTGCGGACACCCACAAGACCAAATGTAGAAAACTGCTTGTTTTGCGCAAGAGGATATGTACGGTAACGCAGCTCTTTTTTGTTCTTGTAAACTGCGCTGATGGCAACCTCAAGAGAATTTTCCATAGCCTTTTTGCCAATGGCAGGCACATTTACAGTATCCATCAAAAACACACGGTCCGGCAGAACAACAGAGACCTTTTCCATAGAAATAGAGGGATTTCTCTGCAGATAGCTCTTAATGGC
>JAZKXS010000161.1:0-9613 GCA_045611745.1 Faecousia sp.
TTACTCACCCGTTCGCCACTAAACTTAGCTTCCATTGGCCGAAGCCGCTTTCCACTAAGTCCCGTTCGACTTGCATGTGTTAGGCACGCCGCCAGCGTTCGTCCTGAGCCAGGATCAAACTCTCAAAAAATGGTATCTAAAACTCTTAACGAGTCTCAAATCTTTTTTGAATAATTTGCTCTTAGCAATTTATTACTCAAGAATTTCGTTGGCTGTTTCTTTCGCTTACGCTTAAACAATCCATTTGTTTGTTGTTCAAGGTGTTTTGTTCGTCTTTGCGTTATTCAATTTACAAGGTACATCTTCGCGCCCTCCCGCAGCTTGCGCTCCGTTCATCGGACAGCTTGCATATGATATCACTCAAAAAGCCTTTTGTCAATAGGTTTTTTCGAAAAATTTTAGGGATTTTTTGTTCTTTTTTTAGTCGATCAAAATGTTGTATTTATCGCCACATTTCACCACAAAATACAGTTTTTCGCAGCGCTTAACGAAACGAAATATTTTGAGAAATGTCACCCAATGCATCTGCCGCATCCATCACGCCATCCTCCGTTCGGGCAAGGTCACCGAGAGAAAACATACCGCACAGCTTTCCATCCTCCACAACCGGAAGTCTGCGCACCTGCTGCCGTCCCATTAAATGGGCCGCCACACCTGCGTCCATATTAGGATCTACCGTCAGTACCTGCGCCGTCATCACATCCCGCACCTTGGTGTCCTTTGGCAGCTTGTTGGCCGCAAGGCATCGGGTGACCAGATCCCTGTCTGTGACCATTCCGCAGACCTGCCCTCTATCGGAACACACCGGAAGCACCCCTACATTATAATTCGCTAACTTTCTCGCAGCCACCTCTACGGATTCCTCCGGGTGAATGTCGATTGCCGGTGATGTCATAATCTCCCTTACTTTCATAATTTTACCTCCTTTTAGGGGATTGTGCCCCATAAAGGAGGTCTTTATTCATTATATATAATAATGTATGCCATCCTTTACATTCTTTCCGATCTGTGCTATGGTAAAAGCAGAAAGGGGCGGTGTCTTATGCGCAAAATGTTCGTTTTGTTTCTGATGCTTTGTGTTCTTCTTTGCTTCGGTGGCTGTTCTCGGTATGAAGGCAAAATCAAACAAGAAAGTCAGGCCCATTGCGCCGCATTTACCTTTGACGATTTTGTCGGCACCCGTACTGTAAAACTGAAGCGCTCAGGCCTTGGTGACGGTCAATTCTATTACCGTTCCGAACTGTCTGACGGTTCTATGACAGTTTCCTACAAAATGGGTTGGTTTGACAAACAATGGCCCCTATTTCATGCCGAAGCAGGTGCCCCCTTGGATAGCTGCGGCCATTACATTTGGGACGGCAGTATTTTCATCACCTTTGCATCTGATATTCCCGTGTCGGGCACGATTATTATTTCCTTTGTGCCTTTCGGGGAGTAGGCATCCGTCCCGTTCATGCCATCGAGACTGCTTTTGGCAATCTGATGTTTATCGGCAACAAAATCTTCTATATTTACGGCGGCACGGAGTGCTGTGCGCTTGTCAGCAATAATTTAGATGCGCTGATTGCAGCCTACCACAAACTATTTTGAGGATACTGTTATGAAAAAATACATTGCTTTATTCATAGTTCTTAGTCTGATGTTCTGCCTTACTGGCTGTGTTCATTGCAAAGAAGATATATGGTACACAGAAGAAAAGCTTAGCGAATGTCTTGTTCCTGATTTGCCAAAATTAGAAGTGTCCTTTCTCAATCAGGAAAACTGGAAAATATATGCAAATATAAAAGACGCCGAGTTTGAGACCTACGTTCAGTCTGTTTACGATTACCTGAAATCGCAGAATTTTGCGTATCTGGGTACGCGCGGACATCAAAAATCCTCTTTAGTAGGAGCATTTGCCTCCTACTATTTCCAGCCCGCAGAAACGCTGGAACAGCATTGTCAGAATGGCGTCTACTACTTTATTTATTCTGACGGTTCCACAGACGAGGGTGGTCAACTCATCTTTTGGTGCTTAAACATTTACCAAGGCAGTTCCTACAAAGACTATGACGGCAAGCGTTTTAACTATAACACTCTACTTCTTCTGCGCAAGGGCGGCGAGGCTCCTGCGACCGGCTTCTACTACTATGATGAGGCGCATATCGATCCTTGTTTCTTTAAATGCAGCTACGACGAAGGTATCGCTTATCCTATTCCCGGCAGCGAAGAAACCGTGACGATCCGCACCTGTGCAAACTGCGGACACGAGGACTATTCCACCTTTGCCGGCAATATGACAATATATAATCTGCTCGAAGCAGACAGCAGCGGTATCCATTATGTCCGGCGCCACGCCGAACAGGCTGCCTCCGGTATTCTGATCCGAATCTACACACAAGCACTTTTGGACGCAGATATTATCCTGACCGTCAACGGAACGGCGATCCCCAAAATCGAATCCCAGGACGAGAACGCATGGTGCTACGCCTTCATTATGCCCTGCGCAGATGCCATCATTGCCGCTGAGGTTGTTGACGGTTTTCTCTCTTCCGAATAAATCGGGAAGAACCAAAATCGCCTATAAAAACAGAGGATTCCAAGAAAGGAATCCTCTGTTTTTTATCTTTGTTTATAGGTTGCAAGGAAGTTTTCCAGGCTTTCGCAGGCTTCTTCCAAAATCTCGATTCGTGGCAAGTACACCACACGGAAGTGATCGGGCGCTTTCCAGTTAAAACCACTGCCCGGCACGACCAGCACCCGTTTCTCCCGGAGGAAATCCAAAGCAAACTGCTGATCGTCCAAAATATTAAACTTCTTGGTATCTATCTTGGGGAACGCATAAAACGCAGCCTTCGGCTTCACAACAGAAATACCGGGAATGTCGTTGAGCGCCTTATATACAAACTCTCTCTGCTCGTACACACGACCGCCGGGAACGATATACTCATTGACGCTTTGGTAGCCGCCCAAAGCCGTCTGAATGATGGACTGTCCCGGCACATTGGAGCAAAGGCGCATATTGGACAGCATATTGATGCCTGCCATATAGTCCTTGGCGATCTCCTTGTTGCCGGAAAGGATCATCCAACCCACCCGGAAGCCGCAGGCCATATGGGATTTGCTCAAGCCGCTAAAGGTCACGCAGAACAGATCCGGTGCAAGGGAGGCGGTAGAAATATGCTGCAGGCCGTCCATCACCAAACGGTCATACATCTCGTCAGAGAACAAAATCAATTCATGTCTGCGAGCAATATCCACCAACTGTTCCAAAATTTCCTTGGGATACAGCGCGCCGGTGGGGTTATTGGGGTTAATGATAACCAGCGCCTTGGTTTTCGGGGTGACCTTACTTTCAATATCCTTAATATCCGGATACCATTCCGATTGCTCGTCGCAGATATAATGCACCGCCTTGCCGCCGGCAAGATTGGTACAAGCTGTCCACAGAGGATAATCCGGAGAAGGGATCAGTACCTCGTCACCGTTGTTGAGCAGGGCATTTAAAGAAAGCTGGATCAGCTCGCTGGCGCCGTTGCCGGTATAGATATCCTTCATCGTCACATTGGGAATTTTCTTAATCTGGGCATACTGCATAATGGCCTTTCTGGCCGCAAAGATACCACGAGAATCTGAATATCCCTGAGAATGGACAATATTGTCCCGCATATCCTGAATGACTTCCTCCGGGGCATTAAAGCCGAAGGGCGCAGGATTGCCGATATTCAGTTTCAAAATCTGCAGTCCGCGCTCCTCCATTCGTGTCGCTTCCTCCAATACCGGGCCGCGCACATCATAGAGCACATTTTCCAGCTTGTCTGCCTTTCCGAAGGTTCTCATAGTATCCTCTCCTTAGAATTCACATTTCTTTTCAATGTAGGTTCTCAGCTCACTGATGGGGATGCGCACCTGCTCCATAGTATCACGGTCGCGGATAGTAACGCAATCGTCAGCAGGGGTGTTCTCATCGCCCACAGTTTGGAAGTCCACAGTAATACAAAGCGGTGTGCCGATCTCGTCCTCACGGCGGTAACGCTTGCCGATAGAGCCGGCATCGTCATAGTCCACCATAAAGTACTTGCGCAGCTCCTTGTAGATCTCCTCCGCTTTGGGCGCAAGCTTCTTGGAAAGGGGCAGGATCGCCGCCTTAAAGGGTGCCAGCGCAGGATGCAAACGCAGAACAGTACGGACATCGTCCTTGCCACTCTTATCCTGACCTACCACTTCCTCATCATAAGCCTCGCAAAGGAACGCCAGCGCCACACGGTCGCAGCCCAAAGAGGGCTCAATAACATAAGGAATGTAGTGTTCGTTGCGTTCCTGGTCGAAATAGGTCAGTTTCTTGCCGGAGGCCTCCTGATGGCGACCCAGGTCGTAATCGGTGCGGTCAGCGATGCCCCACAGCTCGCCCCAGCCGTTGCCGAAGGGGAACTGGTACTCAATATCGGTGGTTGCACGGGAATAGAACGCCAGCTCTGCAGGATCGTGGTCACGCAGACGCAGGGAGTCTTCCTTAATGCCCAAGCTCAGCAGCCAATTCTTGCAAAAATCCTTCCAGTAAGCAAACCATTCCAAGTCAGTGCCGGGCTGGCAGAAGAACTCACACTCCATCTGCTCAAACTCACGGGTACGGAACGTAAAGTTACCGGGGGTGATCTCGTTGCGGAAAGCCTTGCCTACCTGGCAAACGCCAAAGGGCAGCTTTTTACGGGTGGTACGCTGAATGTTATCAAAGTTGACAAAGATACCTTGCGCTGTTTCGGGACGCAGGTAAGCAATAGAGGAAGAGTCCTCTGTAACACCGATCTTGGTCTGGAACATCAGGTTGAAGTTGCGGATAGAGGTAAAATGATGCTTGCCGCAAACAGGGCAGACCACATCTTCGTGTTCCTCAATAAATGCGTTCATTTCCTTGGTGTCCATAGCGTCCACATTTACCAGCTTGCCGCTTTCGGAAGCGGAGATCAGCTGGTCGGCGCGCTGGCGAGAACCGCAACCCTTGCAGTCAACCAGCGGGTCAGAGAAAGAGCCTACGTGGCCGGTGGTGACCCAAGTGGTGGGGTTCATAATAATGGCGGCATCCAAACCTACGTTGTAGTCAGACTCCTGCACAAATTTCTTCAGCCAAGCTTTTTTTACGTTATTTTTGAACTCTACGCCAAGAGGGCCGTAGTCCCATGAGTTTGCCAAGCCGCCGTAAATTTCCGAGCCGGCATAGACATAGCCACGGCTTTTGCAGAGATTAACGATCATTTCCAATGTTTTTTCGCTGTTTTTCATCCTTTTATTCCTCCGAATATGTTGTAAAAGGTATTATAACGATTTCTACCTATAAAATCAAGAATTTTTGCCGTAATCGTACACATTTTCAGGCCCCAGGTCTGCCGCCATAAGTCCATAGACCTTTTCCCCCAGCTCCGCAGTGGAAAGCGCCTTGACTTCCTCGGCAGAAATAACCTCAAGCATATGTATTTCCACGTGGCCGCCCTTGAGCTTAAAAAGGCTTTTCATAGATTCCCGTGTGCCCCGGACGGTGCAAACCACCACCGGCACGTTTGCTTTTTGAGCGATCTTAAACACGCCGTTGCGGAAATGGCGAAGCTTACCGTCCAAACTGGTATACCCCTCAGGGAATACGCCGATGGAGACTTTGTCCTCCTTGATAAACTGCACGCAGCGCAAAATGGTTTTTAGCGCCTCACGGTCATTTTCCCGATTAATGGGCTGGCAGAGGATCTTTCTCTGAATTTGCCCCACGAAAGGTTTTTGGTCGTTCTCTCGCTTGGAAATAAAGGCCAATGTGCTTTTATAGAAGCTATAAAACAGCACCACAGGGTCGAGGTCAGAAATATGGTTGCACACCAATAAAAACCGGGTATCCTTTGGTGTGTTTTCCAATCCCTTTGTTACGATTTTCAGTCCAAGGACGGTTTTCAGGGCATCTACGTACAAATAGGTCATTTTTCGATAGAATTTGCTGTCCTTCTCCGGCAGAACCTTCATATCCACCACACCGCAGGCAATGCAGAAAAACAAAGCCGCTGCAACAGCGCCCAAAAGCGTACCGCCCAAAAGCCCAAGGGGCAATAGATACAGCCAGGCACTGCTTAGGAAAGCATCTGTGGCAACACAAATACCCAGCGAAACGCCAACCCCTGTCAAAATACATAAAAATATAAGCATATTTTCCCTCCATAGGACATATTCCCTTTCATTATACCCTCAACTTTCTCTGTTGCCAAGTGTATTTTTTGCAAAAGTACTGGAAATTGTAAATACTTACTGGTATAATGGTTCTAATTGACCGGAGGATTTTTAATGAAGCGACGTATTTGGGAATTAGATGTGGCACGAGGCATATGTTTGTTTTTAATGTTTTACTGCCATATCGTGTATGATCTCGTTTTTCTTTTCAGGATTATTCCTGCTGTAAACGACGGTGGTCTGTTTCAATTCACGACCGATTATACAGGTATTCTTTTTATCACCCTGTCCGGCATTTCCGCCACCCTGGGAAAACACCCTATAAAACGGGGTCTTACCGTTTTGGGCGGTGGTATGGTGGTTACGCTTACCACTTTTCTTATGTACAAAGCAGGTTTTACTGACAAGGGGCTTATGATTTATTTTGGTATATTGCACTGCATTGGCCTTTGTATGCTGCTTTGGCCCGCTTTTCGCAAACTTCCCTGGTGGGTGCTGATTCCCGTTGGTCTGGCTGTAATTTTTATGAAAGATTTGGTGCAGGGCATCTACGCTGACACCCATCTTCTCCTGCCCCTTGGTATTTATCCCCGTTATTTTGTTACCTCGGATTATTTCCCTTTGATCCCTTGTTTTGGTTATTTCCTTATTGGCGGCGGCTTGGGCCAGCTTCTCTATAAGAAGAAAGGAAGCCGCCTTCCGGAGCCTCGATTCTTCCCCTTGAACGCCCTTATGTTTATGGGACGCCACTCCCTGATTATTTACCTTGCCCATCAACCCATTTTGACCGGGCTCATTTTTGTAATATCTCTGTTTGTTTAGGAGCATCATATGAAAAGGCGATTTAATTCTATCCCCATACTCCTGGTTTCCTGTTTTGCCGGCATCATCGGTCTTTTTCTGCAGATTTGGCTGCAAAGAACCGGCATCGACAAGGACGGTCTGCTGATCACAGGACATATGGCCCACTTCCTGCTTTTGGGTCTTTCCGTCTGCACAGTCCTGATTCTTTTTTATATGACCTCCGGTGTGCCCAAGGATATGCATTACAGCGATTTGGCAAGCGCACGAAAGTACTCTGTCTTTGGCAGCCTTATTTGCGTTTTGTGTGTGGTAATTACTGTCTTTTACCATTTTATGGTGCCGGCGCTGTCCATTGCCTGTCTTTTCGCCACTGTTTTTTTCCTTTTGCTGCTTCAGGCGCAGAAAAGGAAAAGTTTGCGTTTTTGGTCTGTCTGCGGCATTACGGTATTTTTACTGGTTTTACCCCTTACGCAATACCCCGTTTGGTGTACCGAAACCCAGCCCCAAGCTTTTCTTTATCCCCTTTTGGCATCTCTGAGTGCGCTGCTTGCCGCCTATCACCGGGCAGAGGCAGAACTGGGTATTTTCCATAGCAAAAGGCTTCTGTTTTTCCACGCCGTTTCTATTTACTTTGGCATACTTTGCGCCACTACGGATTTCGGAATCCTACTGTTTGGACTTGCTTTGTGGTGCGCCTTTGATTTACCCAGGCTGCAGCCCGTAGTTCATATCCGTATGCCGTTGCCGGAGACCGTCGCAGAGTGTATCCGCACATTGACAAATGCCGGTTTCCCTGCCTATGCTGTGGGTGGTTGCGTCCGGGACACTCAGCTTGGCGAACCTGTGCACGACTATGATCTTTGCACCTCTGCCACCCCCGATCAAATCGCCGATGTTTTCTCCCAATACAAGCTTGTACGGGCAGGAGAAAAGCACGGCACCGTAGGCGTTATTATCGATGGTATTGTATACGAGATTACCACCTTCCGTGCCGAGGGTGAATACAAAGACAACCGCCACCCCAGCTGGGTCTCTTTCGTTGACGATTTAGAGGAAGATCTGGCCCGTCGGGATTTCACCATAAACGCCATGGCTTACTCCCCTGTTATCGGCTTGCAAGATCCCTATCACGGCGCTGTGGATTTAAAAAAGAAAATTCTGCGTACGGTTGGAATTCCGGAACAGCGGTTTAACGAAGACGCTCTGCGTATTCTGCGTGGCGTTCGATTCTCCATCCGTTTCGGCATGACCCCAGATGCAAAGACCGGCAAGGCAATGATCGCGCAAGCGCCCCTTTTGAAAAACCTCTCCCGGGAACGGGTATTTGAGGAAATGTGCAAAATTCTGACTATCTGCGAGGCCCGGGACCTGCTGCGCTTTACCCCCATCTTCCTGCAAGTGATCCCCGAGCTGTCAAAGTCCGTGAATTTCCAGCAAAGAAGTCCTCATCACGCTTACGATGTATTTACCCATACCGCTTATGTGGTTGAAAATACACCCCCGGAACTTGCTTTGCGTTGGGCAGCGCTGCTCCACGATGTAGGCAAGCCCGACTCCTTTACCCAAGATAAAAACGGTCGTGGCCATTTCTACGGGCACGCAGACGTAAGCGCCGAAATGGCAAACAAAATTCTTCTGCGTTTGAAAGCTCCCACTGCGCTGCGGGAAAAAGTGGTCTTTCTGATCAAAAACCATATGCTGCCTATGCCTCCGGAGATTCCTGTTCTCCGCCGCCGCTTAAGCCATTACGGAGAAGAAAATATCCGGGCACTGCTCACCTTCCAGCGAGCCGACTATGCCGGCAAAGGCGTGATCGACAACATGCCGCCCTTTGCTTTGGTAGAGGCACTTATTGACAACATTATTGCCGACGGACAGTGTCTGCGTATCAAAGATCTGGCCGTCAACGGCAAGGATCTTATGGCTATCGGCTTCCCCGAGGACAAAACCTTAGGAGAAGGTCTCGGTTATCTGCTGGACTGCGTTTTAGACGAAAAGCTCCCCAATGAACGGGAAGCCCTTTTAAATGCCGCAGTTCTATATTTACAGGAAAGGACGAATATTGTATGAAAATTGCCATTATAACCGGCGCAAGCTCCGGTATGGGACGGGAATTTGTCCGCCAATTTCATCGCTATGAAGCGGTAGACGAGGTTTGGGTCATTGCCCGTCGGGAAAACGCACTGAACGCCCTGAAAGAGGAGTGCCCCTACCCTATCCGTCCTGTGCCGATGGATCTGTGCGACCCGGAAAGTTTTGACCGTTTATCCGCCCTTTTGGCGGAAATAAAGCCGGATATCCGCCTTTTGGTCAACGCCGCCGGTTTTGGCAAGTTTGGTAAATTCCAGAACGTTCCTCTGGAAGATGATTTGAAAATGATCGACCTGAACTGCAAAGCCTTGGTATCTATGACCCGGCTTTGTCTGCCCTATATGACAAAGGGCAGCCACATTTTGCAGCTTGACAGTATGTCCGCCTTCCAGCCTGTGCCTTATATCGCCACATATGGCGCAACCAAATCCTTTGTTCTCAGCTACACCCGTGCCATTTTGCCTGAGCTAAAAAAAGACGGCATCCGGATTATGGCCATGAACCCATTTTGGGTCAAGACCGAATTTTTTGATCA
>JAZKXS010000162.1:0-11278 GCA_045611745.1 Faecousia sp.
GACAGCTATACCTTAATTCCCCAGCATAAGGATATGAAGCGCTATAAGTTCGCCATTTTCTTTAGCGGAATGGAGCGCAGCCTTGCCAGTTCTGCCTTTAATATGCGTGTGGACGAGTGCCGCAGCGCCGCCTACGCCCTCAAGGCCTACGCCGGTATGCCTTACGGGAAATTTGAGGAGACCCATCTGCGTGATGTGCCACGGGCGGTTTATGAGCAGTACAAGGATAAGCTGCCGGAAAACTGGCGCAAACGGGCGGAGCATTTCTATACGGAGTTACAGAGGGTAGAAAAGGGCGCAGAGGCTTGGGAAAAGGGCGATTTGGAAACTTTTGGCAGGCTCTGCTTTGAAAGCGGATACAGCTCCATTCATAACTGGGAGACCGGCTCTGCGGAGCTGATAAAGCTTTATGAGATTATGACCGAAACCAAGGGCATTTACGGCGGTCGGTTCTCAGGAGCAGGCTTCAAAGGCTGCTGCCTTGCCATCATCGACCCGGAACAGGAAGAAAGTATTGTGCGGGCGGTAACAGAGGAATACCTGAAGGCCTTTCCCCATCTGAAAGGGAAGTATTCCGTGCATATTTGCCAAAGCGCAGACGGAGTGAAGCTATGAAATGTTTGATTTTGGCGGCGGGGTATGCCACGCGGCTGTATCCCCTAACGGAGAATTTTCCCAAGCCCCTTTTGGCGGTGGGGGAGAAAACCATTTTGGATTGGCTGGTAGACGATATTGACACGGCCGGTATGGTGGACGAATATGTTGTGATCTCCAATCACAAGTACGCCCATCATTTTGCTTCCTGGGCAAAGGGAAAACGGCAGAAAATTACGGTGGTGGACGACGGAACGGACTCTAACGAGACCCGTTTGGGCGCAGTGAAGGACATTCAGTTTGCCATAGAAACCCTTGGGCTTGACACAGATTTGCTGGTGATTGCCGGCGACAATGTGCTGGATTTCAGCCTGACGCGCTTTATGGCATATGCCAAGGAGAAAAACACCTCCTGCATTATGCGCTATTTCGAGCCGGAGGAGAGAAAGCTTTGCAAATGCGGCGTTGTCACCATTGACGAAAAGGACAAGGTCCTGCATATGGAAGAAAAACCGGCTGTTCCCCAGACCCATTGGTGCTGTCCGCCCTTTTACTATTACTCGGCAGCTGACACCCAATTGGTGCAAAAGGGCATTGAAGGCGGCTGCGGAACAGATGCGCCGGGTAGCTTCGTTGCCTGGCTTTGCACCCAGAGGGTCGTTCATGCTATGGAAATGCCGGGAAAACGTTATGACATCGGCAATTTGGAAAGCTACGAGCAGGTAAAAAAGGAATATAAGGGAATTACACGGTAAGATTGGGGGTAAGTGCGATGGAACAGAGAACAACCGTTTCCATATTGTTTGCGTTGCTGCGCTGCGCCATCGACGGCGGAAAGCTGACGGAAAGGGAGTTGGCGCAGTTTGACAGCCTGGAAGTAAGGGAGCTGCTGAACCTTGCCGCAGAGCAGGATGTTTTGCATCTTGTGGCTCTGGGAATGCAGGAAAACGGCCTGATGCCCCAAGCCCGTAGCGAGATGAAAAAACATATATTAAACGCCGCTTTTCGCTATGAAAAAGGGGAGTTTGCCCTCAAAAATGTTTCAAAATCGCTGGAAATAGCAGGAATTCCTTTCCTGCCCCTAAAGGGCGCGGTGCTGCGCAATTACTATCCCCATGGCTGGATGCGCACAAGCTGCGACATCGACATCCTTGTACATACCGAGGATTTGGAGCGGGCGGCTTCCTCCTTGACGGACACGCTGGGGTACACCCTGAAAGACCGCACCACCCACGATGTTTTGCTTATGAGTCCCGACGGGGTGCATATAGAGCTCCACTTTGATTTGGTGGAGGAAGGTCGGGCAAATGATGCCATCGAGGTGCTGCAAAGGGTATGGGAAAATGCTGCGCCTCGGGAAAACAGCCGTTTTTGCTACGAAATGAGCGATGCTTTTTTCTATTACTACCACATCGCCCATATGGCAAAGCATTTTGAAAACGGCGGCTGCGGTATCCGTCCGTTTATGGATCTGTGGATATTGGACCGCATGGAGAATGTGGATATTTCGGCAAGGAATAGGCTCCTTGCCAAGGGCAGGCTGCTGCAGTTTGCAGAGGCTTGCCGGGGGCTGAGCCGGGTTTGGTTTGGCACAGAAGCGCCCGACGAAGTGGCGCTGCAAATGGAGGCTTTCCTTTTACAGGGCGGTCTTTATGGTTCGGTGGATAACCGGGTCGCCATTGGGCAAAAAAAGAAGGGCGGACGGCTGGGATATCTACTGTCCCGTATTTTTGCTCCTTATGAGAAGCTGAAGCGCTATTACCCGGTGCTGCAAAAGCATCCCTATCTTCTGCCGGTGATGCAGCTGCGGCGGTGGTTTATGCTGCTGCGTCCCAGTGTGGCAAAAATGGCAAAATCGGAAATTGCCGCCAATAACACCCTTGATAAGGAAAAAGCAGAGCAAATGCAGGCGTTTTTGGCCCGGCTTGGACTGGACGAAAAATAGGAAACTGGACTTGCTATGGTGAATACCATTAAATAACCGATGACCAAAGAAGATTTGGTCATCGGTTATTTTATAGGGGGTGATGCATATGATCGCCGCTGTTTGGCTGATGCTCAGCGGACTTATGTACGCACTGCAGCTATCCACAGGGAGCTTTCCCAAGCCTCTGACGGAGGAGGAAGAAATCTACTATTTAGATCGGGCAGAGAAAGGGGATTTAGAGGCGCGAAATGTGCTGATTGAGCGCAATTTGCGGCTGGTTGCCCACATTATGAAGAAATACTATGCCCAAACGGCAGATCAGGAGGACCTGATCTCCATCGGTACCATCGGTCTTATCAAGGGGATTACCACCTTTGACCGGAAAAAAGGAGCGCGGCTGGCTACCTATGCCGCCCGGTGTGTGGAAAATGAAATTCTGATGTATTTTCGCAGTCAGCGCAAAACCAGCCAGGATGTTTCCTTGTCGGATTACATAGAAACGGGCACGGAAGGGGCAGAGCTGTCCCTTATGGACGTGGTCAGCGGCGGTGAGGATATGCTGGAGCAGGTAAACAGGCGGCAGCAGCTTCAGAAGGTCTGTCAGGCGGTGGATACGTGCTTGACAGAGCAGGAAAGGGAAGTGGTACTGCACCGCTATGGGCTGGCAGGGTATACGCCCAAACGCCAGCGGGAGGTGGCAAAGCAAATCGGCATTTCCCGCAGCTATGTATCCCGTATCGAAAAACGGGCGCTGGAGAAGCTGCGGCAGGCGCTGGAAGAATAACATAAAAGCGTAAAGCGGATACCGCTTTACGCTTCTTATTATTTAGCAAAGGCTTCTGTGCCGCCTTGGGGGCGAATGGAAAGGACGTGGCAGGCGCCCTGGCCTAAGGCGCTGTCAATGCCGGCACGGAAATCCTCCAGAATCTCAAAGGGTACAAAGGCTTGCACCGTTCCGGCAAAACCACCGCCGTGGACACGGTATGCGCCCTTGCCTTGGAGGTAATGCTTGCAAAGGCCAAGGGCAACGGCCACATCCTGATTGGCTTTATAGCCTGCCGGAATGACGTTTTGTAGGCACATCCAGGAGGAATTTCCGCTTTCGGTGACAAGGGCCATAAAAGCGTCAAAATCCCCATTTTCCAAGGCGGCTACCTGCTTCTCCACACGGGCGTTTTCCTCGTAGAAGTGGATGCAGCGCATCACAGCCCGGTCACCGCAGGCCTTTCGCAGCTGGGGGAGGGCGGCGTAGAAATCCGCCTCCTCAATTTCTGTGAGCACCTCTTTGCCAAAGTAGGCGGCAGCGGCCTTCATTTCCCCGGGGACGGCAGCGTATTCGTCGGTCAAGTCTGCGTGGCTGGCACGGCTATCGATGATACACAGGGCGTGGCCGGAGGTGGAAAAATCAAAATCTACCGGGCGAATGACCGGGTTTTCTTTTTGGGAAAAGTCGATATGCACAAGGTTGCCAACGGCAGATGCCATTTGATCCATCAGTCCGCAGGGCTTGCCGAAAAATACGTTTTCTGCCCACTGACCGATTTTGGCGATATCCGGCTGGCTCAGCTTGCCGCCGAAGAACAGGTGGTTGAGGATCGTGCCAATGAGGACTTCAAAGGCTGCCGAGGAGCTCAGTCCGCTGCCGGGGAGGACGGTGGACTGCACATAGGCATCAAAGCCGGAGAGGGCGCAGCCAAGGGCCTGAAACCGGGCGGCCACGCCACGAATCAGGGCAGGGGTGGTGTTGATTTCCGCCTCTACGGGGGTCAGCGTCCGAATATCCACCTGGCAAAGGGGGTAGCCGTCAGACTTTATACGAATGTAGTTTGTGCTGTTTTCACGGACAGCGGCCACCGTATCCAAATTCACCGCAGCTGCCAAAACTTTGCCACGCTGGTGGTCGGTGTGGTTGCCACCGATCTCCGTACGGCCGGGGGCGGAGAAATACCGTGTGGGCTTGCCGCCAAAGTGGGCGTCAAAGCCGTCATCCAAGGCCTTTTTCAGTTCTGCGTCGAGTATGAGCTTTCCCATATGTGTGCCTCCAAAAGACAATGGTGATGTTTTTTGGATTATAACACAGGTCATGAAATTTTGCACCTGATTTTCCAAAATAATTTTGTTGTAGCCGTATTTTGCGTTTCGCTCTTTACAGATTGGCATTTGAAAGCTATTATGGATTTATAAGAAAGTGGGCGGGAGGCCTTTTATGGAAAATTATTTAGGATCAAAATACTGCTGCTGCGGCAGAGAGCATCATATTGATATTGACGATGTGGTGGTAGGCAGCGGCGTTGTGAGCCGCTTGCCGGAATATATTGCCAAGTATGGGGCAAAAAAGCCCTTTCTTTTGGCGGACAAAAATACATACAAGGCCGCCGGCTGCTTAGTTGAAAGTATTTTGCAGGAAAATGGCATCGGCTACACAAGCTATGTATTTGGGCAGGCGGCGTTAGAGCCAAACGAAGAAGCTGTCGGCTCGGCATTTATGCACTTTGATCGTTCCTGCGACCTTATTATCGGTGTGGGAAGCGGTGTGATCAATGATATTGGCAAGATACTTAGCAGCGTGTCCGGACGGAAATACATCATTGTGGCCACTGCGCCCTCCATGGACGGCTACGCATCGGCTACGTCCTCTATGTCTATGGACGGGCTGAAGGTTTCCATCAATAGCCGCTGCGCAGATGTGATCATTGGGGACATTGACATTTTAAAGCAAGCCCCGGAGCATATGCTAAAAGCCGGTCTGGGGGATATGCTTGCCAAGTATGTTTCCATCGCTGAGTGGCGCATCGGCAGCCTCATTACCGGGGAGTACTACTGCGAGCGTGTGGCGCAGCTTATTCGTAGCGCCCTTAAAAAGTGCGTGGACAATGCCCAGGGGCTTCTGAAACGGGAAGATGGGGCGGTGCAGGCGGTGTTTGAAGGGCTGGTCATTGGCGGAGTGGCTATGGCTTATGCCGGTGTTTCCCGTCCGGCCTCCGGTGTGGAGCATTATTTTAGCCACGTTTGGGATATGCGTGGGTTGGAATTCGGCACTCAGGTGGATCTGCACGGAATCCAGTGCGCTATGGCCACGATGAAGGCGGTGGAGCTTTACGAAGCCGTCAAGAAAATAACGCCCTGCAAGGAGAAAGCTTACGCTGCGGTAGAGGCCTTTGATATAGAAGCTTGGAACGACCAGCTGCGCCAATTCCTCGGCAACAGCGGCGAGACCATGATCGCCCAGGAGAAAAAGGAAGGCAAATACGACAAATCCACCCACCCGGCAAGATTTCAGAAAATTGCAGATAATTGGGAGGCTATTTTAAAGATCATTGACGAGGAATTGCCCTCGGTAGAGGCGCTGGCGGCCATTCTGGATACCATCGGAATTCCCCGGGAGCTGAACGCCATCGGTGTGGACAGAGAGTGTGCCAAGCTGACCTTTCAGGCCACCAAGGATATTCGGGATAAGTATGTGCTGTCTCGCTTAGCTTGGGATCTGGGAATTCTGGAGGAGCTGTGGCCTTGATGGCAGATGGCGGGGGAAAATATAAAAATAGTCTCTTTTTTATGAAAAAATGTATTGACAAACAGGAAAAAGAGTGGTATCTTAAATGTGAAATAATTTACTGATAGATTGCGCACATATAAAATTCTATGGATTGCGAGGTAGTTATTATGAAAGAGTTGTATGTTTCTCCCGAGGCTGAGGTCGTTTGCTTCGTCTCCGAGGAGAATTTGGCTTGGGATACTGAAGCTGATGGCATTACTTCTTTCTTAGGTTGGGATATTACCGACTATACCGACGGTAACTGGACGAAATGGGAAAAGTGGTTTAGCTAAGCATTGTTATACATATTTGGCGGTACCCATTACGGGTGCCGCTTTTTTTGTTGATAGTTTCCGTTGTCAACTATCCACTATCAACTAAGAGGGGGCCGAGTCGTCGCCCCTACGAGAGAAAATTGTTCATTCTCCATTGTTCATTGTCCATTGGTTTTTTGTTATTATCCATAAAAGAATTATAAAAATTTGTACAAAATAGCAGTTGCGTTTGTCAAATTTTTATGCTATCATATCCATATCTTGGCTTATGCCGTCTACTCCACCAATATAGACGGCATCTGTCAATTTAGAGGAGGAAAAATCCGTTTGACTCACGGTGCGGCATAGTGGAGACATGTCGTAAAGCCTTCGCTGTTTTTTACTCGGCGTCGGTGAGAGCATATGCAAGGATTTGGTATGCTTAGAGTTAAGAAGTATGGCAACTGTTACCCTGAAAAACATTAAGAAGATCTACCCCTTCACTGCTGATGACGCTAAGGAGCGCAAGAAGCAGGAAAAGAAGAAAAAGAAGGTCGAAGTGGTAGACGACGGCAAGGAAAAGGCCAATCTGCAGATTACTGCCCAAGGCGTTGTCGCTGTGCAGGAATTCAATCTGGATATTGCCGATAAGGAATTTATCGTTCTCGTCGGTCCTTCCGGCTGCGGTAAGTCCACCACCTTGCGTATGATCGCCGGTCTGGAAGAAATTTCCGAAGGCGAGCTGTACGTGGGCGACCGTCTGGTTAACGATGTAGCTCCTAAGGATCGCGACATCGCCATGGTTTTCCAGAACTACGCTCTGTACCCCCATATGACTGTTTATGACAATATGGCTTTTGCTATGAAGCTGCGCCATATGCCCAAGGCAGAGATCGACGTTAAGGTTCGTGAAGCTGCTGAGATCCTGGACATTACCCCCCTGCTGAACCGTAAGCCCAAGGCTCTGTCCGGCGGTCAGCGTCAGCGTGTGGCCATCGGCCGCGCCATCGTCCGCAGCCCCAAGGTTATGCTTATGGACGAACCTCTTTCCAACCTGGACGCCAAGCTGCGTAACCAGATGCGTGCTGAGCTGTTGAAGCTCCGTGAGCGTATCGATACCACCTTTATTTACGTTACCCACGACCAGGTCGAGGCTATGACTCTGGGCGACCGTATCGTTATTATGAAGGACGGCTTCATCCAGCAGGTCGGCACTCCTCAGGAAGTGTTCAACCACCCCTACAACCTGTTCGTTGCAGGCTTCATCGGCTCTCCCCAGATGAACATTTTTGACAATGTTCAGCTCAAGAAGGTCGACGGCAAGTATGCTGTTGAGCTGGGCGGCCACACCGTCGTTCTGTCTGACGAGAAGCAGGAGCGTCTGGCTGCCAACAATGTTCCTGAGCAGCTGGTTAAGCTGGGTCTGCGTCCTGAGCACATTGCCCTGTCTGCTGACGACAAGGGCGTGGAGGGCACCATCTCCGTTCACGAAATGATGGGTTCCACCGTCCACCTGCACCTGACCGTAGGCGATAAGGACATCATTGCCATCGTTGACATTTCCAACATGACCCTCAACGAGGTCAAGGCACTGTCTGCCGGCGTGACCACCAAGCTGACCTTCGGCGGCAACAACTGCCACGTGTTCGGCATGGAGACCGGCATCAATCTGGAAGCTTAAGCTTCTACATAAAGCGTCTCCGCAGCACTTTGCTGCGGAGCGTTTTTTATAAATTGACGATTTTTGTTGTCATTGCGAGGCGCGCAGCGACGTGGCAATCTCCTGGCACGGTCTTGATAGTTGGTAGTTGACAAAATGGGGAATTTATATTACTCTATTGATAGCGTTTTTTCCGGTGCGGTGTTTTGTTTCGGAGCTGCACCGGGTATATTTTTTTCCATAGAATATATAGATATTTTGGTGGCGCAGGCCACTTGGACAGGAGCAGAAAAATGAAATATAATTGCGTTGATATTCTCAAATGGACAGAAGCCCAGCTGAAATACACCCAGGACGTTTCCCTCCGGGAGGCATCTGCCCAGCAGCTGCACAGCGCTTTGGGTACGGCGGTGATGATGGCCCTGGCAGACAACTGGAGCCACAGTAAGGCCGCCCGTCAGCACAGCAGAAAGGCTTATTATATCTCTGCCGAGTATCTCATCGGCCGGCTGGTGTACAGCAACCTCTACAATATGGGCATTTTGGAGGAGATGAAAAAGCTCTTTGCCGACCGTGGCGTTGACCTTGCCATTTTGGAGGACGTGGAAGATGCGGCCTTGGGCAACGGCGGTCTTGGCAGACTGGCTGCTTGCTTTTTAGACTCTGCCGCCAGCACCAATATCCCCCTATCCGGCTACGGTTTGCGGTATCGCTTCGGATTGTTTAAGCAGAGCTTTGATGATTACGGCAGCCAGCGGGAAGTGGCTGACGATTGGGCGAAATTCGGCGATCCCTGGTCTTACCGTCGGTATAACCACGCTGTAAAGATCCAATTCCCCGACCATACGGTGGTGGCAGTTCCCTACGATGTGCCGGTGATCGGCTATGGCACGGACAATGTGGGTACGCTGCGGCTGTGGCAGTGCGAGGCAGAGGAGGAGCTGGACTTTAACGCCTTTAATGACCAGGACTATCTCCGTGCCCTGACCCAGAAAAACAAGGCCGAGGACATTACCCGTGTCCTTTACCCCAACGACTCCACCTGGGAGGGCAAGCGCCTGCGTATTAAGCAGCAGTATGTGCTGTCGTCCGCATCGCTGCAGGATATGCTCCGGGTATATAAAGAAAACCACGGCACGGATATGTCCCATTTTGCCGAGTTTTACTGTGTCCAGCTCAACGACACCCACCCGGCGATGTCTATCCCCGAGCTGATCAGACTGCTGATGCTGGAGGGTATGGACTTTGAGCAGAGCTTCCTGCTGGCGCAAAAGACATTCTGCTACACCAACCACACCGTTATGGGTGAGGCGCTGGAAAAGTGGGATCTGGAGCTGATGCGCAGCGTTGTGCCGGAAATTGTGGAAATTATCCTGCGAATTGACAACCGGCTGAAAGCCGAGCATCCCCAGCTTTTCGTCGTTCGGGACAACACCGCTCATATGGCAAACCTGAGCATTTATGTGGCCAGCTATATTAACGGCGTTGCGGAAATTCACTCCGAAATTCTTAAAAACGACGTCTTTAAGGACTGGTACGCAGTGTATCCCGAGCGCTTCCAGAATAAGACCAACGGTGTCACCCCCCGTCGGTGGATGGGTCTGTGCAATCCCGAGCTTAGCCAGCTTATCAAGTACCGCATCGGCAGCGATTTCTTGAAGGATCTGAGTGAGCTCAATCGTCTCAAGCCCATGATCGACGACGATTTGGTGCGGCAGTTTAATGCCATCAAGCGGCAGAAGAAAGAGCAGCTTTGCGCGGTTATCCACAAGCAGGAGAATGTGATCCTCAACCCTGACTTTATGTTCGATGTCCAGGTCAAGCGCCTGCACGAGTATAAGCGCCAGCTTCTCAACGCCCTTTCCATTGTGGATATCTATTTCCGGCTGAAAAATGGCGAGCTGCCCGACTTCCAGCCCACCGTCTATCTCTTTGGCGCAAAGTCTGCCCCCGGCTATGCCCGTGCCAAGGCGGTGATCCGCTATATTAACCGCATTTCCCGTATGATCAACAATGACCCCGACGTTCACGAAAAGCTGAAGGTTGTCTTTGTCCAGAACTACAACTGCTCCTATGCCGAGCATATTATCCCGGCTGCCGACGTTTCCGAGCAGATCTCTCCTGCCGGCACAGAGGCCTCCGGCACCGGCAATATGAAGCTGATGCTCAACGGTGCTGTGACGCTGGGTACCCTGGACGGCGCAAACGTGGAGATCGTCAAGGAAGCCGGTATGGAGAATAACTATATCTTTGGCGCTACGGTCGAGGAAATCAATAACGCCCGGGACAGCTACTATGCCCGTGGCATTTACGACTATAATCCCTATCTCCACAGAGCCATTGATACCTTGGTGGACGGCACTGTGCCTACCGATGACGGTCAGCGAGAGCTGTATCACGCCCTGCTGGACGGCACCCACTGGCACAAGGCTGACCATTATTTCCTGCTGCTGGATTATGCATCTTATATGGATGCCAAGCTGCGGGTCAATCGGGATTATGCCGATCGGCTGGCCTTTGGCCGCAAGTGCCTTGTAAATGTGGCAAGCGGTGCAAAGTTCTCCTCCGACAGAACCATTGCCCAGTATGCCAACGAAATTTGGCACATTGAGCCCACAGAGTAATGAAAAAGACTCCCTTCGGGGGGTCTTTTTTAGTTGAGAGTTGATAGTTGATAGTTGAGAGTTGAGAGTTGATAGTTGAGGAATTGCTTTGCAATGATTTTAATTTTGTCTGCGGAGCAGACACCATAACTATCCACTATCCATTATCAACTAAGAGGGACGTCGCCCCTACGATTGTTTTGGGGAGGGGAGCGTTCCTTACGACATATTGGTTTTCCACAGACTTTTCCACAGGAAAAAGGGGGTTTTCCACAGAGTTTTCCACAACCAAAAATACATTATATAAAAGTAACGTTTTTCTTTTACTCTGATTTTATATATTTCTTTATATTTTTCTTTTTCTTTGTCTTACGCTTTATCTTACACTTTATCTTCATCTTAGTCTTTATCTTGTTGTGACAAAGTGGCTTCCTGCAAAGTGCGAAAAGCCCGCTGGCGAGAACGGTTTATGATGGGTTTGCACACAGAAAAAATTGCCAAAACTGCAGATTTCTGTTCTGTCAGCTTCGGCAAATCTCCATCAAGGGCGTATTTACATAGGATCTCATAGGCTTGCAGCTTTTCTCGGTTGGTTTTTAGATTTTGGATACTCTCGTAGAAGGATCGGTAAAATGTAAATTGCTTGCGTTGCATAGCGGTTTCTCCTTTGTTTTGGTTTTCTACGCTACTATTATAACACGGCAA